>NZ_JAEBEI010000005.1:0-414307 GCF_046548775.1 Amycolatopsis sp. cmx-4-61 | reverse complement strand
GATCCCGCATCGCCGGACCCACCTCATCCGGAGTCTCCCCCATACCCAGGATCAGGTTCGACTTCGTCACCAACCCCGCCTCACGCGCCTTCGTGATGACCTCCAGCGACCGCGCATACCGGAACCCAGGCCGGATCCGCTTGAAAATCCGCGGCACCGTCTCCACGTTGTGCGCCAGCACCTCCGGCCGCGACCCGAACACCTCCGCCAACTGCACCGCATCCGCGTTGAAATCCGGAATCAGCAACTCCACACCCGTCCCCGGATTCAACGCATGAATCTGACGCACAGTCTCGGCGTACAGCCACGCACCGCCGTCTTCCAGGTCATCCCGGGCGACACCAGTGACCGTGGAATACCGCAGTCCCATGGCCTGCACGGATTCCGCGACCTTCCGCGGTTCAGTCCGGTCCAGCTCTGCCGGCTTCCCAGTATCGATCTGGCAGAAGTCACATCGCCGGGTGCACTGATCCCCACCGATCAGGAACGTCGCCTCACGGTCTTCCCAGCACTCATAAATGTTGGGACAACCAGCCTCCTCACACACCGTGTGCAAACCCTCGCGACGCACCAGACCCTTGAGCTCGGTGAACTCCGGACCCATCCGCACCCGCGTCTTGATCCACGACGGCTTCTTCTCGATCGGCGTCTCACTGTTACGCACCTCGAGACGCAACAACTTCCGGCCTTCAGGCGCAGCACTCACGCCCTCAACCGTACGCCCGTCCGGGCTAAGCGGGATCCGGGGTGACGCCGGTCAGCTCCGCCGTGAGCTCCCACAACGCCGACCCCAGCGACTCGCTGCGCGCGGCACCGAGCGGCGCCACGCGCGCCGGGTGACCCCGCAGGTTCCCGAGGCCGCGCGGGGCGATGTAACTGCCGCCTTCGACGTCGTCCGCGGTCGCCGCGTACAGCTGCGGAAGGGTGCCGATCCGGGTGTTCTGGGCGAACAGCGTCTCGCCGAGTTTGTGGCCGCCGGCGATGAGCGAGCGGACGACCGGGTTCGTGTACGACCGCGCCATGCCGCTGCCGAGCCCCGTCGCGGTGTACCCGGGGTGGGCCGCCACGCTGACGACGGCCGAGCCCGCGGCGCGCAGCCGCCGGTCGAGTTCCAGGGCGAACACCTGGTCGGCGAGCTTCGACTGGCCGTACGCGACGGCCGGGTTGTAGCGGCGGTGCTCGAAGTTCGGGTCGTCGAAGTGGATGCGGGCGCCGGTGGCGGCGAGGCTCGACAGCGTGACGACGCGGGCGTGGTGGCCGCCGCGCAGCGCGGGCATCAGCAGCCACGTCAGCGCCGCGTGGCCGAGGTAGTTCGTGCCGAACTGCAGCTCGAAGCCGTCGGCCGTGCGGCCACGGGCGGTCGCCATCACGCCGGCGTTGTTGACGAGGACGTCCAGCGAGTCGCCGGTCAGCTCGCGCGCCGACGCGGCGGCCGCGCGCACCGAGGCGAGCTCGCTCAGGTCCAGTGGGACGAGCTCCGGTTCGGCGCCCGCGGCCACCGCGCGGACCTGGTCCAGTGCCTTCGCGCCGCGCTCGGCGGAACGGCAGGCGAGGAGCACGCGGGCCCCCTTGCCCGCGAGCACCTCGGCGGTGCGCAGCCCCAGCCCGGAGTTCGCCCCGGTGACCAGAACGGTCCGGCCGGTCTGGTCGGCGATGTCGGCTTCGGTCCAGCGCTGGGTCATACGTGTACTAAACCCTGTTCACGCACTCGGCGCGAGCAGGCGCCGCAGATGTCCCATGACGGGACGGCGGCGGGTGGTCTCCGTGCGGTTCGCGTGCAGCAGCGCTTCGAACGCGCGCCCCACCTTGACGAGCTCGTCGGCCGGCTCGCGCGGGTCGGCCAGCCCGGCCGTGACGGCGAGCATCCGCAGCTCGCCTTCGTGCATCCGGCGCAGCGACGCGTGCCGCTCGTAAGCGCCGTCGAGGACGGCACGCAGGTCGGTGTGCTCCTCGACGGCGGCGCGCCAAGCGCGGGTGACGGCGTCGACGTGGTCGCCGAGGCCGTCGGCGTCGTCCGGATCGGCGACCTCGGAACGCAGCCGGCCGCTCAGCGTCCGTGTCCACTGGTACTGCAGGGCGATCAGGACGTTCTCCTCGGTGCCGAAGTGCTCCTCGGCACCGGGCACCTCCGCCAGCGGCAGTGGCTCACCCGGGTTGCGGGCGGCCAGGCGGACGGTCGCTTCGAGGATTTCCTGACGTCGGTAGAAGTCGGTCCAGCTCATCTGTGGCTCCCCTTCCGTGGCCCGGGTCATACCGCGGGTCTGCGGCATACTCCCGGTACGGACCTGACGCGCCGAACATACCATGAGTATGGAGAGCGGTTCCGGGCGTAAAGTTGTGAAGGTGGCGACAATGAGGTCCAGACGACTCGACTATTCCGAGTCGACGCGGTCCGCGCTGGTCGACAGCGCGGTCGAACTGTTCACCAAACGCGGATACGCGGGGACCTCGCTCGACGAGATCGCCAAACGCGCCCGGGTGACCAAAGGGGCCCTGTACCACCACTTCAGCGGCAAGCAGGCGCTCTTCGAAGCCGCGTTCGAGCAGGTGGAGAGCATCGTCTTCGACCGGCTGGAGAAGATCATGACCGGGGAGGGCACGCCGTGGGAGCGGGCGCTCGCCGGGCTCAACGCGTTCTTCCGCGCCTGCCTCGACCCCGCCTACCAGCGGATCGCCATCCACGAGGCACCCGTCGTGATGGGCTGGGAGCGCTGGCGCGAAGCCGAGGAGCGGTGCAGCTTCGGGCTGGTCCGCTCGGGCCTGCAGTCCCTGGTCGACGCGGGCGAGGTGGAGCCGGTGCCGGTCGAGGTCACCGCGCGGCTGCTGTTCGGCGCGCTCTCGAGCGCGGCGACCGAAATCGCCAGTTCGCCCGATCCGAAGAAGGTCCGCGCCGAGATCGAGGACGTGATCGTCCGCATGCTGGTCCGGCTGAGGCGCACGGAGCCCGACGTCTCTATAGGCTGACGTCGTGGACTTGAGGATCTTCACCGAGCCCCAGCAGGGGGCCAGCTACGACGACCTGCTGCGCGTCGCCAAGGCGACCGAAGCCGCCGGGTACGACGCCTTCTTCCGCAGCGACCACTACCTGAAGATGGGCTCGGCCGACGGCCTGCCCGGCCCGTCCGACGCCTGGATCACCCTCGCCGGCCTGGCCCGCGAGACCAGCCGCATCCGGCTGGGCACGCTCGTCACCGCGGCGACGTTCCGCCACCCGGGACCGCTGGCCATCTCGGTGGCGCAGGTGGACCAGATGTCCGGCGGCCGCGTCGAATTCGGCCTCGGCTCCGGCTGGTACGACGCCGAGCACGAGGCGTACGGCCTGACGCTCCCGCCGCTGAAGGAGCGCTTCGACCGCTACGCCGAGCAGCTCGAGATCATCACGGGCCTGTGGAAGACGCCGATGGGCGCGACGTACTCGTTCGACGGCCAGTACTACAAGCTGTCGGAGTCGCCGGCGCTCCCGAAGCCGGCCCAGTCGCCGGCCCCGCCGGTGATCGTCGGCGGCGGCGGCAAGAAGCGCACCCCGGCGCTGGCCGCCCGGTTCGCCGACGAGTTCAACCTGCCGTTCACCGACGCCGAGACGGCAGCGGCCCAGTTCGCCCGCGTCGAAGCGGCGGCGACGGAGATCGGCCGCGACCCGAAGGAGATCCTGCGCTCGGTGGCCCTGGTCGTCGGGGTGGGGCGCTCGGACGCGGAGGTCGCGCGGCGCGCGTCGGTCATCGGCCGGGACGTCGACGAGCTGCGGGCCAACGGCCTGGCCGGGACGCCGGGGGAGGTCGTCGACCGGATCGGGCAGTGGCGGGAGAAGACCGGGATCACGCGGGTCTACCTGCAGCTGCTGGACCTTTCGGACCTCGACCAGATCGACCTGATCGCCGCCGAGGTCGCGCCGCAGCTGGACTGAGCGGCGGGTGACTGTCGGCTGGGTTTGCCGCTGGGCCCGGTGTGGGTGACCACGCCGGGCCCGGCGCCCGCAGCCGTACTGAGCAGCCCCCGTTTTCCACGCTAGCGGAAGGGACCGACAGTTCCCGGCCGCGAAAGCCCGGCCGGCCTCCTGTTGTCCACAGGAGGCCGGCCGCTTTCAGTTCTGCAGGGCGAAAGTCACGCCGGGGGCTTCCGGCGCCGCCGGGCGGGGGAGCCAGCGGTCCTCGCTCACCGGGAGCTCGCCTTCCAGTGCCGCCAGTACCGCGTCGCGGGCCAGGGGGAGCACCGCCTCCACCGTGACGTCGCGCTGGAGCTCGTACGACAGGGACGTCACGCCCGCGTCGCGGATGCCGCACGGGACGATCGAGTCGAACGCCGCCAGGTCCGCGTTGCAGTTCAGCTCGAAGCCGTGCATCGTGACGCCGCGCTGGACGCGGATGCCGATCGCCGCGATCTTGCGCTCGATCCCGCGGTCGTCGGCCGGGATCCACACCCCGCTGCGGCCCTCCACCCGGCCACTGGCCACGCCGAGCTGGTCGCACACGTGGATCAGCGCCTCCTCCAGGCGCCGCACGTAGTGGACGACGTCGATCGGGTCGCCGAGCTTCACGATCGGGTAGCCGACCAGCTGGCCCGGGCCGTGCCAGGTGATCTTGCCGCCGCGGTCGACGTCGATCACCGGGGTGCCGTCCGTGGGCCGGTCGGCCGGCTCGGTGCGCTTGCCCGCCGTGTACACCGACGGGTGCTGCAGCAGGAGCATCGTGTCCGGTGCGGTGCCGTCCGCCCGGGCCGTCAGGACGCTCCGCTGGAGCTCCCAGGCTTCGGTGTAGTCGATCGTGCCGAGCTCCCGGACGTCGACGGGCTCGGTGCTGGCGCGGCAGGAAGTGCGGGAAGAACTCACCCGTCGAGGCTACGCCCGTCACCCGGGGGAAGCAGCCGCAAGGCGCACGCTGAGAGCAGCCCGACACCGGTCACCGCCAGCACTGCGCCGATCGTGTCCGACACCCAGTGCACCCCCAGCAGCACCCGGCAGGCGGCGCACACCACGACCGCCACCGCGGAGGCCAGCAGGACGCGCTTCACCAGCCTCGGCCACAGCCACGCGCAGAGCAGCACCAGCACGAACCCGACGCTCGCCACCGACGTCACGTGCCCGCTCGGGTAGCTCAGGTCCGGGTAGTCGCGCGGGCGTTCCCGCAGGAACAGCGGCTTGGCCACCACACTCGTCAGCCGGCACAGCAACAGGACGACGGCCAGCCGCACGCACAACCCGGTGTGCTGCCGCTGCCGCAACCCCAGCGCGAGCAGCGCCGCGCCGAGGACCCAGGGGAGCACCGGGCCGAGGACGTCGCTGCCGATCTGCGCCGCCCGCCCGAGCGGCTGCGAGTAGACGCCGTGGAGGGCGTTCGCCACCTGCGAGTCGAGCGTCAGGGGGTGCCGGGCGACGCCGAGGCCCAGCGCGACGAACGCCGCCGCCAGCGCGATGCCGACGACGAGCCAGCGCTTGACGGGGACCGTCATGCCGCGGCGAGCGCCTGGTCGAGGGTCGGGTGGCGGAACGCGTACCCGGACCGTTGCAGCACGGCCGGGACGGCCCGCTGCCCGAACAACGCCATCTCCTCGCCGGCCTGTCCGAGCACGGCCTTGAGCGCGACGCCCGGCACCCACCACGGCGCCGGGCGGTGCAGGACGCGGCCGGCCGCGCGGGTGAACTCGGCGTTGGTCACCGGTTCCGGGCCGGTCAGGTTCACCGGACCCGACACGTCCGCCGTCAGGACGTGGGCGATCGCGCCGACCTCGTCCTCGAGGGAGATCCACGACATGTACTGGCGGCCGTCGCCGAGACGGCCGCCCAGGCCCAGCCGGAAGAGCGGGCGCAGCGTGGCGTAGAGGCCGCCCTTCGCCGAGAGCACGAGCCCGGTGCGCAGGTGCACGACCCGCGCGTCGCCCGCCGGCGCCGTCGCGGCTTCCCAGGCTTCGCAGAGCTCGGCGAGGAAACCGCGGCCCCGCGGGGCCGACTCGTCCACAGTGGACTCGTGCGTGTGGCCGTAGTAGCCGACGGCGGACGCGTTGACGAGCACGCCGACCCCGTGTTCGGCGACGGCTTCGGCGAGCACCTCGGTCGGCTCGACCCGGCTGTCGGTGAGCTCCTGCTTGCGCATCGCGCTCCACCGGCCGGGGAACAGCCGCTTGCCACCCAGGTTCACGACGGCGTCCACGCCTTCGAACGCGCCGCTCGCGATGGTGCCCGACGGCGGATCCCACCGGAATTCGCCGCCTTCGCGCGCTTCACGCCGTACGAGACGACGAATTTCGTGGCCTTCGCGCCGCAGGCGTTCGCCCAGCGCCGACCCGATCAGGCCGCTCGCCCCGGCGATGAGTACTCGCATGCTTCGATCGTTGCGCATCCGCTGCGTGCCCGCACGTCCGGCGCGGATGCGGCGAAGGCCGCCACGGGGATCCCGTGGCGGCCTTCGTCAGCAGTGACTCAGAGACCGAGTTCGCTCTCGAAGTTGCCCTCTTCCAGGCGCTGCTTGATCGTCGTCAGGAAGCGGCCCGCGTCGGCCCCGTCCACCAGGCGGTGGTCGTAGGTCAGCGGCAGGTACGCCATCGACCGGATCGCGATCGTGTCGTTGCCGTCGGCGTCGGTGATCACGACCGGGCGCTTGACGACCGCGCCGGTGCCGAGGATGCCCGACTGCGGCTGCACGATGATCGGCGTGTCGAACAGCGCGCCGACGCTGCCGATGTTCGTGATCGAGAAGGTGCCGCCCGACAGCTCGTCCGGCTTGATCTGACCCGCCCGCGCGCGGCCCGCCAGGTCGGCGATCCGGTGCGCGAGACCGGCCAGGCTCAGCTCGCCGGCGTCGTGGATCACGACCGAGAGCAGGCCGCGCTCGGTGTCCACCGCGATGCCCAGGTGCACGGCGCCGTGGTAGGTGATCTCCTTCGTGTCCTCGTTGTAGGACGCGTTGACGTTCGGGTGCTGCTTGAGCGCCTCGACCGTGGCCTTCGCGAAGAACGGCAGGAACGTCAGGTTGACGCCCTCGCGCTCCTTGAAGCCCGCCTTCGCCCGCTGCCGCAGCTTCGCGATCTTCGTGACGTCGACCTCCTGGACCTGCGTGAGCTGCGCGGCGATCTGCAGCGACTCGCGGGTCTTGGTGGCCGTGATCTGCCGGATCCGGCTGGCCTTCTGCACGGTCCCGCGCAGCGCGGCGAGCTCCGGCGACACCGTGGCCGCCGGACGCGCGGCGGGCGCCGAGGGAGCCGAAGCGGCGGCGGGAGCGGCGGCGGCGGGCGCCGGGGCGGCCGCGGCCTTCTGCTTCTCCTCGGCCGCGGCCAGGACGTCCTGCTTGCGGATCCGGCCGCCGACGCCGCTGCCGGTCAGCGTCGAGAGGTCGATGCCGTGCTCCGACGCCAGCTTGCGGACCAGCGGCGTGACGTACGGGCCGTCCGCCGAACCGTCCTTCGCCGCGGCGGCCGGCGCCGACGGCGTGGCGGCCGAGGCCGGGGCGGCCTGCGGCTTCGGTTCGGGCTTGGGCTCGGGCTTCGACTCCTGGACCGGCTCCGGCTTGGGCTCGGGCTTCGGTTCCGGCTTGGGTTCCGGCTTCGGCTCGGGCTTGGGCTCCGGCTTCGGTTCGGGCTTCGACTCCGCCTTCGACTCGGCCTTCGGCGCCGCGTTCGCGTCCCCGATGACGGCCAGGACGCCGCCGACCTCGACGGTCTCGTCCTCGCCCGCGCGGATCTCCAGCACCGTGCCGGCGACCGGCGACGGCACCTCGGTGTCGACCTTGTCGGTGGAGATCTCGAGCAGCGGCTCGTCGACCTCGACCGAGTCGCCGACCGCCTTCAGCCAGCGCGTGACGGTGCCCTCGGTGACGCTCTCGCCCAGCTCGGGCAGCTTCACCTCGGTGCCTTCGCCACCCGCCGCCGGCGCGGTGTCCGGCTTGCTCGGCGCGCTGTCCGCGGACTCCTCCGCCTGCGGCGCGGACTCCTCCTGCTGCTCCGGCTCCGGCTCCGAGGACGCGGCCTCTTCCTGCGCCGGGGCGGAGGACCCGGAGGACTCCGGAACGCCGCCGGTGCCGTCGTCGATGACGGCGAGCTCGCCGCCGACCTCGACGGTCTCGTCCTCCTGGGCGCTGATCTTCACGACCGTGCCCGCGACGGGGGAGGGCACCTCGGTGTCGACCTTGTCGGTCGAGATCTCGAGCAACGGCTCGTCGACCTCCACGGTGTCGCCCTCCTGCTTAAGCCACCGGGTGACGGTGCCTTCGGTGACGCTCTCCCCGAGCTCCGGCAATGTGACGGAGTAGGCCATCGTTCGCTGACTCCTCTTCCAAGTTCTGCGTGGTCTGGATTCTGCTGGTGGGACGTCAGCTGTGCACGTGCAGCGGCTTCCCCGCGAGGGCGAGGAACGCTTCACCGAGGGCCTCGGTCTGGGTGGGGTGCGCGTGGATGAGCGGCGCGACGTCCTCGGGGAACGCCTCCCAGCTGTAGATCAGCTGCGCTTCGCCGATCAGCTCGCCGACGCGGTCGCCGACCATGTGGACGCCGACGACCGGGCCGTCCGGGGCCTTGACCAGCTTGACCCCGCCGGAGGTCTTGAGGATCTGGCTCTTGCCGTTGCCGCCCAGGTCGTAGGTGAACGTCGTGACGTCGGAGCCGTACTTGTCCTTCGCCTGCGACTCGGTCAGCCCGACCGACGCGACCTCCGGGTGCGAGTAGGTGACCCGCGGGATGCCGCTCTCGTCGATCACGCGCGGGTTCTGCCCGGCGATCTCCTCGGCGACGAAGATGCCCTGCTGGAACCCGCGGTGCGCGAGCTGCAGGCCCGGGACGATGTCGCCGACGGCGTAGACGTTCGGCAGGTTCGTGCGCAGCCGCTCGTCCGTGATGACGAAGCCGCGCTCGATCTTGACGCCGGCCTCCTCGTAGCCGTGGCCCGCCGAGTTGGGCCCGCGGCCGACGGCGACCAGCAGCAGGTCGGCCTCGATGGTCTCGCCGGATTCCAGCGAAACGCTCACGCCGTTGTCGTCCTGCTTCGCGCCGGTGAACTTCACGCCGGTCTTGAAGGCGATCTTGCGGCGGCGGAAGGCGCGCTCGAGCTGCTTCGACGCGAACTCGTCCTCGTTCGGGACCAGCCGCGGCAGCGCCTCGACGATGGTGACGTCCACGCCGAAGGAGGCCCAGACGCTGGCGAACTCGACGCCGATGACACCGCCGCCCAGGACGACGACCTTCTTGGGGACGTAGTCGAGGGACAGGGCCTGCTCGCTGGCGATGATGCGGCCGCCGAGCTCCAGGCCGGGCAGCGTGCGCGAGTACGAGCCGGTGGCGAGGATGACGTTCTTGCCGGTGTAGCGGGTGCCGTCCACCTCGACGGTCGTGCCGCCGACGAACGTGCCGGCGCCCTCGACGAGGTTCACCTTGTGCGCCTTGGCCAGGCCCTGCAGGCCCTTGTACAGGCGGGCGACGATGCCGTCCTTGTACTTGTTGACCCCGGCGATGTCGATGCCCTCGAAGGCGGCCTTGACGCCGACCGCTTCGGCGTCGCGGGTCTCGTCGGCGACCTCGGCGGCGTGCAGCAGGGCCTTGGTCGGGATGCAGCCCCGGTGGAGGCACGTCCCGCCCAGCTTGTCCTTCTCGATCAGCGTGACGGAAAGGCCCAGCTCGGCCGCGCGGAACGCCGCGGCGTAGCCGCCCGATCCGCCTCCCAGGATCACGAGGTCGGCGGAGGTGTCGGTCACTTCATTAACTCCTCGGCAAGCAGTGGGGTGATGCTCGGTCGTCGCGCCCGCGCCCGGTATAACCGCGCGCGCGACACCGCCATCTTGTCACTACGCCGGACGGGGCTGCGAGCTAGCCGGGTGTGCGACGCCGACCACACGCGGACATCGGGATAATGAGTGGCGTAGGTCTCGGAGGGAGAGGTGGTCGAGGTGGGGCTCTTCGACTCGCTGCGCAGGCGGGCCAAGGGTGGGCGACGGGCCGGTACGCTGCGGAAAGCCAGCACCGAGGACACCCGCCACCTCGACGAGTGGGCCGCCACCCGAAGGGGTGTCGAGGCCTTCGTGGAGCCGAAGACCAACGTCACGGAGACCACTGTGGTGTTGATCGCCCACGACGGTGAGTGGACGCGGCGGCGGATCGGCAGCCTGGAGGCGGCGCAGCAGTTCGGGCACCGCCGGTCGATCCCGGTGTACGAGGTCGCGCGCGTGGGTTACCCGAAGCGGATGCGCGAGTACACCGAGCGGAAGAAGCGCGGGCAGGTCTAGCCCTCGAGCGCGAGCCGGCCGACCACCTCGCCGTGGTGGCTCTGGCCGGTGGGCCGGAAGCCCAGCTTCAGGTAGAACCGTTCCGGGCCGTCGTCGCCCGGGAGCCACAGCACCGTCGCGACCTTTTCGCCTCGCCGCCGGGCCTCGTCGAGGACGGTTTCGACGGCGAACCGGCCGTAGCCGCGGCCCTGCACGCAGGCGCCGACGTTGAGCCGCCAGATCCCGCAGCGGAAGAAGTCGAGCTCGGCCGCCGGGTCGAAGCGGGCCATTACGAAGGCGACCGGTTCGCCGTCGTCGGCGACCACCCGCGGCCAGGCGATGTCCGGCTGGGTGTAGGCCTCGGCGAGCGAGACCGCCACGGGGGCGACGAACTTCTTCTGGTGCGGCTGGACGGCCAGCTGACACGCGGCGGCGACGTTCTCGGGGGTGATCTTCTCCACGGTGAGGGCGGTCACCGGGTCCAACCTAGCCGGACTGGGCGAGCAGCGCGGCGTGCCGGGCCAGCGCCGCCCGGAAGGACGAGTGCACCGTCGTGCCCAGCACCGGGTCCACCTCGACCACGTGCCCCGCCGAAAGCAGCAGCACCGCCGGTTCCGAAAGGACCACCACGCCGTCCTCGGCCCGCAGGTCCGCCGTGCCGAGCAGGCGCGGGAACACGACGTCCGCGGGCAGGCCGTCGCAGGTCAGCAGGAACTCGCGGTGGTCGGGCGGCAGCTCGGCGCCGAGGCGCAGTTCCGCCGAGCGGATCGCCGCTTCCGACGCCGGGGGCGGGGCCGTCGCCCCGCCGCGCAGGCGCAGGATCCCGGCGATCAGCTCCGGCCAGGTGCCCGGGTCGGGCGGGTACCGCTCGTGCAGGGCCGCGATCAGCGCGCCCGCGCACGCCGGCGCCCGGTCGCGCAGGCTGAGCGGATCGGCGCCCGCGACCAGCGCCGGGGCCAGGGCCCGGGTGGCCGCCAAGGTGGCGACGTCGGGGTGCGGCCCGGCCGACCGAGCCCACAGCTCGAGGTCGCCGTCGGCGAGCGCGGCCCGGACCCGGTCCGGCCGGGCCGGTGCGACGTGCTTGACCACCTCGGCGATCGCGCCCGGCGGGAGGACGCCTTCGAGATCGGAGACCGGCCGCCGCAACGACGTCGTGTGCGCGCGCTCTTCGGCGTCGAGGTCCAGCGGCGGCAAGCCCTCGGCCCAGTCCGGGCGCGTGCCCCGGGCTTCGAACAGCATCGCCCAGGCCCGGGCCCGCACGGGGTCGGCGGCGAGCGCGGCCACCGGGCGTTCCGTCCGGGCCTGCCACTGCGTGACCAGCCGATCGGCTTCGTCGAGGGCACCGGTGACGGCGAGCAGCAGGGCCGCGTACCCGATCCGGTCGTCCACAGTGGACGAAGCGGCGGTCAGGACGTCCCTGACCGCCGCTTCGAGGTACTCGCCCGCGTCCACACCCCGACCCTAGCCAAGCGCCCCAATGTGGCCTTCGTTGCGTCACACGCACCGAAGGCCGCCTTGGGTGCGTCTGACGCACCGAAGGCCGCCTTAAGGCGCTTGGAAGGGCGGGAGGGGCTCAGCCGTTGGCGGCGATGTCCGCCAGCACCGCGGCGATCGAGCGGACCGGGACACCGGTGCCGCCCTTGCCGGTGTAGCCCCACGGCGAACCGGTGTTGAACGACGGGCCCGCGATGTCGATGTGGACCCAGTCGAGGCCGTCGGCGACGAACTCGCGCAGGAAGATCCCGGCCGCGAGCATGCCGCCCCAGCGGTGGCCGGTCACGTTGGCCAGGTCGGCCAGGCGCGAGTCGAGGTCGGCGCGCAGTTCCTCCGGCAGCGGCATCGCCCAGCCGTTTTCGCCGGTGGCCTGCATGATCGCCGCGACGCGGTCGCGGAAGTCCTCCGACCCCATCACGCCGGCCGTGCGGTTGCCGAGCGCGACGACCTGGGCGCCGGTCAGCGTCGAGGTCTCGATCAGGTAGTCCGGGTTCTCCTCGGCCGCGCGCACCATGGCGTCGACCAGGACCAGGCGGCCCTCGGCGTCGGTGTTGAGGACCTCGACGGTCTTGCCGCCGTACATGGTCAGCACGTCACCGGGCCGGTAGGACGTCCCCGACGGCAGGTTCTCCGCCAGCGGGATGTGCGCGACGACCTCCA
Organism: Amycolatopsis sp. cmx-4-61; assembly: GCF_046548775.1. Lineage (NCBI taxonomy): Bacteria > Bacillati > Actinomycetota > Actinomycetes > Pseudonocardiales > Pseudonocardiaceae > Amycolatopsis > Amycolatopsis sp. cmx-4-61. Next base: position 401,975 of record NZ_JAEBEI010000005.1, on the reverse strand, counting down.
GCGGGTACTTCAGCTTCGCCGCCAGCACCACGGCCGCGAGCACGCCGGCCGCGCCGGACATGTCCGAGGTCATGTGGTCCATGTTCGCGGCGGGCTTGAGCGAGATGCCGCCGGAGTCGAACGTGATGCCCTTGCCGACCAGCGCGACCTTCTTGCCCGGCTTGGCCGGCTTGTAGCCGACGCGCAGCAGGCGCGGGGGCCGCGACGAGCCGCCGCCGACACCGAGGATGCCGCCGAAGCCCTTGCGCTTGAGCGCCTTCTCGTCGAGGACCTCGAACTCGAGGCCGTTGTCCTCGGCCAGCTTCCTCGCGCGGTCGGCGAAGGAGGCCGGGTAGAGGTCGTTCGGCGGGGTGTTGATCAGGTCGCGGGCGACGATGACGGCTTCGGCGATGGTGCCGGCCGCCTTCAGCGTCGCCTTGTGCTCGCGGGCGGTGCCACCGGCCGGGCTCGCGAAGTCGGCCTTCGCCAGCGGGGCGTCGCCCTTCTCCGAGCGGTAGGCGGTGAAGACGTAGGAGCCGAGGATCGTGCCCTCGACGGCGGCCTGCAGGTCGAGCTCGGACAGCGTCACGAGCGCGCGGTCGGTGCCGGCCAGCGCCCGGCCGGCGGCGCCCGCGGCGCGGCGGACCTGCTCGGGGGTGACGGCGTCGCCCGCCTTGCCCAGGCCGACGGCCAGGACGACACCGGCCGGCAGCTTGCCCAGCGTCGGGACCTTGACGACCTCTTCGGCCTTGCCGCTGGCGCCGAGGGTGGCCAGCAGGCCGGCGAGCCTGCCGTCGAAGGCGGCGTCCACGGCGGCGGCGCCGGGCGCGAGCAGCGGACCGTCCTCGCCCTGCAGGGTGCCGACGACGACCACGTCGGCGCGCGTCTTGGCCAGTGCCTCCCCGGTGTTGTCGGACAGGGCGAGCTTAGGCACGGTCACTTCTGGCTCCTCGCGCGTTTCTCGGTGGTACCGGGCACCGGCCCGGCCGGGATCGTGAGCCATGCTAATGACGACCTGACCACGGGTGAACAGAGGGCGAGGGAGGGCCGCGTGCGGCTGGGCGGTGGGCTGCTGGTCGCGCTGGCGGCCGGGGCGGCGGGCGCGGGCTGGTGGCTCCTGGCCGGGCTGGTGCTGGCGGCGATCGCCGCGGGCGTGACGGCCGGCCTGCCGGAACCGGGGGACACCCTGGTCGACCGGGTCGCCGTCGCCGTCGCGCGGCTGGCCGAAGTGGCCGTCTACGCGATCGCGTTCGGTGCCTACGTCTTCCCGGCGCACCGGGCACTCGCGGCCGCGGCGTTCGCCGTGGTGGTCGCCGGGGCCGGGTTCGCCGGCCCGAAGCTCCCGACGATCGTCGTCCGGGCCGTGGGCGGGCTGCTGCTCGCCGCGGGCGCCGCGCTGGTCGCCGTGTGCGTGGCGGTGCTGCCGGTGGGGACGTCGGACGGGCTGCGGCCGCCGGACTTCGCGGGCGTGCTGGTCGCCGCCGTGCTGGTGCTGCCGTTCCTGCGGCCGGCGGGCCGCGGCCGCGCCGGGCTGCGCGCGCTGCTGCTCGGTGCGGTGGCCGTCCTCGCCGCGTTCGCCGCGCTCTACCAGCTCGGCGCGGTCCGGCTCGGGCTGTCGCCGACCTCGCTGCGCGACCTGCTCTCCGCCGCCGACGCGGACGCGCTGCAGCCGCTGCTCACGGCCGTCGCCGTGGTCGCGACCGTCGTGCCCGCGTTCGCCGCGGGGACCGAAGTCCGGGCGCGGACCGGGCTGCCGGGGCTCGCCGGGCTCGCTGCTGCCGCGGCGGCCGCGTCGCTGCTGCCGGTGCTGCCCGCGCTCGTGATCGCGGGGCTGGCGGCCGTAATCGAGCTGCTACTGCGCGTACGCGCGCGCAGGTACAGTGGGACCCGTGAGTGATCGACGCTGGCGGCCGGGGGAGACCGTGGCCGAGCGGTTCCACCGCCCCGACGGCTCGATCGGCCAGGTCCACCCGCTGCGCGTCCTCGAAGACGACGGCCGCGTCCTGCGCGGCTGGATCCCGGCGGGCACCGCGATCGTCGGCAGCCGGCTCGCCGACGGGCGCCTGATGCGGGACGCTCCGCTGGACCAGCGGTTCCGCATCCCGCGGGTGCCGGTCGCGGACTCGTGGCACGGCGCGTCGACGCTGCGCCGGATCCCCGAGGACGAGTGGTCGTCGGTCTGGTGGTTCTTCGACCTCGAAGGCCGGTTCAAGAACTGGTACGTCAACCTGGAGATCCCGCTGGGCCGCACACCCGGCGCGGTCGACCGGATCGACGGCGTGCTCGACGTCGTCGTCGAGCGCGACGGCCGCTGGCGCTGGGACGACGAAGACGAGGCCGAGGCCGCCCTGGAAGTCGGCCGCCTGACGCTCGAGCAGTTCGACCGGCTGCGCGCGGAGGGCGAGCGGATCGGCGCGCTGGCCGAACGCGGCGCCTACCCGTTCGACGGGACCGACACCGACTTCCGCCCGGACCCCGGCTGGCCCGCGCCGGAGCTGCCGGCGGAACTCAGCCCGCGGTCAGGATCAGGATCAGCGCGAGCACGGCGTTGACGACCGCGAGGATGACGACCGACTTCGTCGGCACCACCTTCGGGAACGCCTTGCCGTGGATCTTCCGCCACCACACGACGCCGAAGACGCCGGCGACCAGGCCGAGGAAGCCGCCGAACCCGCTGTCCAGCACGGCCCAGCCGACCATGCCGAGCAGGCCGACGCCGAACGTCAGGAGCACGGCGGTGACGAAGGTCTTGACGTCGGCGCCGGTGCTCTTCGGCCGGCGGACCGGCTCAGTGGAGTGGTAGGTCACGACGGCATCCTAGAACGCCGGCGCCGCGCGCGCGGCGAACCGGCGAACAGATGGACATCCGACTAACGCGCGTCCGAGCAAGCGGTATCGTCTAGCCATGACGACCACGACACAGTTCGCCCATGTCCCGCACCCGAGTCCTGCGAGCGCGGACCGTGTCGCGGAGGTACTCGCCGCTCCCGGGTTCGGGACGTACTTCACCGACCACATGGTCACCGTCAGGTGGTCGAAGGCCGAAGGCTGGCACGACGCCCAGGTCGGCCCCTACGCCCCGTTCACCCTCGACCCCGCGACGTCGGTGCTGCACTACGGCCAGGCCATCTTCGAGGGGCTCAAGGCCTACCGCCAGCCGGACGGCTCGATCGCGTCGTTCCGCCCGGACGCCAACGCCGCGCGGTTCCGCGACTCGGCCGAGCGGCTCGCCATGCCGCAGCTGCCCGAGGACGTCTTCATCGAGTCGCTGCGCGAGCTCGTCGCGGTCGACAACCGGTGGGTGCCCACCCGGCCGGGTGACTCGCTGTACCTGCGGCCGTTCATGATCTCGACCTCCACCGGGCTCGGCGTCAACAGCCCGGCGGCCGACTACCTGTACACGGTCATCGCTTCGCCGGCCGGCTCGTACTTCTCCGGCGGCGTGAAGCCGGTCAGCGTCTGGCTGTCGACCGAGTACGTCCGGGCGGCCCCCGGCGGCACCGGCGCGGCCAAGTGCGCCGGCAACTACGCCGCGTCGTTCGTGGCGCAGGCGCAGGCCGTCGAGAAGGGCTGCGACCAGGTGGTGTGGCTCGACGCGGTCGAGCGGCGCTGGGTCGAGGAGATGGGCGGGATGAACCTGTTCTTCGTCTTCGGCTCCGGCGAGAACGCCCGGGTGGTCACGCCCGAGCTGACCGGGTCGCTGCTGCCCGGCGTCACCCGCAAGTCGCTGCTGCAGCTGGCTTCCCGGCTCGGGTACAAGGTCGAGGAACGCCGCATCTCCACCGACGAGTGGGAGAAGGCCTCGGCGTCCGGCGAACTGACCGAGACGTTCGCCTGCGGCACCGCCGCGGTGATCACCCCGGTCGGGCACGCGAAGCACGCGGGCGGCGAGTTCACCATCGCCGACGGGCAGCCGGGCGAGCTGACGATGAAGCTGCGCGAAGAGCTGACGGGGCTCCAGGAGGGCACTCGGCCCGACCCCGACCACTGGATGGTCAAGCTCGGCTGAGCGGTTCGCGAAGCGGCCCCCGGGTACGCCGGGGGCCGCTTCCGGCTTCGTCAGGAAGCGGGCGCGGCGATCAGCGGGCCGGAGACGCCGGCCTGCTCGTGGGTGGCCGTTTCGGCGAGGACGCGGGCGGCCATCATCAGCAGCGGCAGCGCGGTCACCGCGCCGGTGCCTTCGCCGAGCCGGACGTCCAGCTCCAGCAGCGGGCCCAGGTCCAGGTGCTCCAGCGCCAGTGCGTGCGCCGGTTCGGCCGTCCGCTGGCCGGCGACCCACCAGCGGCGCGCACCCGGGGCGAGGTCCTCGGCGACGAGCGCCGCGGCGCAGGCGACCAGGCCGTCCAGCACCACCGGCGTCCGGCGGACCGCGGCCTGGGCGAGGAACCCGGCCATCGCGGCGATGTCCGCACCGGCGGTGGTGCGCAGCAGGCCGACCGGGTCGGCCAGCACCGCGCGGGCCCGGCGCAGGGCGTCGCGCACGGCGGCGGCCTTGCGCATCCAGGCGTTGTCGTCGATGCCGGAGCCGCGGCCGACGACGGCCACCGGCTCGCTGCCGGTCAGCGCGGCCACCAGCACCGACGCCGGCGTGCTGTTGCCGATCCCGAGGTCGCCGGGGATGAGCAGGTCGGCCCCGCCGTCGACCTCGGCGTCGGCGACGGCGATCCCGGCCCGGACGGCCTTCTGCACCTCGTCGGCGGTCAAGGCGTCTTCGACGTCGATGGACCCGGAGCCGCGGCGGACCTTGAACTCGCCGATCGCCCGCGTGGCGGGTGCTTCGGTGTCCACCGCCATGTCGACCACGCGGACGCTCGCGCCCGCGGCCGCGGCCAGGACGTTGATCGCGGCCCCGCCGGTGAGCATCGTGCCGAGCAGCTGCCCGGTGACCTCGGCGGGATAGGCGGAAACGCCCTTCGCGGCGATCCCGTGGTCGCCGGCGAACACGATCACCCGCGGGCGCGTGAACGGCCGCGGCGGCGACTGCCCCTGGCAGGCCGCGATCCAGACGCCCAGCTCCTCGAGCCGCCCGAGCGAACCGGCGGGCTTGACCAGCTTGTCGTGCAGCGCGATCGCATCGGACCGGGCGTGGTCGTCGGGCGGGGTGATCTCGGGGAACTCGATGTTGTCCGGCTCCACACCAGGCCCTTCGATTCTTGGGGGGGTCCGGGTGGCGGAGCCCCCGGCCCGGGGCGGAGCCCCGGTTTCCACGCTGCCACGGGCAACGCTGCGGCCCAACTTACCGGGAACGGGTGGCCGGTAGTCTCGCGGCTCGTGGAGACGACGGCGGCCGCGGTGGTGCTGGCCAGTGGCGCGGGGACCCGCGTCGGCGCGAAGCTGAACAAGGTCTACCTGCCGCTCGCCGGCCGGCGCGTGGCCGCCTGGTCGCTCGACGCCTTCCGCGGGGTGCCCGGCATCGGCGTGCTGGTGCTGGTCATCCGGCCGCAGGACCGGGAGCTCGCCGACGAAGTGGCCGGCGACGGCGTGGAAATCGTGTACGGCGGCGACACGCGCCAGGCGTCCGAACTGAACGCGCTGCGCCACCTCGCCCCGCGAATCACCGGCGGCCGGGTCGACGCCGTGCTGCTGCACGACGCGGCCCGGCCGCTGGTCCACCCCGAACTGGTCGGTGCGGTGCTGGCCCGGACACGCGAGGACGGGGGGGCTGTGCCGGGCCTTTCCGCGGACGACGTCGTCGAGGTGGATGCCGGGCACCTGGTCGCCCAGGTGCCCGGCGCGATCCGTGTCCAGACGCCTCAGGGCTTCCGGGCCGGACCGCTGCTCGAGGCCTACGAGAAGGCCCAGCGCGAAGGCTTCGTCGGGACGGACACTTCCTCGTGCATGGAGCGGTTCTCCTCCCTGCCGATCCGCTGGGTCCCCGGTGCGCCCGAGAACCTCAAGATCACCTACCCCCACGACCTCGTCGTCGCGGAGCGGCTGCTCGCCCGTTAAGCGCACGCGGGCGGGCCGCCGCCGTCGTCTCCGTCCCGGGGCGTCCCGGTCGGCCGGATGGTGACGTCCCGCCGCAGTTCGCGCGGGATCCCGCAGTCCGGCTGTGGCCGGAGTGCCTGCAGCGGCGCGCCCGGGGTGCCGGGCTCCGCCAGGGTGAGCACCGCCCGCAGCGTCCAGACCGGGGTGGCGTGGTACTGCCAGGTGACCACCCGCGGGCTGAACACGTCCGTGCCCGGGAAGGTCGGTACCCGGTAGGCGCTGGCCCGGTGCTCGTCGCGGAGGATGATGACGTCCGCGCAGGTGGGCCAGCGGTGCACGGCCGCGTAGAGCTCCGGCGCCTCGCGGCCGCCGAACAGGTGCAGCACCCAGTTGCGGCGCCGGAGTTCCTCGAGGAGTTCCTCGAGGCCCTGGCCGCTGGAGCCGGCGTGCGGTGTGGTCGGGGACACACTTTCGAGGGTAACTTGCGCACTAGAGCACAGTCCAGTGCGTGTACTAGTACACCTGGGTGGTTCTGAACAGGCCTTTGTGGGACACCCCCCGGCGTGCTAGAACACTTGTGCGTGTTGTCCCTGTGAGGAGCCGCCTTGCCCACCCTGGATCGCCCTGAGCCGCCGTACCTGCAAATCGCGGGCCGGATCCGTGACGACATCCTGTCCGGCCGCCTGCAGGAGGGCGATGCGGTGCCGTCCGCCCGCGAGATAGCGCGCACCTGGACCGTCGCCATGGCGACGGCCACCAAGGTGCTGGCCACGCTGCGCTCGCAGGGCCTGGTGCGGCCCGTGCGCGGCGTCGGCACGGTCGTCGACCGCGGCGGCCTGCACCGCACGGCCCGCGACCGCAGCGCCGCCTCGGCGAAAACGGGCCGGATCTACCCGCCGGGCCACTACGCCGTGATCCGCTCGGCGGCCCTCGAGCCCGCGCCGGAACGCGCCGCGGCCGCACTCGGCCTGGACGAGGGCGCTCCGGTGATCAAGCGCCGTCGCACCACGTACGGTCCCGACTCGCGGCCGCTGTCGACGTCGACGTCGTGGTTCGACGGCACGCTGTCGGCGAAGGCGCCGGCGCTGCTGGTGGCGGAGCGGATCGTCGAGGGCACCGCGGCCCACGCGGCCGCGCGGCTCGGCACGAAGATCGCGACGACGCAGGAACGGCACGCGGCGGGCCGCGCGGGCGAGGAGGAGGCGACCGAGCTGGGGCTGCCCGCCGGGTCGCCGGTGCTGCTCGGCCGGAGCACCTTCCTGGCGGCCGACGGGACGGTCGTCGAGTACGGTGAGTCCGCCGCCTTGCCCGACCACTGGGTTTTCTACGAGTACACGACTGAGGACGGCGAATGAAGCACATCCACGCGGGCAAGGTCCGTGACCTGTACGAACTCGACGGCGGGGACATCCTGCTGGTCGCGTCCGACCGCGTCTCGGTCTACGACGTCTCGCTGCCGACGCCGATCCCGGACAAGGGCAAGCTGCTCAACCAGCTCTCCGCGTGGTGGTTCGACCGGATGGCCGGCGTCGTCCCGAACCACGTCGTGTCGACCACCGACGTGCCGGAACAGTTCGCCGGACGCGCGATGCGCTGCAAGCCGCTTAAGATGGTCAAGGTCGAGTGCATCGCCCGCGGCTACCTCGCCGGTCTGGGCCTGCGCGAATACCGGCGCGACGGCGAGATCTCCGGCGTCGCGCTGCCGCCCGGGCTGGTCGAGGGCGACAAGCTGCCGGAGCCGATCTTCACGCCGACGACCAAGGAGTCCGACACCGGCCACGACGAGTTCATGACCTTCGAGGAGGTCCTGAACGAGATCGGCGAGGACACCGCGAAACGGCTTCGCGAGCTGACGCTGGAGATCTACACGAAGGGCGCCGAGCACGCGGCTGCCCACGGCGTCATCATCGCGGACACGAAGCTGGAGTTCGGCTTCGACGCCGACGGCACGCTGACCCTGGGCGACGAGGTCCTGACGTCGGACTCGTCGCGGTTCTGGCCGGCCGACGAGTGGGAGCCGGGCCGTCCGCAGCACGCGTTCGACAAGCAGTTCGTGCGCGACTGGTCGCGGTCGACGGGCTGGGACCAGACCCCGCCCGGACCGGAGATCCCCGCGGACATCGTCGAGCAGACGCGGCAGCGCTACACCGAGGTCTACGAGCGGATCACCGGGAAGACCTGGGTCCGTGGGTGAGTACGACCCGTACCGGCTGATCGACGACGTCGAAAGCCTGCTGGTCGCGCGCGGTCTGACGCCCTCGCGCGTGCCCGGGCGCGGCGGCGACCGCCTGGCCGGCGCCGGCCGCCTGCTGCGCGGGTTCGGCCTGGAGCCCCGGATGGCCCCCGAGGACGCGTTCGACCTCGGGGTGCCGTTCCAGGGCCGGATCGACCAGGCCGGAACACTCCGGGACTAGGGGCTCTTCGTCAGGCTCGCGTCGCGCTCGACGACGTCGCCGAGGACGTCGTCGATGGCGGTCAGCAGGTCGGCGTCGAGCTTCTTGCCCGCGGCCTTGACGTTCTCGTGCACCTGCTCCGGCCGCGAAGCGCCGATGATGGCCGAGGCGACGTTCGGGTTCTGCAGCACCCACGCGACGGCCAGCTGCGCGAGGCTCAGGCCGGCGTCCTCGGCGAGCGGTTCCAGCCGGGCGACGCGCTCGAGCACGTCTTCGTCGAGGAAGCGGGCGACCATGTCGGCGCCGCCCTTTTCGTCGGTGGCGCGCGAGCCTTCGGGGTAGGCCTGGCCGGGCTTGTACTTGCCGGTCAGGACGCCCTGCGCGATCGGCGACCAGACGATCTGGCTCAGGCCTTCGCGCTCGGAGGCCGGGATGACCTGCTCTTCGATGACCCGCCAGAGCATGTTGTACTGCGGCTGGTTCGACACGAGCGGGACGTGCAGCTCGCGGGCGAGGGCGGCACCGCGGGAGATCTGCTCGGCGGTCCACTCGGAGACGCCGACGTAGAGCACCTTGCCCTGGCGCACGAGGTCGGCGAAGGCGAGCATGGTTTCTTCGAGCGGGGTGTGCCGGTCGAAGCGGTGCGCCTGGTAGAGGTCGACGTAGTCGGTGCCGAGCCGCTTCAGGCTGGCGTGCGCCGACTCCGTGATGTGCTTGCGGGACAGGCCGCGGTCGTTGGGGCCCTTGGGACCGGTGGGCCAGAAGACCTTGGTGAAGATCTCCAGGCTCTCCCGCCGCTGCCCCTTGAGACCGCGCCCGAGCACCGACTCGGCGGCGGTGTTGGCGTAGGCGTCGGCGGTGTCGAAGGTGGTGATGCCGGCGTCGAGGGCGGCCTGGATGCAGGCGTGCGCCTGGTCCTCCTCGACCTGGGAACCGTGGGTGAGCCAGTTCCCGTACGAGATCTCACTGACGTTGAGGCCACTGCGGCCGAGACGACGAAACTCCATGCCGTCGAGCTTAGGCGGTAATCGTTTGCTTTGCTAACGACCTGGGGTGACTCCGGTCTCGGTGGCCGGGCCGCGGACAGCGAAAAGCCGGGTCGAGGCTCGCTCGACCCGGCTTCTCGAAACCCGCTCAGTCCGGGATCGGGTCGCCCGGCTTCAACCGCGGCTTCGGCATCCGCAGCCGGCGGATCTGGGACGCCCGGACGAACGCGTACCAGCCGATCGACCGGCCGTTCACCGCTTCCTTGGGGAACTTCTCCCGCACCAGCTTCGCGATCTTGCGGCCGTTCACGAAGCCCTCGATCGCCATCACCAGCAGCAACGCCGTGCACAGCAGCGTGATGTACGACTGCACCTGGGGCAGTGGCACCAGCAGTGCGAGGAAGACCACGATCGCCAGCGGCATGAACAGGCCCAGCAGGTTGCGCCGGCTGTCGACCAGGTCGCGGACGTACCGCTTGACCGGCCCGCGGTCGCGCGGGAGCAGGGCGCTGTCGTCGCCGCGCATCATCGCGTCGCGGCGGGCCTTCGCGGCCGCGCGGCGGTCCTCCTTGGTCTGGGGGTTCGCCTTGCGCAGCTCTTTGTTGCGCTTCATCGCCTCGCGCATGGTGGTGGGCGGCGGCGCCACCGGGCCGCGCCGCTTCGCTTCGGCGTCGCGGCGCTTCGGCGTCGCCTTGCCCTTCCCGGGCGTGTACGCCTTGCCGGCGACCTCGACGGCTTCGCCCGTCTCCGGCTCTTCGGCGGCGGTGTCTGTGGTGCTTCGGCGCAGGAACCTCACCTCACCAGGGTATTGCAGGCGTCACGCCGCCGTTCACCAGGTCGATCCATGTGCGACCATGGTGGGGGAACAGATCGGACGCCCCCGGTGTTGAACACGTCAGCACGAGGAGTATCCGCAGCGAGTTCGACTTTGATGAGGAGTGCCATGACGACCGCTGAGCACGCCGGCGCGACGCAGGCCGAGACCGCCGAGGAGACCCACGGCGTCACGTTGACCGACGCCGCGGCTTCCAAGGCGAAGGCCCTGCTCGAGCAGGAGGGCCGCGACGACATGCACCTGCGCATCGCCGTCCAGCCCGGTGGCTGCGCCGGCCTGCGTTACCAGCTGTTCTTCGACGAGCGCACGCTCGACGGCGACCTGTTCCGCGACTTCGACGGCCTGAAGGTCGCCGTCGACCGGATGAGCGCGCCGTACGTGTCGGAAGCCGTCATCGACTTCGTGGACACGATCGAGAAGCAGGGCTTCACGATCGACAACCCGAACGCCACCGGCTCCTGCGCCTGTGGCGATTCGTTCCACTGAGCGACGCGTGAAGAAGGCCCCGTCTCCCCAGGAGGGAGGCGGGGCCTTCTGCGTGGCTGCGGATCTAGACGTACGCGTCGAGTTCGGCCACCTGGGCGTGGCACGCCTCGTCGACCTGCCACGGCTCGGCCGTGACGGGGGCGAGCCGAAGGCTTTCGGCCTGGAGCGTCGCCGGGATGAAGGCGCAGTCGGCGATCAGCTCGGACAGGGTCTCGGGTTCGGTGACGGCGTTCACGATTCGTCACGCTATTGATCCGCTCTCGACCGGAAAAGGAGTACCAGCCGGTAGTGTCGGCGGGGTACGCGCGAACTACCCGGATGGGTCATGACCCGGGGGTAACTTCGCGCCTTTTGCCGTGAGGTCGAACACGAAGGAGCAGCCGGTGGCAGACAGGGCCAGGATCGCGGTGTCCGGCAGTATCGCGACCGACCACCTCATGCACTTCCCGGGCAGGTTCGCCGAGCAGCTGGTCGCGGAGCAGCTGCACCGGGTCTCGCTGAGCTTCCTTGCCGACGACCTCGTGGTCCGGCGGGGCGGGATCGGCGCGAACATCGCCTTCGGCCTCGGGGTGCTCGGCGTCCAGCCGGTCCTCGTGGGTGCGGTCGGCGCCGACTTCGCCGACTACCGCTCCTGGCTGGAGCGGCACGGTGTGGACACCTCGGGCGTGCACGTGTCCGAGGTCGCGCACACCGCGCGGTTCGTCTGCACCACCGACGAGGACCTCTGCCAGATCGCGACGTTCTACGCCGGCGCGATGGCCGAGTCCCGCAACATCGAGCTGCTGCCGATCGCCGAGCGCGCCGGCGGGCTGAGCCTGGTGCTGATCAGCCCGGACGACCCCGAGGGCATGATCCGCCACGCCGCGGAGTGCCGTCAGCGCGGGTACGAGTTCGCCGTCGACCCCTCGCAGCAGCTGGCCCGGATGACCGGCGAGCAGGCGCGCGCGTTCGTCGCCGGCGCGAAGTACCTGTTCAGCAACGACTACGAGTGGGAACTGCTGCTCCAGAAGACCGGCTGGACCGAGGCCGACGTCCTCGACCAGGTCGGCCTGCGGATCACGACGCTGGGCGAGAAGGGCGTCGAGATCGTCGGCAAGGAGGGCATCGCCCTGCAGATCGGCGCGGTCCCCGAGCGGCTGAAGGCGGACCCGACGGGTGTCGGCGACGGCTTCCGCGCGGGCTTCCTGGCCGGCCTCGACGGCGGCCTCGGCGTCGAGCGCGCGGCCCAGCTGGGTTCGCTGATCGCGGTGCTGGTCCTGGAGACGGTCGGCACCCAGGAGTGGACGTTCGACCGCGCGGAGGCACTGGCCCGCATCGGCGAGGCGTTCGGCCCGGACGCGGCGGACGAGATCTCGGCGGTCCTGCCCGCCGCCTGAGCCCCGGATGTGACGAAGGGCCCGCACCGAACCGGTGCGGGCCCTTCGTCACACGAGCCTCAGAGCTTGACCGGGTACACCGGCTCCGGGATCTCCGGCTTGATCCGGTGCTCGACGAAGATCCCGTGCCACAGCATGAACACGATCAGCGCCCACAGCTGGCGGCTGCGGTCCAGCTGGCCCGCCCTGTGCTCCTCCAGCAGTGCCAGGATCGCCGTCTTGTCGAGCAGCTCCTCGGTCTTCGAATCGCTGATGATCCCGCGGGCCCAGTCGTACATCTCGTTGCGCAGCCACAGCCGGATCGGCACCGGGAAGCCCAGCTTGCGGCGGTTCAGCACGTGCGCCGGGATGATCTTGGCCAGGGCCTGGCGCAGCGCGTACTTCGTCGTGCCGTGGGCGAGCTTCTGGTCCAGCGGGATCGACGCCGCGACCTTGAACACCTCGGCGTCGAGGAACGGCACCCGCAGCTCCAGCGAGTTCGCCATGGTCACCTTGTCGGCCTTGACCAGGATGTCGCCGCGCAGCCACGTGTAGAGGTCCACGTGCTGCATGCGGGCCACCGGGTCCCAGCCGCGCGAGACGTCGTACCAGGGCGCCGTGACGTCCTTGAAGCCCACGCCTTCCTGGTAGGTCTTCAAAACGTTCCGCAGCTGGTCGTCGCGGAAGTTGCGGGCGTTGCCGTAGTAGCGGTCCTCCAGCGGCAGCGCGCCGCGGCGCAGCAGGTCCTTGCCGCGGGTGCCCTCGGGGATCTTCGTCGACACCTTGCCGATCAGCTTCCGCATGCCGCCCGGGATCTTCTCGAACGGCGCCAGCGAAATCGGCTCGTTGTAGATCGTGTAGCCGCCGAACAGCTCGTCCGCGCCTTCGCCGGACAGCACCGCCTTGACGTGCTTGCGGGCCTCGCGGGCGATGAACCACAGCGGGACCAGCGCCGGGTCGGCCACCGGGTCGTCGAGGTACCAGACGATGAGCGGCAGGACCTCCATCATCTCGTCCGCCGACACCGTGCGGACCACGTGCTTGACGCCGATCGCGGCGGCCGACTCGGCGGCGACGTCGACCTCGGAGTAGCCCTCGCGCTCGAACCCGGTGGTGAACGCGATCAGATTCGGGTTGTGCTCCTTGGCCAGCGTGGCGGTGGCCGTGGAGTCGATGCCGCCGGAGAGGAACGCGCCGACGGTGACGTCCGGGTCGGAGATCATGTGCTTGCCGACCGAGTCGCGCATCACATCGGCGATCCGCTGGTACAGCTCTTCGGCCTCGGCGGGCCCGTTCACCGGCTTCGCGCTGAACTGCGGGTGGAAGTAGCGGGTGAACTTCACCTCACCGCCGGGCACCACCTCGAACGAGGTGCCGGACTCGACGCGCCGGATCGCCGTGTGCAGCGACTCGGGCTCCGGCACGTACTGCAGGACCAGGTAGTGCTGGAGGGCCTTCCGGTCCAGCTCCTGCGCGACGCCGAGGACGTCCGACAGCTCCAGCAGACTCTTCTTCTCGCTGGAGAACGCCACGCCGCCGGGGCCGGCCGAGTAGAACAGCGGCTTGATCCCGAACGGGTCACGCGCGCCGAAGACCCGCTTCTCCTGCGAGTCCCAGATCATGAAGGCGAACATGCCGCGCAGGCGCTTGACCCAGTCGGCGCCGAGGTAGTGGAAACCGGCGACGATGGCCTCGCCGTCGCCCTCGGTTTCGAACTTCGCGCCGTGCTGCTCGGCGAGCTCCGCGCGCAGCTCCAGGTAGTTGTAGATCTCCCCGTTGAAGTTCATCGTGTAGCGGCCGGGCGCTTCCGGCGGGCCCCAGACCAGCGGCTGGTGCGCGTGCTCGACGTCGATGAAGGCGAGCCGGTTGAAGCCGTAGACGACCTCGGCGTCGGCCCAGGTGTCCTGCTCGTCGGGGCCGCGGTGGCGCTGGCAGCGCATGGCCGCGCCGACGGCGTCACGCGCGTTCGCCGCGCCGGTCTCGGTCGCGCAGATCAGTCCAAGCAGGCCGCACACGGGTACTCACACACCTTCGGAGTTCACACGGGGCTGGGGAAGAGCCCAGTATGCCGGGCGGGTGGTGGCGAGTAACACGCGCGTCGATGGTTACCCCTTGGTCAGCGGGATGGGCCAACTCGGCTAGAGTCCGGCTGTCACAAAGATCGGTCGTAGGAGGCTCTGGGTGAAAGGGCGAGGCGCAGTGGGACAACCCGAGCGCACCCTGGGGAAGCGGACCGTGCGCGTCGCCGCGTTGGCCGTGCTGGTCGCGCTGACCGCGACGGGCTGCTCCGGCGACGAGATCCTGCGGTTCGGCTGGCCCGTCGGGGTCACCGAGCAGGCGAACCAGATGCGCAACCTGTGGACCTGGGCCGTGGTGGCCGCGCTGGTCGTCGGGGTCATCGTGTGGGGCCTGATCTTCTGGACCGCGACGTTCCACCGCAAGAAGAAGACGGTCGACGGCGAGCCGGAGGAGCTGCCCCGGCAGTTCCAGTACAACATCCCGCTCGAGCTGTTCACGGTCGTCGTCCCGACGATCATGGTCTGCGTCCTGTTCTTCTTCACCGCGACGACGGAGTCGAAGGTCCTGGACAAGGTGCCCAACCCGGACGTCAAGGTCCAGGTCGTGGCCTTCCAGTGGAACTGGGAGTTCAAGTACGAGGACGCCAACGCGGCCAAGCCCGACGGCAGCGGCCAGGTCAGCACGGTCGGCTCGTCCGGCGAGATCCCGCTGCTGGTGCTCCCGGTCGGCAAGACCATCCAGTACGACCTGGTCTCCACCGACGTCATCCACTCCTTCTGGGTGCCGGAGTTCAACTTCAAGCGGGACGTCTTCCCGAACCCGGAGAAGAACAACCAGGACAGTTCCTTCCAGAACAAGATCGACCGCGAAGGCTCCTTCGTCGGCCGGTGCGCGGAACTGTGCGGCACGTACCACTCGGTGATGAACTTCGAGGTACGCGCGCTGTCGGCGGACAAGTTCGACCAGTACATCGCGCTGCGCAAGCAGGTGAACCCGGCCACCGGCCAGACGTTCACCGCGGCCGAAGCGCTGGCGAAGATGAACTGCGGCGAGCTGTGCACCCCGCACGCGGTGACCACCCAGCCGTTCAACACCGACCGCACGGCGCGGACCGCGTCCAACTGACGGCTCAGGCAGTGACATCCGGGGCTTCGCCCCCGGGCCGGGGGCTCCGCCACCCGGGCCCCCCAAAGCGGATACAGGGAGTAGGAAAGACCCATGAAGGTCGAAGCCCGCATCTTCTTCATCGTGGCGATCTTCGCCGTGTTCATGGCGGGGGTCTACTGGCTGTGGACCGCGCTGTCCGCGACCCACGGTGCCGAGCCGGTGGGCATCGTCGCGCTGTTCCTCACCGGTGGCCTCGCGTTCCTGGCCGGCAGCTACATGCAGTTCGTCGCCCGCCGCATCGAGCCCCGCCCGGAGGACCGGGAGGACGCCGAGATCAGCGACGGCGCGGGCGAGCTGGGCTTCTTCAGCCCGGGCAGCTACTGGCCGATCGGCATGGCGGCCACCGCCGCGCTCGCTGCCTTGGCGCTGGCGTTCTTCCACATCTGGCTGCTCGTCATCGCCCTGGTCGCGCTGCTCATCACGATCGGCGGCCTGGTGTTCGAGTACCACACGGGCCCGTCGCACGACTGAGTTCGCTCCGTTCGGACCGGCCGCCACATTCGTGTGGCGGCCGGTTTCGTTTCTGCCGGGTGCTCAGCCGCGGAACGCCGTCCGGTAGGACGAGGGGCTCGTCCCACGCAGGCGGCTGAACTGGTGGCGCAGCGCGGCCGCCGACGCGTAGCCGCACGCCGTCGCGATGTCCTCCACCGACAAGCGGCCCTCCTCCAGCAGGGCCTGGGCCCGGTCCAGCCGCCGCTCGGTCAGCCAGCGGTGCGGGGTGGTGCCGGTCGCCGCCGAGAAGCGGCGCAGGAACGTCCGCTCGCCGAGGCCGCTGCGGCGGGCCAGCTCGGCCACGGTGAACGGCTGGTCCAGCCGCCGCTCCACCCACTCCAGGGCCTCCGCGACGACGGCGTCGTCGCCCGCCGCCGTCGCCGGGACGGGCGCCTGCACGAACTGGGCCTGGCCGCCGGCGCGGTGCGGGGCCGCCACCATCCGCCGGGCCAGCGTCGTGGCCGCCGCGACGCCGCGCAGCCGGCGGACCAGGTGCAGGCACAGGTCGACCGCCGCGACGGTGCCCGCGCTGGTCAGGATGCCGCCGTCGTCGGCGTAGAGCGCCTGCGGGTCCACCTCGGCGGCCGGGAACCGCTGCCGGAACTCCGCCTCGTACACCCAGTGGACCGTGCAGCGGCGGCCGTCGAGCAGGCCCGCGTAGCCGAGGCTGAACACGCCCGCGCAGAACCCCGCCACCCACGCGCCGCGCCCGGCCGCGTCGCGCAGGACCTCCAGCACCGGTGCGGGCGGAGGTGCGGTCCGCGGCGCGCACGTCGGCACGATCAGCAGGTCCGCCGACGCCGCGAAGTCCAGGTTCCGCAAGCCGGACAGCCCGAACCCCGACCAGCTCTCCACCGCCGCCCCGGCGGGGGAGCAGACGGCGAAGTCCCAGCCCTCGATGCCGTCGGCACTGCGGTCGGTGCCGAACACCTCGCACGCGACGCCCAGCTCGAACGGCGAAACGCGGTCCGCGAGCACCACGGCGACCCGGTTGACGTCCATGCCGGTCAGTGTGTCACAAGTTTTGCGGTGGTTGTCATCTCTGACACTGGTCGGCGGTGCCGGACGGGACGAACCTGGTCGGCATGACGAACTCCGAAACGCGCCCGCTGCTCCAGTGGTCCGCGGCGATGGCGATGTCCGGCACGATCGGCGCGGTCGTCCTCGAGAGCGGCGCGGCCGCGCCCGCGGTGGCCTTCGCCCGCTGCTTCGTCGGAGGCACCCTGCTGGTGCTCTGGTGCCTTTCGCGCGGCTGGCTGCAGGCCTGGCGGCCGTCCCGCCGCGACCTCGGGCTGGCCGTGCTGGGTGGGCTGTTCCTGGTCGGCAACTGGGTGCTGCTGTTCGCCTCGTACGCGCTGTCGTCGATCTCGGTCAGCACGGTGGTGTACCACACGCAGCCGCTGATCCTGGTCGGCCTGGCGGCGGCGTTCCTCGGCGAGAAGGTCGCCAAGAGCCACCTGGCCCGGGCCGGCATCGCGTTCGCCGGGGTGGCGTTGATCTCGTTGTCCGCGCACGGCGAGGGCGGCAATCCGGTGCAGCCGGCCGGGATCGCGCTGGCCCTCGGCGCGGCGGTGCTGTACGCCGGAGCGTCCTTCGTCGCGAAGCAGCTGAAGCACATCCGCCCGCACCTGCTGGCCGCCGTCCAGACGACGGTGGGCGCGCTGGTGCTGGCACCGGTGCTGCTGATCACGCCGCTGCCGTCGACGACGTCGGGGCTGCTCTGGCTGGTGCTGCTGGGCACGGTGCACACGGCCCTGATGTACGTGCTGATGTACGCGAGCATCGGCAAGCTGCCCACGACGACGGTGGCGTTGCTGTCCTACCTGTACCCGGTGGTCGCGGTCGTGGTCGACATCGCGTTCTACGGCCACCGCCCGAGCTGGCCGGAGGCGCTGGGCATGCTCGCGGTCCTGGCGGCCGCGCTGGCCCCACAGCGCCGCCGCCCGGCCGCCGTGCCGGAGAACTCCGAGGAAGCCGACGAAGTGCCCGAGCCCACCGCCCGCGCTTGAGCGGGCGGCCGGTCAGCCGAAGGCGATCCAGCGGTCCAGCAGGGCCGCTGCGGCGCCCGAGTCGATCGCCTCCGCGGCTCGCGTGAGCCCGGCGCGGAGATCGTCCTCCAGCGAGTCCGAGAAGCCCGTGAAGGCCGCCAAAGCCGCCGCCGCGTTGATCAGGACCGCGTCGCGGACCGGGCCCGGCTTGCCGCCCACCAGTTCGCGGACCACCTCGGCGTTCGCCGCCGCGTCGCCGCCGCGCAGGTCCTCCGCCGTCGCGCGGGGGACGCCCACCGACGCCGGGTCGAAGGTGCGCTCGGTGACTTCGCCGTCCGAGACCACCCACACCGTCGACGTCGTCGTCGTGGTGATCTCGTCGAGGCCGTCGTCGCCGCGGACCACCAGGGCGCGCGTGCCGCGGCGGGCGAAGGTCTCCGCCAGCACCCGCGTCTTGTCCGGGTACGCGCAGCCGATCAGCGCGGCGCCCGGCTGGGCCGGGTTGGTCAGCGGGCCGAGCAGGTTGAACGTCGTCGGGATGCCGAGCTCGCTGCGCACCGGGCCGGCGTGCCGCAGGGCCGGGTGGAACGCCGAGGCGAGGAAGAACCCGATGCCGACCTCGGTGAGGCTGCGCCGGACGTCCTCCGGCGGCAGGGAGATTTTCACCCCGAGCGCTTCGAGGACGTCCGCCGCGCCGGACTTCGAGGACGCGCTGCGGTTGCCGTGCTTGGCCACCGGTGCGCCCGCGGCCGCCGTGACGATCGTCGCCATCGTGGAGATGTTCACCGAGTTCGAGCCGTCGCCGCCGGTGCCGACGATGTCGACGGCCGGGCGGTCCAGCTCGACCCGCCGGGCGTGCGCCAGCATCGTGGCCGCCATGCCGGCGATCTCCTCGGGCGTCTCGCCCTTGGCGCGCAGCGCCACCGCGAACCCGGCGATCCGGGCCGGGCTCGCCGCGCCGCTCATGATCTGGTCCATCGCCCACGCCGTGTCCTCCGCGGAGAGGTCGACGCCCGCGATGAGCTGCTTGAGCAGGGGTGGCCAGGTGCGGGGGACCGGGGTGGTCACCGGGCTCAGCCGTTCACGACGGGGACCCGTCGCGCGCGCAGCACGTCGGCGACGGTCTCCGCGGCGGTCAGCGGGTCCAGCGGGTGCACCAGCACGGCGTCCGCCTGCGACCAGGTGGCCAGCCACCGGTCGTCCTTGCGCCGCACGGCCACCACGATCGGGGGGCAGTCGGCGATTTCACTCTTCAGCTGGCGGCACAGGCCGATGCCGCCGGTCGGCTGCGCCTCGCCGTCGAGGATCGCCAGGTCGACGTTCCCCGCGTCCACTTCGGCCAGCACGTCGGCGATGCCGGCCGCCTCGACGTAGTCCACGCGCGCCAGGTCGGCGGCGGGCCGCCGGCCGACCGCGTTCACGATCGCCTCGCGCACCTCCGCCTTGTGGCTGAACACCAGGATCCGCATCGACTCGCCCATCAGGCACGCCTCCGTATCGCTACCGCACTGCTCTTCGGGGGGTTCCGGGTGGCGGAGCCCCCGGCCCGGGGCGGAGCCCCGGTTGAGCACTGCCGCCGATCGTATCGGCCGAGACCGACATCACGCGGTCGGCTCCGGCTGTTGCGCGTCCCAGCCGAGCGCGTCGCCGCCCAACCGTTGCGCGAGACCGGCCATCCGGGACCGTTCCTGGGCGCAGTGCAGCGCGTCGAGCACCTGGACGCGCACCGCGAGCACGCGCACCAGTTCGCCGTCCGGTCCCTGTTCCCGCAGGTCGTAGCCGTCCCGGGCGAGGATCGACGCCGCCTCGGCGAGCCGGTCCGGCGGCAGCAGCAGGTGGTGCCGCAGAACGGCCGGTGCCGCGGCGACCCAGCCGGGTGAACCGGCGAGCACGGCGGAGTCCGCGACGACCGGGTCGAAGGCCTCGGCGACGATCGCCAAGCCGGGCGCATCAGCGGTCAGACCGGGCGTTTCCCGCTTCCTGACCAGGTCAAGCAGGCGGTCGAGTAAACCCATGAGTAGCTCTTCCCTTCGCGGGCATCCGGTGTGATCGGTTACGCAGACGGCTCGCCGTGGACCCACCCGGCGGAGCGGCGGTGCGAGAGGACATAATGCGACGCGTGACAACGGCAGCTCCCACCATCAGTCAGCGGGTCCACTCGCTGAACCGGCCGAACATGGTCAGTGTCGGCACCATCGTGTGGCTTTCCAGCGAGCTGATGTTCTTCGCCGGACTCTTCGCGATGTTCTTCACGGTCAAGGCGCAGAACTCGTCCGGCCAGTGGCCGCCGCCGCTGCACGGCGAGGAGTTCAAGCTCAACGTGGCGTACGCGATCCCGTTCACGGTGATCCTGGTGCTGTCCTCGCTGACCTGCCAGTTCGGCGTGTTCGCGGCCGAGCGCGGTGATGTCTACGGGTTGCGCCGCTGGTACATCATCACGTTGATCATGGGCGCCATCTTCGTCGGCGGCCAGGCCAACGAGTACCACAACCTGGTCGAAGAGGGGATGACGATCCCGTCCGGCCCGTTCGGCACGGTCTTCTACCTCGCGACCGGCTTCCACGGCCTGCACGTCATCGGTGGGCTCATCGCCTTCGTGTACCTGCTCATCCGCACGAAACTGAGCAAGTTCACGCCCGCCCAGGCCACGTCGGCGATCGTCGTGTCCTACTACTGGCACTTCGTCGACATCGTGTGGGTCGGCCTCTTCGGTGTGATCTACCTCCTTCCGTAGGTCGCCCCCGCCGCCACCACCATCACCATCGGCCTGAACTGACAGCAAGGGTTGCCGCAAGATGACCACCAGCACCAACACCTCGGAGCGCCGGTACCGCGCGCGGTCGAAGCTGCGGAGGCGGTTCGCCGGCCTGCTCGCGCTCGGCATCGCGCTGGTGGGCGCCGGCGCCCTGTACGCCGTGTTCGCCCCGGAGCCGCAGACCGCGCAGGCCCAGGGCACGCCGGCGCAGCTGCGCCTCGGTGAGCAGGTCTACAACAACACCTGCATCGCCTGCCACGGCGCGAACCTCGAGGGCGTGCAGGACCGCGGGCCGAGCCTGATCGGCATCGGCGACGCCGCGGTGTACTTCCAGACCTCCTCGGGCCGCATGCCCGCCGCGCGCCAGGAGGCGCAGATCGAGCGCAAGCCGCCGAAGCTGACCGAGGCCGAGATCGACGCGGTCGGCGCCTACATCCAGGCGCACGGCGGCGGCGTCCAGCGCCCCGCCGAGAAGGGCGAGGCCCTGCGCGGCGACGACCCGGCCCGCGGTGGCGAGCTGTTCCGCCTCAACTGCGCGTCGTGCCACAACTTCACCGGCCGCGGCGGCGCGCTGTCCGCCGGCAAGTACGCGCCGAACCTGGACCCGGCCAGCGAAGAGCAGATCTACACGGCCATGCTCACCGGCCCGCAGAACATGCCGAAGTTCTCCGACCGGCAGCTGTCGCCGGAGGAGAAGAAGGACATCGTCGCCTACGTGAAGTCGGTGTCGGACGGCAACAATGACCCGGGTGGTAACGGCCTCGGCGGGGTCGGCCCCGCTTCGGAGGGCGTCATCGCCTTCATCGTCGGGATCGCCGCGCTGATCGGCGTGACGCTGTGGATTGGATCGAAGGCATGAGTGCCGAGGGGCCGAAGCCGCCGACGGAGGCGGAACTGGCTGAGATGGACCGGGACCAGCTGCTCAAGCTGGGTGGCGCGCTCGACGGCGTCGAGATCGTCGAGTACCCGACCCCGTGGCCCGTGGAGGGCACCCGCGCGGAGAAGCGGGCCGAGCGCCTGGTCGCGTTCTGGTTCGCGCTGTCCGCGCTGGCCGGGATCGGGTTCGTCGTCTCGCTCATCTGGTGGCCGTGGCAGTACGAGGCGCCGGACAACGAGAGCGCCCACTTCTGGTACAGCCTCTACACCCCGATGCTCGGCATCACGCTCGGCCTGGCCATCCTCGGCCTGGGCATCGGCGTGATCCTGTACACGAAGAAGTTCGTGCCCGCCGAGGTCGCGGTGCAGCAGCGCAGCGACAACGACGGCGGGGGGTCGGCCGAGGTCGACCGCGCGACGATCCTCGCGCACCTGGCCGACGCCGGGAACCGCAGCACCATCGCCCGCCGGTCGCTGATCAAGCGCACGGCGATCGCCGGTGCCGGTGCCCTCGGCCTCGCCGCCGCCGCGCTGCCGGTCGCGTCCTTCATCAAGAACCCGTGGAAGGACAGCGAGTCCCGCGACTCGCTGTGGCACACCGGCTGGCAGCCGAACTTCCCCGGCGAGAAGGTCTACATGCGCCGGGCCACCGGCAAGCCGGTCGAGGTGGAGCACGGCAAGCAGACCGAGATCTCCCTGGTCAAGGCCGAGGACCTCGACGCCGGCGCGATGGAGACGGTGTTCCCGTTCCGCGAGTCCGAGCGCAACGACGCGGAGGCGCTGGCCAAGGCGCTGACCCGGGTGGACAACCCGGTCATGCTGATCCGCCTGCGCCCGACCGACGCCGCCAAGGTGGTCAAGCGGGCCGGCCAGGAGGACTTCAACTTCGGCGACTACTACGCGTACACGAAGATCTGCAGCCACGTCGGCTGCCCGACCTCCCTGTACGAGCAGCGGACCAACCGCATCCTGTGCCCGTGCCACCAGTCGCAGTTCGACGCCCTCCACTACGCCAAGCCGATCTTCGGCCCGGCGACGCGTCCGCTGGCCCAGCTACCGATCACGGTGGACGAAGAGGGATACTTGATCGCGCGAGGCGACTTCATCGAGGCCATCGGTCCGGCCTTTTGGGAGCGTAAGTCATGAGTTCACTCACCACGCCGACCAAGGGCTCGAGCGCCGTGGAACGGCACTTGGGCGAGGCCGCGAACAACGCCGACCAGCGGTATCTGCTGGCCAAGGGGCTGCGGCACCAGCTGAACAAGGTGTTCCCGACGCACTGGTCGTTCCTGCTGGGCGAGATCGCGCTCTACAGCTTCATCATCCTGCTGCTGACGGGCGTGTACCTGACGCTGTTCTTCGACCCCTCGATGCAGGAGGTCGTCTACCACGGCAGCTTCAAGAACATGCAGGGCCTGGAGATGTCCCAGGCGTTCCGCACGACGCTGGACATCTCCTTCGACGTGCGCGGCGGCCTGTTCATGCGGCAGCTGCACCACTGGGCGGCGCTGATCTTCGTGGCGTCGATGGCCGTGCACATGCTGCGGATCTTCTTCACCGGCGCGTTCCGGCGCCCGCGTGAGGCGAACTGGGTGATCGGCGGGCTGCTGCTGATCCTGGGCTGCTTCGAGGGCTTCTTCGGGTACTCGCTGCCCGACGACCTGCTCTCCGGTACCGGTATCCGGGCGACGCTCTCGGGCATCGTGCTGTCGGTGCCGGTGGCCGGGACGTGGATCCACTGGGCGTTGTTCGGCGGGGAGTTCCCGGGTGACCAGATCATCCCGCGGTTGTACACGCTGCACATCCTGCTGATCCCGGGCATCATGCTCGCGCTGGTCGGGGCGCACCTGGCGCTGGTGTGGTACCAGAAGCACACGCAGTTCCCGGGCGTGCGCCGCAAGGAGACCAACGTCGTCGGCGTCCGGATCATGCCGTACTTCGCCCTCAAGGGCGGCGCGTTCTTCACCCTGGTCGTGGGGGTGCTGGCGCTGATGTCGGGGCTGTTCCAGATCAACCCGGTGTGGAACTTCGGCCCCTACAACCCGGCGCAGGTGTCGGCGGGCTCGCAGCCCGACTGGTACATGGCCTGGGCCGACGGCATGCTCCGGATCTGGCCGGCCTGGGAGGTCTACCTCGGGAACTACACGATCCCGGCGGTGTTCTTCCCCGGCGCGGTCGGCATGCCGATCCTGTTCGGCCTGCTGCTGGGCTACCCGTTCATCGAGCGGAAGCTGTCCAAGGACACCGCGCACCACAACCTGCTCCAGCGGCCCCGGGACACCCCGGTCCGCACGGCGCTGGGCGCGATGGCGCTGGGCTTCTTCATGGTCATCGAGCTGTCCGGCTTCAACGACATCATCGCCGACCAGTTCGACATCTCCCTGAACGCGACGACGTGGGCGGGCCGCATCGGCGTGCTGATCGTGCCGCCGCTGGCCTACTACTTCACCTACCGCATCTGCCTGGGCCTGCAGCGGGCCGACCGCGAGGTGCTGGAGCACGGCGTCGAGACGGGCATCATCAAGCGGCTCCCGCACGGTGAGTTCATCGAGATCCACCAGCCGCTGGCGGGTGTCGACAGCCACGGCCACGCGATCCCGCTCGAGTACCAGGGCGCGTCGGTGCCGAAGAAGATGAACAAGCTGGGCTCGGCCGGCCACGCGGTGCCGGGCACGCTCTGGTCCCCGGACCCGGCGGAGGAGACGGCGGCGCTGGAGCGGGCCAACGGCAACGGCCACTCCGGAGCCCAGAACGGCCAGCACGGCCAGCACGGCGAGTTCGACTCCGCCGAGGTGGCGTCGAGCGCGAAGCAGGCCGACCACTAGCCAGGGTCACGACGAAGGCCACCTCCTCCGGGAGGTGGCCTTCGGTCGTTTCCGGCCCTTCTCGGCCCCCCGCGCCCCTTGGGTCCGTCGAATCGACGCTGCTGCGGCGCGCAGCGCCTCCGTTGAGGGCGGCGTGGGGGCAGGGCGGAGCAACCAAGGCCGCCTTGGGGCGCTAGTCCTCCACGCCGATCGAGAAGGCCGATTCCGTGTCGGTGCGGCTGTAGGACCGGAACGCGATGTGCGTGACCGTGTTGAGCACGCCCGGCACCTTCCCGATCCGGCCGGGGATCAGGTCGGCCAGGTCCTCGTGCGTGGCCACCTTCACCGTGGCGATGAGGTCGACGTCCCCGGCGCACGAGTAGACCTCGCCGACCCCCTCGATGTCGGCGATCGCCTGCGCCGCGTCCGGGATCGCGTCCGCCTCTACCTGGATCAACACGATCGCGGTGATCACCTGGGTCCTCCAAGACTCGTCTGCGGGTGTCGCCCGCGATCCTAGTGAGCCCTGCGCCCTCCGGCGCCGTCCCGGGCGCCTGCCGCGCCGCCCAGCCGCCTCTCGGCCGCTCCCGTCACCTCCCGTGCCCAGCCGGTCGGCGCGGGTACCTGGGGTGGCCGGACGGCGTGCCTGGGCGGTCGGAAGGCGCAGCTGGGTGCTCGGGCACGAACGACCATCCAACTACGCAGGCCGAGCTGTTCAGGCACCTCTGCGTCCCCACCCCGCCCAGCCGGAGCCGGGTAGGCCGGGCCGGTCAGCCGACGTGCTCCAGGGAATGGGCCTCCGCGACCAGGTCCAGCCAACCCCGCCAGCCCGCCACCGCCGCGGGCTCGGCCCAAGGGCGGGTGGTGCGGACCAGCCTGACCCCCGGGCGGGCCAGCCAGCGCAGCAGCACCCCCACCTCCTCCGGCGGTGCTCCGTGGAGCGGACCCGGCTCCGGGAACACCGTCTCCGCCGACGCCACCAGGGCCTCCACCACCGGCATCGGGGGCACTCCGCGCCGGGCGACGCCGGCCGAGGCCAGGCGGCCGTAGCGGATCACCGACAGCTCCCAGCCGCCCGCGCCGTCCGGGGCCGCCGCGATCAGCTCGGCGATCGAGGCCAGCGAGGCCTGGCGGTGCGCCCGGCCGAGTGCGCGGATCAGCGCCGCCAGCTCGTCGCGGTGGCGGGCCGCCTGTTCGTAGTGCCGGCCCGCCGCCAGGCGCTCCACGTGCTCGGCCGCCGTGTGCAGCGGGCTGCCGTCCAGGCCCGCGATCAGTCCCGACACCGACTCGACCGCCGGGCTGTACGCCTCGACGCTCTGCCGTCCCGCGCAGGGCGCTCCGCAGCGCCCCAGCTCCGCCAGCACGCACGGGGTCCCGTTCGCCGACCGCGGCGAGATCCGCTGGGTGCACGTCCGCAGGCCCGACGCCCCGGCCAGGGTGTCCGCCGTCGTGCGGGCGTCCGCCTGGTTGCGGAACGGCCCCAGCACCCCCGGCCGCGGCAGGCGCACCACCGACAGCCGGGGGAACGCCTCGTCCGTCAAGCCGATCCACCAGCCCTGGTGCCGGTTCTTCGACCGCCGGTTGTAGGCGGGCCGGTGCGCCGAGATCAGCCGCAGCTCCCGCACCTCCGCCTCCAGCGCGTGCGCGCACACGACGTGGTCGACGCGCTCGGCCAGCGCGACCATCTCCCGGATCCGGCTTCGCCCCTCCGAACCCGTGAAGTACGTGCGCACCCGGCGCCGCAGGTCCTTCGCCGTGCCGACGTACAGGACCTCCTCCTTCGGCCCCTTGAACAGGTAGACACCGGGAGCCGACGGCAGGTCCGCCGCCAGGTGCCGTTTGGCGCGCTGGGCGACGGTCACCTCCGGCAGGTAGCCCATCAGCTCTTCGAGCGAGTGCACGCCCAGGTTCCCGACCCGCTCCAGCAGGCCGTGCAGGACGTCCACCGTCGCCCGTGCGTCGTCCAGGGCGCGGTGCGTCGGCCGCGTCCTCGCGCCGAACAGCAGCGCCAGCGCCGTCAGGTTGTACCGCCCGACCTCGTCCCGCGGCACCACCCGCCGCGCCAGCCGGACCGTGCACACCACCGTCAGCTTCGGCCACACGTACCCGTGGCCTTCGCACGCCGCCCGCATGTGGGACGTGTCGAAGCCGGAGTTGTGGGCGACCAGCACCGTGCCCCCGATGAACTCCAGGAACGCCGGCAGCACCTCCTCGATCGGCGGCGCGTCGTAGACCATCGCCTGGGTGATCCCGGTCAGCGAGACGATCTGCGGCGGGATCGGCGCGCCGGGGTTCACCAGCGTCGCGAACTCGCCCAGCACCTCGCCCCCGCGCACCTTCACCGCCCCGATCTCGGTGATCCCCGACGGGCCGGGCGGCGCCCCGGTCGTCTCGAGGTCGAAGACGACGAAAGTCGTGTCCCGCAAGGGAGTTCCGAGCTCGTCGAACGCGAGCTGAGCCTGGACCGAACGCATGGGCGGGACTCTAGGGGCCACCCCCGACAGTTTTGGCCGCGCCGTGGCCGACCGGGTGCCCGGCGCGGTCGGTGTGGCGCGGTCCGTGTGGCGCGGTCCGTGTGGCGCGCGGGGCGGGATGCCGGGCCGGGAACTACCCTGGACCAATGCACCCGCAGCCGCTCGTGCCGGAGCCACCGGGGGACCCCGTCGGTCCCTCGGGTGTCGCGTCGCGCGCCGAGCCGGCCGAGGAGGCCGAGGAGGTCGCTGACCAGGCCGGACATCCCGAGCCCGCCACCTGGCCCGCGCTGCCCGAACCGGTGCGCGACCGCATCGCCGAGCTCGCCGCGGCCGCCGTCGCCAAGCTGCCCGCCACCGACGTGCCCCGCCAGCTGCGGCCGGTCGCGAAGTTCGCCCCCGCCAAGCGGGCCAAGCTCGGCGGCGCCGCCCTGCTCGCGGCCCTCGGCGACTCGTCCCAGTTCCGGACGGCCGTCATCGAGTGGCTGCGCGAGCACCGCACCGACGCCCTCGACCCCAACGCCGCCGATTCCGTCGCCGCAGCGGCCGCCGCCGTCCTGCTCGGCGAGTCCGAGGCTGCCGGGCGCGTCCGGCTGGTCGCCAGGAACGCCGAGGAAAACGCCCTGCGCGCCGAACGCGACGCCGCGCTCGCCCGCGCCCAGCGGCTGGAGGCCGAGCTCGCCCAGGTCCGCGCCGAACTCGCCGAAGCGAAGCAAGCCGCCGAGAACGCCCGGGGTGAGCGCGAGGGCGAAGTCGAGAAGCTCCTCAAGCGACTTCGCGAACAAGGCGTGCAGCTGCGCCAGGCCAGGGACGCGGCCGAAGCGGCCTCCGCCGACGTCGAACGCGGGTCCGCCGCCCACCTCGCCGAGCTCGCCGCGCTCACGGCCCAGCTCGAGCGCGAACGCCAGCGCGTCGCCGGGGAGCGCGCCCGCGCCGAGCGTGCCGTCGCCGACGCCGAGATCGCCCGCCAGTCCGCGCGCGAGGCCCGGCAGGCCGACGAAGTGCGGCTCGCCCTGCTCATCGACACCATCGACGGCGCCGTCAGCGGCCTGCGCCGCGAGCTCGCCCTGGGCGCGCGCGGAGCCCGGCCGGCGGACATGGTCCGCGGCGCCAGTTCCGGGACCGGCCAGGGCGGCAAGATCCCCGACGTGTCCACCTTGGACCGCTACCTCGCCCTGCCCAACGTGCACCTGATCGTCGACGGCTACAACGTCACCAAGACCGGCTACCCGGAACTCGCCCTCGCCGACCAGCGCGACCGGCTGATCCACCAGCTGTCCGCGCTCGCCGCGCGCACCTCCGCCGAGGTCACGGTGGTGTTCGACGGCGCCGGCGTGCTCTCCGTCCCGGCCTCGGTGCCCCGCGGGGTGCGGGTGCTGTTCTCCGACCGCGGGGTCCTGGCCGACGACGTCATCCGCAACCTCGTCGCGGCCGAGCCCGCGGGGCGGCCGATGGTCGTCGCGACGTCCGACCGGGCGGTCGCGGACTCCGTGCGGGGCCGCGGCGCCCACCCGACGCCGTCATCGGTGCTGGTCAGCCGCCTGTCGAGGGTCTGACCGCCCGAAACTGTCGGTGGTGGCGCCTACCGTTCTCCCCAAGTCAGCACCGACGTGAGGAGGACGACATGAGCGACACCCCCGAGCTGTCCGAAGTGGACGTCTCGCACATCGCCGTTTCGGACATCGAGAACCTGGTGGTCGATTGCGACCGCTGTGCCGTGCGCGGCATTTCCTGCCACGACTGCGTCGTGAGCGTGCTGCTCGGCGCGCCCCCGGCGGTGGTGTGGGACGCCGACGAACGGCGCGCGGTGGACGCGCTGGCCGAAGCCGGGATGGTGCCGCACTTGCGGCTGGTCGAAGAACCGGTCCGGCGCACCGCCTGATTTCCACCGTTTCGTGAGGGCGCGCCGAATGGTCGATCGAATCGGTGAACGGTCGGTAGTCGAAAGGTCCTCCGGAGAATCGCCAGCGTGTAACACCCATCACACCTTTCCTCCCGCCCTGGTCCGATGGTGTTCCGGGCTGTCACTCAGCGTTTTTGGCGGCGAGGTGGTGGACGCGGTGGCGGTCTTTTCGTAACCTGTCCGAGATCTCGTGGCCCTCGGCCGTCTGTGGAGGCGGCGACGCGAGATCGCCGCCGGGCGCAGCTTTGTCGGGAAGCTGGGAACCGGAACCACCACCGCGTGCTTCACCTGTTGCGGCTCGTGCATGGCAAAAGCGCACGGCTCGGGCCGTGGTGGCGGGACAGCGGCGAAGAGGAACTCCCCGGCCTCTTCGTGCCCCGGGTCCCGTTCGGCGGCCGAGACCAAAGGAGACCCGCGCGACCGTGCAGTCGCATTCCCTCAGGCGCGTGGTTTCAGGTGCCCTCGCCGCGGCCTCGGTGATCACCCTCGTCACCGTGGCCCAGCCGTCGGCCACCGCCGCCCCCGTCCCCGTGCTCCAGACCCCGCCCGCCGGCTCCGACGCCCTCGCCAAGTACCGCGACCTCGCGGCCCAGGCCGAGAAGCTCAACGAGGACCTGCTGTCCGCCAAGGACGACCTGAAGAAGAAGCAGGGCGAGCTCGACAAGGCCAACAACGACGTCAACGCGGCGAAGGAACAGGCCGTCAAGGCTTCCGAGAGCCAGAAGAAGTACCAGACCGAGGTCGACAAGTTCGCCGGCGCGTCGTTCACCAGCGGTGTCCAGCTGAACAAGCTGTCGGCGCTGCTGGCGGGCACGTCCACCCAGGACTTCCTCGACCGCTCCTCGGCGCTGGAGGTCATCGCGACCGGCAAGAACGCCGCGATGGGCAACCTCACCGGCGCCGTCCAGCAGGCCACCGACGCGGCCGCCAAGGCCAGCGACGCCGCGAAGCGCGCGCAGGACGCGCGCGACGCCGCGGCCAAGCTGACCCAGGACATCGAGGCCAAGCAGAAGACCCTGCAGGACCAGATCGACCAGCTCGAAGCGGCCAACAAGAACCTGAGCGCGTCCGACCGGGCCGCGCAGAAGGACCGCGGCGGGTCGGCGCCCACCGACATCAAGGCGCCCACCGCGGCCGCGCAGGCGGCGTTGAACGCGGCGCTGAGCAAGCTCGGCAGCGCCTACGTCTACGGCGCCACCGGGCCGAGCACGTTCGACTGCTCGGGCCTGACCATGTGGGCCTACAAGCAGGCCGGCATCACGCTGCCGCGCACCAGCCGCGAGCAGTCGACCTTCGGCGCCGCGGTGCCGCGGGACCAGCTCCAGCCGGGCGACCTCGTGTTCTACTACTCGCCCGTTTCGCACGTCGGCATGTACATCGGCGACGGCAAGATGGTGCACGCGCCCGACACCGGTGACGTCGTGAAGATCTCGCCGCTGCAGAGCCAGTACGCGGGAGCGCGCCGCCCGACGGCGTGACCTTCGCCGGCCCTGTACCCGATCCCGGGGGCGGTACCGCGGACGCGGTGCCGCCCCCGGTTCGTCGGTGGCTAGCCTTTGGTCGTGCTCAAGACCCTGCTCGTGACCAACGACTTCCCGCCGCGGCCCGGGGGCATCCAGAACTACCTGAACTCCCTCGCCACCCGGCTGCCGGCGGACGACCTGGTCGTCTACGCGCCTTCGTGGGAGTCGCGCACGGGGTCGCACGAGGAGTTCGACGCCGAAGCGCCGTTCGAGGTCGTCCGGCACCCGACGTCGCTGATGCTGCCGACGCCGGACGTGCTTCGCCGGGCGAAGCAGATCATGCGGGCGCGGGACTGCGAAGCCGTCTGGTTCGGGGCGGCGGCGCCGCTCGCGCTGCTGGGGCACCCGCTGCGCCGGGCCGGGGCGCGCCGCGTCGTGGCGTCGACGCACGGCCACGAGGTCGGCTGGTCCATGCTCCCCGGGTCGCGGCAGGCGCTGCGGCGGATCGGCGACACCGCCGACGTCCTCACCTACGTCAGCCGGTACACGCGCGGCCGCTTCGCCGCGGCGTTCGGCCCGATGGCCGGGCTGGAGCTGCTGCCGTCCGGGGTGGACACCGAGCTGTACCGGCCGGACCCGGCCGGGCGCGCCGAAATCCGCGCGCGGCACGGCCTCGGCGACCGGCCGACGATCGTGTGCGTGTCGCGGCTGGTCCCGCGCAAAGGCCAGGACCAGCTGATCCGTGCGCTGCCGAAGATCCGCGAGCGGGTCCCGGACGCGGTGCTGCTGATCGTCGGCGGCGGCCCGTACCGCAGGACGCTCACCGGGCTGGTCGCCGACCTGGGCCTGGAACGCGACGTCGTGCTCACCGGGTCGGTGCCGTGGGCCGAGCTGCCGGCGCACTACGCGGCGGGCGACGTCTTCGCGATGCCCGCGCGCACCCGCGGCAAGGGGCTGGACGTCGAAGCGCTCGGCATCGTCTACCTGGAGGCCTCGGCGACCGGCCTGCCGGTGGTCGCCGGCAACTCCGGCGGGGCGCCCGAGACGGTGCTCGACGAGGTCACCGGGCACGTCGTCGACGGCCGGGACGTCACCCAGCTCGCCGAGACCCTGGCCAGCCTGCTCGCCGACCCGGTGCGCGCGCGCCGGATGGGCGAGGCCGGGCGCGGGTGGGTGACGGCGAACTGGCGCTGGGACGTCATGGCGCGGCGGCTGTCCGGCCTGCTGGACGGCGACCCGGTGGCCGTCGTCCGCTAAGGCGTGTAGAGCGCCGGGTGCCGCGGATCGTCGACGCGCACGACGACGTCGGCGAGCGAGCTCGGGCCGGCTTCTTCTTCGTAGCGTTCGTAGGCCGGGACCGCCCAGGCGTCCGGCACCCGCCGGCGCAGCGCGGCGGGGGAGAGCCAGAGGTGGACGGCCAGGTCGAAGGCCAGCCCGGCGCCCAGCAGCAGCTCGCCGTCGAGGAGCACGACCCCGCCTTCGGGCACCGGCACCCGCGCGGCGCGGGTCGCGCGGTCGCGCTCGGCGTCCCACAACGACGGCAGGACTTCGCCCGCGTTCTTCAGCGGGTCCAGCACTTCGCGGCGGAGCGCGCCGAGGTCGAGCCAGTCGGTGTAGCGGGTGTCGGGGTTCGTGCGCCCGTGCTCGAAGCGCAGCGACGCGGGGCGCAGGAAGTCGCGCGCGGACACGCGCACGGTCGCGCGGCCGCGCAGGCGCAGGGGATCGACCAGCGCGTCGGCGAGTTCCGCGGCCGGTGTCGCGCCGGCCGCGCCGTCGACGGCGACCGCGAGCCGCGGCCCGGTCAGCGCGTCGATGCGCTCGGCGAGTTCTTCGGCCAGGACGGCGGGGGAGATCGGGCGGTAGCGCACGGGTGCCCATCCTCCACCCGGACCGCTCGCCGTTCTTGTCGTACCCCGGTGCGAGGATGCGGACATGACTTCTTCGGTGGGGAAAACCGCGGGTGCGGGGTGGAACATCGGCGTCTCGCGGACCGTGCCGTACCCGGCGGAAGCGGTGTGGGAGTTCCTGGTCAGCCGCGAGGGCGTCGCGATCTGGCTCGGCCCCGGCGCCGAGCTGCCGACGGAGCCGGGTGCGGCGTACGAGACGGCGAACGGCACGGTCGGGGAGATCCGCAGCTTCGTCGGCGGCGACCGCGTGCGGCTCACGTGGCGGCCGAGCGACTGGGACCACGACTCGACCGTGCAGGTGCGGCTCAGCGGCTCGGGGGCCAGGACGACACTGAGGTTCCACCAAGAATGGCTTGCGGGCGCGGAAGAACGCGAACGACAGCGGGCATACTGGCAGGACGTGACCGAGCGCGTCGTGGCGGCACTCGCCGAACGCTGACGCCGTGAGGACTGGGGGCTGAAATGACGACCGACGAAATCGTCGAGGTGGCGGCGGACTTCGCCCAGGACGCGCACCTGTTCTCGGAAATACTGCGCGGCGGCGGCCCGGTGCGCCGGGTGCGGCTGCCACCGCGCGGGCTGCCGTGCTACCTGGTCACCGGGTTCGCGGAGGCGCGGGCGCTGCTGGCCGATCCGCGGCTGCGGAAGAACAGCCAGGGCATCCGCGCGGTGTTCGAAGCGAAGCTGCCGCCGGAGGCCCTGCAGAACGGGCTGGGGCAGGACCTGAGCTGGCACATGCTCAACTCGGACCCGCCGGACCACACGCGGCTGCGGAAGCTGGTGAACAAGGCGTTCACCGCGCGGACGGTGGCCCGGCTGCGGCCGCGGGTCGAACAGATCACCGCGGAGCTGCTCGACGCGCTGGCCGGGCAGGAGCGGGCGGACCTGGTGGCCGCGTTCGCCGCGCCGCTGCCGATCACCGTGATCTGCGAGCTGCTGGGCGTCCGTGAAGAGGACCGCGCGGAGTTTTCCGGCTGGTCCAAGACGTTGCTGAGCGCGGCGGTGCGGCCGGAACAGGTCCAGGCCGCGGCGGGGAGCATGTTCGCGTACCTGACGGACCTGATCGCCCAGAAGCGCGCCGAGCCGGCGGAGGACCTGCTGTCGGACCTGGTGCACGCGACCGACGACGGGGATTCGCTGTCCGAGCCCGAGCTGGTGTCGATGGCGTTCCTGCTGCTGGTGGCCGGCCACGAGACGACGGTCAACCTGATCGCCAACGGCGTGCTGGCGCTGCTGCGCGAGCCGGCGCAGCTGGCCCGCCTGCGTGCGGAGCCGGAGCTGCTGCCGGGCGCGGTGGAGGAGTTCCTGCGCTTCGACGGCCCGATCCACCTGGCCACGCTGCGGTTCACGGCGGAGCCGGTGGAGGTGGCCGGGGTGACGATTCCCGAGGGCGAGCTGGTGCTGGTCTCGCTGCTCGGGGCGAACCGCGACCCCGAGCGGTATCCGGAGCCGGACAAGCTGGACATCACGCGCGCGGCCGGCGGGCACCTGGCGTTCGGGCACGGCATCCACTACTGCGTGGGGGCACCGCTGGCCCGGCTCGAGGCGGAGATCGCGCTGGGCGGACTGCTGGCCCGGTTCCCGGACATCGCGTTGGCCGCCAAGCCGGATGAGCTCGTCTACCGGACCAGCTCGCTCGTGCACGGGCTGGAGACGCTGCCCGTTCGGCTGTGAGGGTCGGCGAGCCGGGCCGGGGAGGCCGGGCCGGGGAGGCCGCGCCGGGGGATGGTGCCCGCGCTGCTGCGGCGGCGAAGGTCGGCGGCGGCAACCGGGCCCGGAGTGGTGTCGTAGGGTCGGCGGATGGACTCCGCCGACCTGCTCGCCCTCGATGCCCGGCACGTCTGGCACCCCTATGCGCCGATGCCGGCCAAGGTGCCGTCGCTGCTGGTCACCGAAGCGAGCGGGGTTCGGCTGACGCTGGCCGACGGGCGGGAGCTCGTCGACGGGATGTCCTCGTGGTGGTCGGCCGTGCACGGCTACCGGCACCCCGTTCTCGACGCCGCGCTCACCGCGCAGGCCGGGCGGATGAGCCACGTCATGTTCGGGGGCCTCACCCACGAACCCGCCGTCACCCTCGCCAAGACCCTCGTCGACCTCACGCCCGACGGGCTCGAGCACGTCTTCCTCTGCGACTCCGGATCGGTCTCGGTCGAGGTCGCCGTCAAGATGTGCCTGCAGTACCAGCGTTCCCGCGGGCGGACCGGCAAGCACAAGCTGCTCACCTGGCGCGGCGGCTACCACGGCGACACCTTCACGCCGATGAGCGTCTGCGACCCCGACGGCGGCATGCACTCGCTGTGGCGCGGTGTCCTGCCCGAACAGGTCTTCGTGCCCGCGCCGCCGTCCGGGTTCGACACCCCGCCCGATCCGTCCTATGTGGACACGCTGGCGGCCGGGATCGAGCGGCACGCGGGCGAACTCGCCGCCGTCATCGTCGAGCCCGTCGTGCAGGGGGCCGGGGGGATGCGGTTCCACCACCCCGCGTACCTGCGCGCCCTGCGGGAGCTCACCGAAGCGCACGACGTCCTGCTCGTCTTCGACGAGATCGCCACCGGCTTCGGCCGCACCGGTGCGTTGTTCGCCGCCGAGCACGCCGGGGTCACGCCCGACGTCATGTGCGTCGGGAAGGCGCTCACCGGGGGCTACCTCAGCATGGCGGCCGCGCTGTGCACGCCGGCGGTCGCCGCCGGGATCGCGCGGGGCGAACTGCCCGTCCTGGCGCACGGCCCGACCTTCATGGGCAACCCGCTCGCGTCCGCCGTCGCCAACGCCTCGCTCGGGCTGCTCGCCGACGGCGGCTGGCGCAGCGACGTCACGCGGATCGAAAAGGCGTTCCTCGACGGCCTGGCCCCGGCGCGCGACCTGCCCGCCGTCACCGACGTGCGGGTGCTCGGCGGGATCGGCGTGCTGCAGCTCGACCACCCCGTCGACATGGCGGTCGCCACCGACGTCGCCACCGCGCAGGGCGCCTGGCTGCGGCCGTTCCGGGACCTCGTCTACGCCATGCCGCCGTACGTTTCGACCGGCGACGACCTCGCCGTGCTCACCCGCGCGATGCTCGCGGTCGCCGAACAGGCCTGAATTCAGCACATCGGGCGTGACCACCGGCACACCGAGACCCGAAGGTCCCTCATCGTCGCGCTGGGTGCCGGACCAAGATCGAAACCACGCGAACGGCGGAGGGGTTAAGGGTGACCGGGCCGGGAAAGCCGGTCCGTCCTGTGCCCGGACGAACGCGAGAAATGCTTGCGTAGCAGACATTTCGCCCGATTTCGGCGATCCTGCCCCCATGATCGAGATCGTTCGCGGCGAGCACGACACCGGACCCCCGAAGCCCTTCCTGAACCGGGAGAACCTCAAGCACGATTTCCTCGCGTCGATAGTCGTCTTCCTCGTCGCCGTCCCCCTGTCCCTCGGCGTGGCCTTCGCCGCCGGGGCGCCGCTGCTCTCCGGCCTGATCTCCGCTGTCGTCGGAGGGCTGGTCGCGAGCCTCCTCGGCGGGTCGCCGCTGCAGGTCAGCGGTCCGTCCGCCGCCCTGACCGTGGTGCTGGCCGACACGATCGCCACCCACGGCTGGGCCGCCACCTGCGCGATCACCGTCGCCGCGGGCCTGCTCCAGATCTTCTTCGGCCTCACCCGCGCCGCCCGCGCCGCGCTCGCCGTCTCGCCGGCGATCGTGCACGGCCTGCTCGCCGGCATCGGCGTCACGCTCGTGCTCGGCCAGCTGCACGTCGTCCTCGGCGGCTCGGCGCAGGGCTCCGCGCTCGCCAACGTCCTGGCGCTGCCGGCGCAGGTCGCCGCGCACCACGACCAGGCCGTGCTGATCGGCGTCGTCACCCTCGGCGTCCTGCTGGCCTGGCCGCGGCTGCCGAAGGCCGTCCGCCGCGTGCCCGCGCCGCTGGCCGCCGTCACGCTGGCCACCGGCCTGTCCGTCGCAACCGGCATGACCCTGCCGCGCGTCGACCTCCCCGCCGGGCTGCCGGCCCTGCACGTCGTCCCGCGGCTGCCGGACGGCGGCTGGGGGAGCTTCGCCGTCGCGGCGGTCAGCATCGCGCTCATCGCCGGCCTGGAGAGCCTGCTATCGGCGGTCTCGGTGGACAAGCTCCGCGGCGGCCCGCGCACGGACCTCGACCGCGAGCTCATCGGGCAGGGCGCGGCGAACGTCGCCGCCGGCGCGCTCGGCGGGTTCCCCGTCACCGGCGTCATCGTGCGCAGCATGACCAACTTCGAGGCGGGCGCGCGCACGCGGCTGTCGTCGATCCTGCACTGCGGCTGGATCCTCGCCGCCTGCCTGGCGCTCACCGGCGTGCTGCGGCTGATCCCGCTGGCGGCGCTGGCCGCGTTGCTGGTGTTCGTCGGGACGAAGCTGGTGAACCTGCACGGGCTCAAGGAAGTCCGGCGGCACGGCGACCTGCCGGTGTACGTCGTCACCCTGGCCGGTGCCGTGGCCGTCAACCTGCTCACCGGCGTCGCGGCCGGGATCCTGCTGGCGCTGGCGCTGATGCTGCGGCGGATGATCTTCTCCGGCATCCACGTCGAACGGGAAGGCGGCCGCCACCGCGTCGTCATCGAAGGCGCGCTCACGTTCCTGTCCGTGCCGCGGCTGACCCGCGTGCTCGCCGAGGTGCCGCCGCACGCGGAGGTCACCCTCGAACTGCTCGTCGACTACCTCGACCACGCCGCGTTCGACTGCCTGCGCGGCTGGCAGCAGGCGCACGCCGGGTGCGTCACCGTCGACGAGATCGGGCACCCGTGGTTCGAACGCGGCCGCTCGGGCGAGCCGACCGTGCGCCGCAGCGTCGCCGCCCGGGTCGTGCCGCGGTGGCTCGCGCCGTGGTCGCAGTGGCAGGCCGAGCACGTCGTGCTGCCCGCCCAGCGCACGGCCAGTTCGCTGCTGTGCCGGGGTGCTTCGGAGTTCCAGCGCCGCACGGCGCCGCTGCTGCGCGACACGTGGGACGGGCTGGCGCACGGCCAGCAGCCGCACACGCTGTTCATCACCTGCGGCGACGCCCGGATCGTGCCGAACCTCATCACCACCAGCGGGCCGGGCGACCTGTTCACCGTGCGGAACATCGGCAACCTCGTGCCGCCGCCCGACGGCACCGACACCTCGGTCGGCGCGGCGATCGAGTACGCCGTCGGGGTGCTGGAGGTCGCCGAAATCGTGGTGTGCGGGCATTCCGGCTGTGGCGCGATGAAGGCGCTGCTCGGCCGGGCCCCGGCCGGGCTCGACCAGCTCGGGAGCTGGCTGCGCCACGGCGAGGCGACGCTCCGGCGCCGCCACCGCGAGGCACCGCTGCTGCTCGGCGGCGAACGGCCGGCCGCCGAGGCCGACCAGCTCGCGCTGCAGAACGTGGTGCAGCAGCTGGAAACCCTGCGCGGCTACCCGGTGGTCGCGGCCGCCCTGGACCGGGGCGCGCTGCGGCTCACCGGGATGTACTTCGACGTCGGCGCGGCTCAGGTGTCCCTTTTGGACGGTACGGCACGCGGGTTCGTCCCCGCGGAGGCGCTGGAGCACTGATCCCGGAAAGCGCCCCAATGTGGCCTTGGTTGCGTGAGACGCACCGAAGGCCGCCTTGGGTGCGTGAGACGCACCGAAGGCCACATTGGGGCGCTTGGGTGGGCGCAAACCCTTGTGTCGTACGGGATTCAACTGTCGCGTGACAGAAATTGTGCTGTGAACGGGGGGTTAACGCGGTGCCCGATATGTGACATTCGGGCTAAATACCGGCAGTTGTTCACTCGAACGGGTGGTACATAGCGGACATTTCACTCGGTTTCCGGTTGCATGGCGATCATGAGACCCCTCGCCGTGCTCCGCCACGACCTGCCGGCCTCACTGGTCGTCTTCCTCGTAGCCGTTCCCCTGTCCCTCGGCATCGCCCTCGCCTCGGGCGCCCCGGTCGCCGCCGGGCTCGTCGCCGCCGTCGTCGGCGGCATCGTCGCCGGCGCGCTCGGCGGTTCCGCGCTCCAGGTCAGCGGACCCGCCGCCGGCCTGACCGTGGTCATGGCCGAAACCATCCAGACGTTCGGGTGGGCCGTCACCTGCGCGATCACCGTCGCCGCCGGGGCGTGCCAGATCCTGCTGGGGCTGAGCCGCATCGCGCGCGCCGCGCTGGCCATCTCGCCGGCCATCGTGCACGGCATGCTGGCCGGCATCGGCGTCACCATCGTGCTCGGCCAGCTGCACGTCATCCTCGGCGGCAAGGCCCAGAGCTCGGCGGTGGAGAACGTCGCCGAGCTGCCCGGCCAGATCGTCGCCCACCACGACTCCGCCGCCATCGTCGGCCTGCTCGCCATCGCCCTGCTGCTGATCTGGCCGAAACTGCCCGCTGCCGTCCGCAAGGTGCCGGGGCCGCTGGCCGCGATCGCGGTGGCGACGGTGGTGTCGGTCGCGTTCGGGATGACGCTCCCGCGCGTGGAACTCCCTGGCGACCTGCTGGACGTCCACCTCGTCCCGCAGCTGCCGGACGGCGGCTGGGGCGGGTTCGCCCTCGCCGTCGTCACGATCGCGCTGATCGCCAGCGTGGAGAGCCTGCTCTCGGCGGTCGCCGTCGACCGCATGCACACCGGGCCGCGTGCCCGCCTCGACCGCGAACTCGTCGGCCAGGGCACGGCGAACATGATCTCCGGCGCGCTGGGCGGCCTGCCCGTCACCGGCGTCATCGTCCGCAGCTCCACCAACGTCGCCGCCGGGGCGAAGTCGCGCGTGTCGGCGGTGCTGCACGGGGTCTGGGTGCTGCTGTTCGTCGTCCTGCTCGCCGGGCTGATCCAGAGCATCCCGCTGGCCGCGCTGGCCGGGCTGCTGGTGCACGTCGGCGCGAAGCTGGTCAACCCCGGGCACCTGAAGACCGTGCTGGCCCACGGGGATCTGCCGGTGTACCTGCTCACCCTCGGCGGGGTCGTGGTGTTCGACCTGCTGACCGGCGTGCTGGCCGGGATCGGGCTGGCGGTGGTGCTGATGCTGCGCCGCACGGTGTGGTCGGGCATCCACGTCGAACGGGAAGGCGACGACTGGCGCGTCGTCGTCGAAGGCGTCCTGACGTTCCTGTCGGTCCCGCGGCTGTCGAAGGTGCTCGGGACCGTCCCGGGCGGGGTCCGGGTGCGGCTGGAACTGGTCGTCGACTACCTCGACCACGCCGCGTTCGAAAGCCTGCAGACGTGGCAGCAGGCGCACGAGCGCGCCGGCGGCACGGTCGAGGTCGACGAGGTCGGCCACCCGTGGTTCGGCGAGGGCAAGGCGGGCCGCCCGACGCGGTCCCGGACCGCGGCGAGCCGGGCGGTGCCGCGCTGGCTGGCGCCGTGGTCGGCGTGGCAGGCGGCCGAGAGCGTCGACATCCCGGCCCAGCAGACCCGGCGCGGCGCCACGGAGTTCCACCGCCGCGCCGCGCCGCTGCTGCGTGACACGCTGTCGGGCCTGGCGGACGGCCAGCGGCCGCGCACGCTGTTCATCACCTGCGGCGACTCGCGGATCGTGCCGAACCTGATCACGACCAGCGGGCCGGGTGACCTGTTCACGATCCGCAACATCGGCAACCTGGTGCCGCCGGGGCAGGCCGACGCGTCGATGAACGCGTCGATCGAGTACGCGGTGGGCGTGCTCGGGGTGTCGGAGATCGTGGTGTGCGGCCACTCCTCGTGCGGCGCCATGGCGGCGCTGGCCGATGGCCCGCCGCCGGGGCCGCTGTCGGCCTGGCTGCGCCACGCGGAGCCGAGCGCCCACCGGCTGGGCTCGGCCACCCTGGACGGCGCGGTCCCGGACCGCGAGGGCGACCGGCTGGCGCTGCACAACGTGCTGCAGCAGCTGGACCACCTGCGCGAGTACCCGTCGGTGGCGGTGGCGGAGTCGGCCGGGAAGCTGCAGCTGACCGGCATGTACTTCCACGTCGGCGAGGCCCAGGTGCACCTGTTCGACGTCGGGGAGCGGACGTTCCGCCCGGCCGGGGCGCCGGTGGTGGTGCCGGGCGCCTGAGCGGCCGTCCGATCGAGGGCCGGCCGGGCCTGCGGTGCGGGGGTCCGGCTGGTCCGGTGCACGACAGGGCCGGATCGTTCCGTGGCCGGCGGTGGCCCGGACGGCCACCCCGGGCCCGCGAAGTGGCCGCGCGCGTGGCCCGTCGGCCCCGCCGACCACGGCCCGCGTGCGCGGCCGTCCCCGGAGTCACTAAATTGATGGTCCGTGACCATGCTGGTGATGACGGGGACCGGGACCGGGGTCGGCAAGACGATCACCACGGCGGCGATCGCGGCGCTGGCGGCGGCCGGGGGACAGCGGGTGGCCGTGCTGAAGCCCGCCCAGACCGGGGTGCGTCCCGACGAGCCCGGTGACCTCCAGGACGTCGTCCGGCTCGCCGGGCCGGACGTCACCACCCGGGAGCTGCGCCGCTACCCCGATCCGCTTTCGCCGGAGGCCGCTGCCCGGCGCAGCGGGCTGCCGGCGCTCGACCCCGGCGAGATCGCCCAGGCCGCGTCCGACCTCGACACCGCGCACGACCTCACCCTGATCGAGGGCGCCGGCGGCCTGCTCGTGCGCTTCGACGGCGCCGGCGCGAGCCTCGCCGACGTCGCCTGGTCGCTCGGCTCGCTGGTGATCATCGTGGCCGAGGCCGGCCTCGGCACCCTCAACGCCACCGCGCTCACCGCCGAGGTCGCCACCAAGCGCGGGCTGACCGTCGCCGGGGTCATCATCGGGGCCTGGCCGGCCGAGCCGGACCTCGCCGCGCTGTCCAACCTCGAAGACCTGCCGGTCGCGGCGGGCGC
Source organism: Amycolatopsis sp. cmx-4-61 (assembly GCF_046548775.1). NCBI lineage: Bacteria > Bacillati > Actinomycetota > Actinomycetes > Pseudonocardiales > Pseudonocardiaceae > Amycolatopsis > Amycolatopsis sp. cmx-4-61. Next base: position 361,411 of record NZ_JAEBEI010000005.1, on the reverse strand, counting down.
GCCCCTGCTCGGCGTGCTGCCCGCGGACATCGGGCAGGCCTCCCGGGAGGACTTCCTGGCCGCCGCGCGGGCCGGGCTCTCGCCGTGGTTCGGCGGCGAGTTCGACCCGGAGCTTTTCGCGGGATGCGCTTCCACCGGGAAGTGACCTGCGTCGCTGTTCCCCCGGGTCCCCTTCGGGCACGATGAGGGACGCTTTCCCGCACCACCTCGATCAAGGAGCCGCCGTGACCGCAGTCCCGGACACCGACGTTCTCGCCTCAGCGCGCGAGCAGGTCCTCGAAAACGGCGTCGGCCTCGGCGAACAGCAGGTCCTCGACGTGCTCCGGCTGCCCGACGACCGGCTGCCCGACCTCCTCGCCCTGGCGCACGAGGTGCGGATGCGCTGGTGCGGCCCCGAGGTCGAGGTCGAGGGCATCATCAGCCTCAAGACCGGCGGCTGCCCCGAAGACTGCCACTTCTGCTCCCAGTCCGGTCGCTTCCCGACGCCGGTGCGCTCGGCGTGGCTCGACATCCCGAACCTCGTCAAGGCCGCCCGGCAAACCGCCGAGACCGGCGCGACGGAGTTCTGCATCGTCGCCGCCGTCCGCGGCCCGGACCAGCGGCTGCTCTCGCAGGTGCGCGAAGGCGTCAAGGCGATCCGGGAAGACGGCAACGACATCCAGATCGCCTGCTCGCTCGGCATGCTGACGCAGGAGCAGGTCGACGAGCTCGTCGACATGGGCGTCCACCGCTACAACCACAACCTCGAGACGGCGCGTTCGCACTTCCCGAACGTCGTCACCACCCACACGTGGGAGGAGCGCTGGGACACGCTGCGGATGGTCGCCGAAGCGGGCATGGAGGTCTGCTGCGGCGGCATCATCGGCATGGGGGAGACGGTTGAGCAGCGCGCCGAGTTCGCCGTGCAGCTCGCCGAGCTGAACCCGCACGAGGTGCCGATGAACTTCCTCATCCCGCAGCCGGGAACGCCGTACGAGCACTACGAAATCGTCGAGGGCCGCGATGCCCTGCGGACGGTCGCGGCGTTCCGGCTCGCGATGCCGCGCACGATGCTGCGCTTCGCCGGCGGCCGGGAGCTGACGCTCGGCGACCTCGGTGCGGAGCAGGGCATGCTCGGCGGGATCAACGCGATCATCGTCGGCAACTACCTGACCAACCTCGGCCGGCCCGCTTCGGCGGACCTCGAAATGCTCGACGAGCTCAAGATGCCCATCAAGGCCCTCAGTGACAGCCTCTGACCCGGGCTTCTGCGTCCACTGTGGACAGGAATCGCCGGGTGGGGCGGACCACCCGGCGTGCCACAACCCGCGCACGGCGCTGGAGCCGCCGCGGTACTGCGCGTTCTGCGCGCGCCGGCTGGTCGTCCAGGTGAGCCCCCTCGGCTGGACGGCCCGCTGCAGCCGGCACGGCGAGACGGCGAGCGGGTGACGAACCGGCTCGGCCCGCACGACACGGGCGAGCGGCTCACCGGGTTCGCGCACCGACCGGTTACGCTCGGTGTACTGATCGCAGGAGGGAGTCCGGGTGAGTGAGTCGTCGGGACCCGCGCACCGGCCGTCGGCCGTGGCCGGTCCGTGGTCGGTGCCCGTGCTCTTCCGGGAGCGGCGGCCGCGGGTCGTCGTGAAGGCCGACCTGCTGCCCGCCGTCAGCGTGTTCGGCGTCCTCACCGTGCTGTGCTTCCCGCTCGCCCTCGCGTGGGCGCTGCTCGCGCCGCCGGAGCGGGTGCGCATCGTCGACGCCGACGGCACCCAGGGCCCCCTCGAGCTGGAAAGCTGGCACCGCTTCGACGACCTGGCGGTCTTCGGGTTCCTCGCGCTCGGGCTGGGGATCGTCGCCGGCGTCGTCGTCTGGCTGCTTCGCGAACGGCGGGGTCCGGTCGTGTTCCTCGCCGCGGTGCTCGGTGTCACGCTCGCCGCCGCGCTCGCCAAGCTGATCGGCGTCGGCTGGGCGAACGCCTTTTACGTCATCTCCACCCCGCCCACGCTGGGCTCGGTGATCGAGCTGGCGCCGCGCCTGGAGTCGTGGTGGGTGCTGCTGACCGGCCCGCTCGGCGTGTCGATCGCCTACACCCTGCTCGCCACCTGGAACGGCCGCGACGACCTGGGCCGCCGCCTCGGCTGACCGCTTTCCCCTATGGTGTGACGCGTCACCTACAGGGGGGATCCAGAAGTGACTGAGGACATCGAGGCTTCGCGGCACAACGCCGTCCGCTTTCCCGGCATCAGCCCGCGCGCGTACGAGCACCCGGTGGACCGCGGCGCGCTCGCGACGCTGCGCGCGGTGCCCGGCTTCGCCCAGGTCGTCAAGGCCGTTTCGGGCTTCTACAACGAGCGCGGCGAGCGGCTGATGGCGCTGGCGTCGTCGATCCGCGTCGGGCCGAAGCAGTACCCGGAGCTCGACCGGCTGCGCCACGAGTGCGCCGAGACGCTCGACCTGCCCGCGGTGCCGAACGTGTTCGTCTTCCAGGACCCGCGGGTCCGGGCGGAGGCGGTCGGCATGGACGAGCCGTTCGTCCGCGTCAGCACCGGGCTCGTCGAGCTGATGGGCCAGGAGTCCCTGCGGTTCGTGCTCGGGCACGAGCTGGGGCACGTACTGTCGGGGCACGCGGTGTACCGCACGATCATGGTGCGCCTGATCAACCTGCAGCTGGTGATGTCCTGGACGCCGGTCAGCGCGCTCGGCATCCGGGCGGTCATCGCGGCGCTGCGCGAGTGGTTCCGCAAGGCCGAGCTGTCGTGCGACCGGGCCGGGCTGCTGTGCAGCCAGGACCCGACGGCGGCGCTGCGCGCCCAGATCCAGGTCGCCGGCGGCATCGACCCGGCGCGCATCGACGTCCCGTCGTTCCTGCAGCAGGCCGCGGAGTACGAGTCCGTCGAGGACATCCGCGACAGCTTCCTCAAGCTGAAGTCGGTCGAGACGGAATCGCACCCGTTCGCGGTGGTCCGCGCGGCCCAGCTGCAGAAGTGGGCGGCGTCGGAGGACTACCGCGCGATCCTGGCGGGCGACTACGCGCGCCGGGACGCCGACTCCCCGGCGTCGGACTGGAAGGACGACCTCAGGTCGGCGGCCAAGTCGTACAAGGAGTCGTGGAACTCGTCGACGGACCCGCTGACGAAGGCGTTCAGCGACGTCGGGGAGGCCGTGTCCGGTGCGGCCGGGAAGGTGTGGAGCAAGTTCGGCAACGGGTCTGAGGTCTGAGGGTTTGCCGGGTGCTGTTTCCGCTGGTGGCGGAGCAGTTTCTTCGGGGGAGTCTCCGTGGTTGCGCTGGAGGCGAACGTCTTGTGGGCCGGTCGGTGAGACCGCCGCTGTTCTCCACGTCGGGGCGGTATTTCGGGTGCCGTCACGGGGTTGTCCCCAGGGGTTGCCGATTGTGGACAATCGGGCGGGGGTTGCGGCTTCGCCGCCGGATTTGTCGGTGGGTGGCGATAGGCTGGAACGGGGTCAGCCCCCAGGGATGGGTGGGGCCTGTTCTGTGGGGGCGGAGGCTCGGGTTCACGCCTTGGGGCAGCGGGTTCTCCGGATCGCTTACCGTGTGCGTGAGGCAGGGGGCGCGCGTGCGGGCGATCGCGGCCGAGCTGGAACGGCCGATGGCGACGGTCGGCCGCGAACCGCGTCGCCACCGGCACCTCGACGGCGCCTGGCCGCCCGAGCCGGCCGGTGCCCGGTGGGCTCGGCCGGGATCGGCGAACTGATCGCGGTGGGCGATCGTCCAAGAATCCGCCCATGGGTGGGGCCTGTTGTGTGGGGGCGGCGGGTCAGTTCAAGCTGGCCGGGCGGCTGAGGTCGGTCAGCTCACCCGGGGGCAGCGGTACCGCGCCCAGCGTGTTCAGGAACCCCGCCTCGCGGGTCAGCAGGCGGCAGGCGATGCGCAGCCGGCGCAGGGGGTGGCGTTCCTCCAGGAGGCGCTGGCGGTCCTCCAGGGGGAGGAGGCAGTCCGCCGCCAGGACGTACGCCAGCTCGGCCAGCGTCGTGTCCGGGGGCGGGGCCTGCCAGTCGTCGCTGCGCCAGGCCGTTTCGCAGTACCGCTCGTGGGCCGTGCGGGCCACCGCGGCCAGGCGCTCGGCCATGCCGCCCGACGGTGTCGCCGGGTCGTCGTCGACCCACTCCACGGAGGCGATCATGTAGGGGGCCGAGACGCAGTCGAGGTCGCGCAGGCGGAAGCGGCGCCGGGCCTCCGTCACCACGTCGAACCGGCCGTCCGGCAGGCGCTTCGCTTCGCGCAGCACCGTGCTGCAGCCGATCTCGTACAGCTGGTCCAGACCACGGACCTCACGCGTCAGCGACGACCGCAGCGCGACCACGCCGAACTCGCGGCCCGGCACCGTGCCGCTCACCAGGTCCGCCATCAGCTGCCGGTACCGCGGTTCGAAGATGTGCAGCGGGAGCTTGGTGCCGGGCAGCAGCACGGTCTGAAGCGGGAACAACGGCAGGATCGTCGTCGTCGCGTCACTTTCCGATTCCGGCTCGGTCACGCGTCCACCGTAAAGGGAGAACGCCGTCGCCGCAGGATGGTCACCGGTTGGGTGGTTTGAACACGGCAAACGGGTCGGTGATCTGCATGCCCTTGCCGGCGAAGGAGAACAGCGCCGCCGGGCGCCCGCCCGCGCGGCCCGGGGGCGCCGTGTGCCCGGTCGGCACCAGCAGCCCGCGCCGGGACAGCACCCGCTGGAGGTTCGTCGCCGAGACGCGGTAACCCAGCGCCGCCGAATACAGGCCGCGCAGCGCGGAAATCGTGAACTCGTCGGGGGCCAGCGCGAACCCCAGGTTGGTGTACGACAGCTTCGAGCGCAGCCGGTCGCGGGCACGCAGCACGATCGCTTCGTGGTCGAACGCCGTCCGCGGCAGCTTCGCGACGTCGTGCCACTCGGTGTCCTCGGGGACCTCGGGGTCGACGTCCGAGGGCACGAGCCCGAGGAACGCCGTCGCCACCACGCGCGGCCCCGGCACCCGGTCCGGGTCGCTGAACACCGCGAGCTGCTCGACGTGCTTGAGCTGGCGGACGTCCACCTTCTCCGCGAGCTGGCGCCGGATCGACGTCTCGACGTCCTCGTCGGGCCGCAGCCGGCCGCCCGGCAGCGACCAGCGGCCGAGGTGCGGGTCGAGCGCGCGGCGCCACAGCAGCACCCGCAGTGTGTCCGAGCGCACTTGAAGGACCGCGCCCAAAACCTCGTGGGCCAGGGGGGCCTGGGTGTTAAGATGACTTCGCACGGTTTTCGATTGTAAGGCGAAAACCGGAGATCGGTCCAGGAGGGCCAGCATGACTTCGACGCTCGAACAGGACCTCACCCCCTACGGCGGGGTCGAGGCGAACGCGGCTTGGGCCGAGGAGGTGCGGCGCCTGGCGAAGCAGCGCGACGCGGTCCTGCTCGCGCACAACTACCAGGTCCCGGAGATCCAGGACATCGCCGACCACACCGGCGACTCCCTCGCGCTCAGCCGGATCGCAGCGAGCAGCGATGCCTCGACCATCGTCTTCTGCGGCGTGCACTTCATGGCCGAGACCGCGAAGATCCTTTCGCCGGAGAAGACCGTCCTGATCCCGGACGCGCGGGCCGGCTGCTCGCTGGCCGACTCCATCACCGGCGCGCAGCTGCGGGCCTGGAAGGCCGAGCACCCGGGCGCGGTGGTCGTCTCCTACGTCAACACCACGGCCGAGGTGAAGGCCGAGACCGACATCTGCTGCACGTCCTCGAACGCCGTCGACGTCGTCGCGAGCATCCCGGCTGACCAGGAGGTTCTCTTCCTCCCGGACCAGTTCCTCGGTGCGCACGTCAAGCGCGTCACCGGCCGGGAGAACATGCACGTCTGGGCCGGGGAGTGCCACGTCCACGCCGGCATCAACGGGGCCGAGCTGGCCGAGCGCGCGGCCGAGACCCCGGACGCCGACCTGTTCATCCACCCGGAGTGCGGCTGCGCCACCTCGGCGCTGTACCTGGCCGGCGAGGGCGCGGTGGCGCCGGAGCGGGTCAAGATCCTCTCGACCGGCGACATGGTCCACGAGGCGCGCGACACCCGGGCCAAGACCGTCCTGGTCGCCACCGAGATCGGCATGATCCACCAGCTCCGCAAGGCCGCGCCGGGCATCGAGTTCCGCGCGGTGAACGACCGGGCGTCCTGCCGGTACATGAAGATGATCACCCCCGCCGCGCTGCTGCGCTGCCTGCGTGACGGCCTCGACGAAGTCCACGTCGACGTCGAGACGGCCGCCCGCGCCCGTGCCTCGGTGCAGCGAATGATCGAGATCGGGCAGCCCGGCGGCGGCGAATGAGCACGCCGGTTAATGACCCACAGGCGAAAACTCCGGTCTGGGAGGCCCGTGCCGACCTGGTCGTGATCGGCAGCGGTGTCGCGGGGCTGACCGCGGCGCTGCGAGCTCAGGCCCTCGGGCTGCACGTCCTGGTGGTCACCAAGGGCGCGGTCGCCGACGGCAACACGCGCTGGGCCCAGGGCGGCGTCGCCGTCGTCCTGGAGAACGAGCACGACCTCGACGACTCGGTCGCCAAGCACGCGGAGGACACCTTCACCGCGGGCGCCGGCCTGTGCGACGAGCCGGCGGTGCGCGCGATCCTCGACGGCGGGCCGGCCGCGGTGGCCCGGCTGCGCGCCGGCGGTGCGCAGTTCGACGCGTCCGGGAACGGCCTGCTCGCGCGGGCCCGCGAGGGCGGGCACAGCGCGTTCCGCGTGATCCACGCGGGCGGCGACGCGACCGGCGCCGAGGTCGAACGCGCCCTGGTCACGCAGGCCGGGCAGGCGGGGCTGCCGGTGCTGGAGCACCACATCGCCGTCGACGCGCTGCTGACCCCGGGCGGCCGGGTCGCGGGCATCACGGTCCTGGACCGCCACGGCGTGCCCGGCGTCGTCCGCGCGTCGGCCGTGCTGGTGGCCAGCGGGGGGCTCGGGCAGCTCTACCAGGCGACGTCGAATCCGGAGCTCGCCACCGGTGACGGGCTCGCGCTCGCGCTGCGGGCCGGCGCGGCCGTGGCGGACATCGAATTCGTGCAGTTCCACCCGACCGTGCTCTACACCCCGGGCGCGCGCGGCCGCTGCCCGCTGGTCACCGAAGCCGTGCGCGGCGAGGGGGCGACGCTGGTCGACGGCGCCGGCCTGCCGGTGATGCGAGGCGTGCACCCGCTCGGCGACCTCGCGCCCCGGGACGTCGTCGCGGCGGCGATCACGCGGCGGATGGCGACCGCGCCGGGCGGCGTCGACGACCACGTCTTCCTCGACGCGACCTCGATCGCGGGGTTCGCGCGGCGGTTCCCGACGGTGTCCGCGGCTTGCGCGGTGCTCGGGCTCGACCCCGCGGTGGACCCGATCCCGGTCACCCCGGCGGCGCACTTCTCGTGCGGCGGCATCGTGACCACCGTGGACGGACGTTCGTCGGTGGCCGGGCTGTACGCGGCCGGCGAAGTGGCGCGGACCGGCTTGCACGGCGCGAATCGCCTGGCCTCCAACAGCTTGCTCGAAGGCCTGGTCGTCGGGCAGCGCGTCGCCGAAGCCGTCGCGGCGGACCTCGCGGCCGGGCTGCTGGCCGATCCGGCGCGGGGCCGGTTGCCGGCGCGGACCACCGCACCGGCGGCGGACCGCGACTCCCTGCAGCGGGTGATGAGCCGGTACGCGGCCATCGGCCGGGACGCCGACGGGCTCGCCGCGGCCGGTTCGGTGCTCGACCTGTCGATTTCGGACACTCCGTTGTGGACGCATGCGGGCGTCGAGGACGCGGCGCTGACGGTGGTGGCGCAGGCGCTGCTCGCCGCGGCCGTCCGGCGCACCGAGTCGCGCGGCTGCCACGTGCGGTCCGACTTCCCCGCGCGCGACGACGGCTGGCGGCGCAGCCAGCTCATCCGGCTCAGCCCGTCCGGCCAGCCCGTGCTGGCCGACCCGATCCCCCTGGAGGGCGTGGCATGACGTTCCCGATCTCCGACACCGTCCGCGGCCTGATCGCGGCGGCCGGGCTGGACGTCGACGACGTCGAGCGCGTGGTTTCCACGGCGCTGGGCGAGGACCTGCGGTACGGGCCGGACGCGACGACGGCGTCGACGGTGCCGGCCGAGGCGACCGCGGTGGCGGAGCTGACCCCGCGCGTCGACGGCGTCGTCGCCGGGCTGCCGGTGGCGCTCGCGGTGTTCGACATGGTCCTGGGCGACGGCTACGAGGTCCTGGCGCGGCGCGAGGACGGCGCCCGGCTGGTCGCGGGGGAGCCGGCGCTGGTGCTGGCCGGCCCGGTGCGCGGGCTGCTCACCGCCGAGCGCACGGCGCTGAACCTGCTGTGCCACCTCTCCGGCGTCGCCACCGCGACCGCCGCTTGGGTGTCCGAAGTGGACGGAACCGGATGTGCGATCCGGGACTCCCGCAAGACGCTGCCGGGACTGCGGCTGCTGCAGAAGTACGCCGTCCGCTGCGGTGGCGGCGTCAACCACCGGCTGGGGCTCGGCGACGCCGTGCTGATCAAGGACAACCACGTCGTCGCCGCGGGTTCGGTGACGGCGGCGCTGGAAGCGGCGCGTGCGCACGCGCCGGAGCTGGCCTGCGAAGTCGAGGTCGACACGCTCGCGCAGCTCGAGGAAGCGCTGGCCGCCGGGGCCGACGAGGTGCTGCTGGACAACTTCACGCCGGAGGAGTGCCGCCGGGCGGTCGCGCGCCGCGACGAAGTTTCGCCGAAGACGCGGCTGGAATCCTCTGGTGGGCTCACCCTGGATCGTGGTAAGGCCTACGCGCAGTCCGGTGTGGACTATCTTTCAGTGGGCGGGCTGACGCATTCTTCACCGGCGCTGGATCTCGGCATGGACCTTCGCTGACGCCGGGTTCCGGGCTAGACTGACGGTGGCGGAAGTCCTTTTCCGCCACCGTCTTTCGGCTTCGGGGGTTCGGGTGCGGTTACCGGCGGTGCTCGCGGTGGCGGGCCTCGTGGCGGCGTCGGGCGGCTTCGTCGCGCCGGCCGCTTCGGCGCAGGGCTGCGCGAATCCGTCGGGTACCTACACCGGCGAGGTCCCGTGGGGGCAGCGCCTGGTCGACCCGGCGCGGCTGTGGCCGCTGACGCGGGGCGAAGGACAGCTGGTGGCCGTGGTCGGTACCGGCGTCGACGGGCGGAACACGCAGTTCGCGCCCGGCCAGCTCCAGGGCGGGGCAGGCACCGAGACTTCCGATTGCGACGGCCGCGGCACGATCGCGGCCGGAATCGTCGGCGCGCAGCCGGATCCGTCGACGACGTTCGCCGGTGTCGCACCCGGCGTGCGGCTGCTGCCGGTCCGGTACACGACGTCCGACGGCGGCGACCCGGGCGCGCTGGCGGAGGCGATCGACAAGGCCGTGGACCGGCGGGCGGGCGTGATCCTGGTGGCCGTGCCGACGGCGGCCGACAGCCCGGCGTTGTCCGCCGCGGTTTCGCGGGCGCGGGCGGCGGGGGCGGTGGTCGTCTCGGCGGCGTCGGCGACCCAGCAGGGCGCGCGGACGTACCCGACGGCGACGTCCGGGGTGCTGGCCGTCGGGTCGGTGAACCCCGCGGGCGAGCCGGTGCAGACGGAAGCGGGGGACTACGTCGGCGTCGCGGCGCCGGGCGCGGACCTGGTGAGCACGTCGGCGGGGGCGGGCGGCGCGGTGGCACACCGCTGGCCGGTGACCGACCCGAGCCTCGCGGCGGCCTACGTCGCGGGGGTGGCGGCCTTGGTCCGGGCGTACCACCCGTCGCTGTCCGGGGACCAGGTCGTCACGCGCCTGACGTTGACGGCCCACCGCCCGCCCTCGGGCGGGCACGACCCGCGGCTGGGCTGGGGTGTCCTGGACGCGTACGCGGCGGTGTCGTCGACCCTGCCGGCGGACGTCCCGCCGCCGGGCGCGGTTCCCACCCCGGCCTCGGCTCCCGTCGTGGTCCCGGCCGCCGCTCCGGCCCCACGCCGTGCCGACATCGCGGCGGGCACGCTCGCGCTGGCGGGGGTCGCGTTGGCCGCGGCCGCCGGGGTGACGGTGGCGGCGGTCCGCCGCGCCCGCCGCCGCGCCTGGCGCCCCACCCGCTTCACCCCGTAACCCGTGTCGTCCCGCCGATCACGCGTGTCGTCCCTCCAATCACGCGTGTCGTCCCTCCAATCACGCGTGTCGTCCCTCCAGTCACGCGTGATGCCCGCCCAATCACGCGACTTCCGTCCCTGATCACGCGGGTTCGGTGCTCAATCACGCGAGTTCCGCGTATCGGGCCGGTCGGCTCGCGTACCTGGAGGGTCGATTGCCGTGATCCCGGCCGGATCTCGCGTGATTGGGGAGGCATCACGTGTGATTGAAGGGTCATCACTCGTGATTGGGGGGACGACACGTCAGGCTGGGACGGGGCGGGTGGAGCCGATGATCGTGACGGAGCCCGCGATGTGGACCGTGAAGTCCGCGCCATCGCGGGTGAAGCGGGTGATGTGCTCGGCCGGGGTGCTGCGGTCGTGGGACTGCCAGCCGGCGCGGTGCAACACCGGGACGTACGACGCCAGGCCGGCTTCCGGGGACGCCGGGTGCTCCACCCGGACCCCGTACTGCCAGCACAGCAGGTGCCCCGGGCGGATCGGGTCGCAGTCCAGTTCGCCCGAGACCGTCGGGTCCGCCGCCGCGCCGAAGGCGGCCGCGACGTCGTCGATCACCGCGGTCAGCTCGGCCGCCAGGCGGGTCAGCTCCGGCGTCATCGCAGGTCACCGCCCGAGGTGAGGACGCGGTAGATGTTCGTCCACGAATCCGAACCCGGCTTCAGCACGTCGTTGTGCGACGACACGCCCCACAACGCCGAACCGGACGCGTCGTTGCCGGTACCGAGCTCGGTGACGCCGGGGAAGACGTCCGGGTCCGCGCCGTGGCCGATGCCCGTCCACTCCAGGCCCCACGCGTTGCCCTGGGCGAGCACGATCGGGTCGAGCGGCGCCGTCATCGAGAACCGCTGGACGCCGGCCTGGCTCGGCGGCAGGTCGGCCGGGGACCACACGCCGTGGCCCATGCCGGCCGATTCGACGTGCAGGACGCGGTCGACGTCGAGGCCGTGCGCCTCCGCCAGCCCGACCGTCGCCCCGCCGTAGCTGTGGCCGATCGCGGTCAGCGTGACGCCGGAACCGGCGTGGCCCGCGATCTCGCCGCGCAGGTCGTCGGCGAAGTGCTTCAGGTCCGGCGCCATCGCCTGCGCGTAGCTCGCGTCCGGCCCCTGCGCCACCGGGCCCTGCGGGAACACCCCGTCGGCCCAGACGACGACCGCGGTGCGCCCGGTCGGGTCCGCGGCCACCAGGCTGCGCCCGAGACCGGCGTAGGCGTCGAAGTTCGCCAGTTGCGTGTTGACGCCGGGCACGAACAGCCCGACGTTGCGCGTCCCCGGCTCGATGTGCCCGACGAGCTCGGCGATCCGCCCGTTGCCCGCCGGGTCGAACCGGAGGATCTGCCGGTCGTGCGCGAGGATGTCTTCGTACAGCTTGATCCGCGCCCGCGACCGCGCGATTTCGTCGCCGTCGGTCAACGCGGCCAGCCGCGCCCGTTCGGCGGTCAGGGCATCGGCGACCTTGACGCGGTTGCCCGCGATCGCGTGCGCCCACGCGCCGGTGTCGGCCGCACCGCCGATCCCGGCCGGATTTCCCGCCCGCGGCAACGGATCTTCGGGCAGCAGCGCCCGGTACATCGCCGCCACCTGGGCGTCGGCACGCCGGTAGCCGGCCGCGCAGGAAACGAGTCCACTTTGGATCGTCCGCAGCCGGGCCACGTGCGACTCGAGCTTCGAACCCAGCTCCGTCATGGTTTTCTCGAACGTCTTCGCCGCGGCGGCGGACTCGCTCACCCGGCCGAACGCGGTGGCGGGCACCTGCTCGCCCGCCACCGCCGACTGCGCCTGCGCCAGCGCCGCCGCGCGGGATCCGGACTCGCCGGCCACCGCGTCGAGGCGGGCCGGGGCCACGCGGTAGCCCGCCGCCGTCATCAGACGCCGTCTTCGCCGATGACCGGCGGCGCGACCGGCGCCGACTGGCCCCAGACGTTCTCCGTCTCCACCAGCCACGCCGGGATCCGCCGCCCGGACCCCATGTCCCCGCCGCCGCCCATGCCCATCGGCATCATGGGCATCATCGGCATCGCGCTCTTGGCGGCCGCCGCGCCCGCGGCCCCGGCCGCACTGCCGGCGAGCCCGCTCAGCGCGTTGCCCGCGCCGCCGTCGCCGGCCAGGCCGGAGTGCGCCGCCGGCGCTTCCCCGGGACCGGTCAGCCCGCCGCCGACCGGGACACCACCACCGCCGCCGAGGGAAGGCGCGTCACCGCCGCCGATCGGGATGCCGCCCCCGGTGCCGCCCTCGACGCCGGCGCCGCCCCCGCCGAGCTTCGTGCCCGGCGGCTGCCCCTTGTCGTCCTTGTCGTTTTCGGAGTCCTTGTCGTCCTTGGGGTCCTTGCCGGTGGCCCACGACGGCACCTTCGGCATGATCGAGCCGAACCGGCCGAACGCGGCGGCCGAAGCCGCGGCGAGCCCGGCGGTGAACATGTCGCCGAACAGCGGGTTCGACGTCGGCACGGTCGTTCCCGGCGCCACGGTCGTCCCGCCTGCGCCGGGCAGCGGGTGCCCGCCGGTGGGGGTGACGACGACGCCGGAACCGGTCAGGCCGTTGCCGACGAGCCCCGGCGAACCGGCGGTCCCCGCGCCGCCGCCGCCGGCGGGCGGGGTCGTGGGCGTCCGGACGGCGTTCGGCGAAGCCGGGATCGACTCCTCCGCGACGGTGTACTCCCCGGCCAGCTGGGTCATGACGGCGATGGCCTTGCCGTGCGCCGAGCCGGCGGCGTTCGCGGCGGCCTGCTGCGCTTCGACGTTCGCGATGGCCTGCTGACGCTGCTGCGCCGCGGCCTGCACGACCGCGGGGGAGGCGTCCGGCGGCAGCAGGGGCGGGTTCACCGCGAGCGCGACGTCGGCGGGAGCGACGTCCGGCACCGCGACCGGCGGCGGCATCTCCTTCTTGGCCTTCACCAGCGCGTCGGCGGCGTCGCCGAGCATCACGTTCATCGCCTCGGCGGTCTGCGCCACCTTCGCGATGCCGTTCGCGAGGTCGACGATCATGTGCTGGTACTGCTCGGCCGCGCCACCGGTCCACTGGCCGGAGAACTCGGTCAGCTCCGAATTCAGGTTGTGGGCCTGCTCGTGCAGGTGCCGCGCGGCGGACTGCCACTTGTCGGCGGCGTGCCGCGCGCTGTTCGGGTCGCCGGCCTGCAGCATCGCGTACAGCTGCTGGTGGCTGTAGGCGGCGAAGTTCGTGTGCGCGGTGTTCGTCATCCCTTGCCGCTCCCGTTCGTGTCTCCGCCGCCCAGCAGGCCCAGCACCGGGTCGAGCAGGCCGGTGACGGCGCCCGAGGCGTGCAGGTCACCGGCGACCGCCTGGTCGGCGCTGGAGTAACCGTCGGCGACCGTGGTGGTCACGTCCTGGGCGAACCCGATCGCGCTGCGGACCTGGTCGAGCAGGCCCTGCATCTCCGAGACGGCGGCGCGGTGGGCGTCGGCCAGTGACCCGGCCTCGCCGAACTCGCCGAACAGCAGCGGCTCTTCGCCCAGGGTGAGCAGGAAGTCGTTCGGCTTGGCCATCGCGTGGATCTGGGTCTCCAGCTCCCGCACGAAGTCCTTCAGCGATTCCAGGTGGACGTAGTACGACTGGTCGTGCATCGGGTCCCGGCTCTCTTGTCGCACGGACGCGGAAGGGGAAAGCCGGTCGGCCGGTGCGAGCGGGGGGTTTCCCGCACCGGCCGACCGACGTCTGGGGCGGGGGTCAGCCCGCGAACAGGCCCTGGTTGCGGTTCTCCAGCGACTGCTGGAGGTCGTGGGCCTCGCCGACCTTCCCGCCGAACTGCGCGATGATCGCGACGATGTCCGCGGTGGCCTGGCGCAGGCGCGTTTCGGCCTGGCGGGCGGCGTCACCGGCGGAGCTGCCGGAGGCGTACCAGGTCGCGGTGATCGGCTGCAGGTTCTGGTGCAGCTGCTCCAGCTGCGAGGTGAGCGCCTTGGCCTTGGCGGCCAGGGATGCCGAGCTGTGCTGCAGCGCGGCGAAGTTGATTTCGACGACGTCGGCCATGGTGGGCGTCCTCTCGGTCAGGGGTTGAGGCGGGGGAGCACGCCGGAGCCCTCGAGGGTGTGGCCGACCCCCTGGAAGCTCTGGTGGACGTCGGCGTCGCCGCGGCCGTAGTTCGCGTGGCTGGTGTGCACGAGCTGCGACATCGTGTCGAGCTCCTTCACCGCGGCGGTCATCTTCTCCTGCAGCCGCCGCTGGAGGTCCCAGAAGGCCACGGCCTGGTCACCCTTGTAGTTGCGCAGGGCCTCGGTCAGCTCGGACTCCAAGCTGGCCATCGTGGACTTGGCGTTCGTCGCGGTTTCCTCGAAACCCTGGACGGCGCGCGTCATGGCAGCGGAATCTGCCTGGAATCCCGGACTGGACATCGACGGGCCACCTCCTTCCTGAAGCGAATTCCCCGGGCGCGGTGGTCCGCGCGGTGTGAAAGTCACGCTAGGAAAGAGGCCAGTGTGGTCAAACGGCACAACTGCCGGTCGCGCTGACGGCACTATTACCCACGCGAGCGGGGGTAGGGCGGTCCCCACCCCGGCACGGTGGTGCGCTCCAGTGACCCCGGGTAGCCCCGGCGCCAGGCTTGAGGCCATGGCAGACAAGGGAAATCCGCTGGTCACGCTGCGCGCGTGGCACCGCCCGCTGGTGGTGCTCGCCGGGGCGATGGGGGTGCTGTGCGCGGTCTCGCTGCTCGGGCTCCTGGTCGATGATCGCACGCTGGTCAACGCGCCGATCTGGCTGAAGCCGTTCAAGTTCTCCGTGTCGATCGGGATGTACGCGCTGACGCTGGCGTGGCTGCTGACGCACGTGCGCCGCGGCCGCCGCGCCGGCTGGTGGTTCGGCATGCTCTTCGCCGCGGGCATCGGCCTGGACTTCGCGCTGCTGGTGTGGCAGATCATCGTCCGCGGCCGGACGCTGCACTTCAACCAGGCGACCGCGGCGGACAAGATGATCAACAACCTCGTGGCCGGTGGTGCGTACACGGCGTGGCTGATGACCGCCGCCGTCGCCGTCCTGCTGTTGTTCCAGCGCATCCCGGACCGGGCCCTGAGGTCGGCCGTGCGCTGGGGCAGCGCGCTCGCCGTGGTGGGCATGTACGTCGCGACGCTGATGTTCTCGCCGACACCGGCGCAGCAGGCGGTGCTCGAGGCCAACGGCAAGTACTCGACGTTCGGCGCGCATTCGGTCGGCGTCGAGGACGGCGGCCCCGGGCTGCCCGTCGTCGGCTGGAGCACGGTCGGCGGGGACCTGCGGATCCCGCACTTCATCGGCATCCACGCCCTCCAGGCGCTGCCGCTCGTGGCGTTCGGGCTGCTCCTGCTGGCCCGCCGCTACCGGGTGCTCGAATCCGACGTCGTCCGCCGCCGGCTGGTCCGGACCACGGGCGCGGGCTACCTCGGCCTGCTCGCGCTGCTCACCTGGCAGGCCGAACGCGGCCAGTCGATCGTCCACCCGGACTTCTGGACCCTCGCCGCGGCCACCGGCCTGCTCGCGGCCGTCGCCGTCGCGGGCACGCTCTCGCTGCGGTCGCTGCCCCGGCCGCAGGTCGTTTCTGCCGAAATTCTGAGATCCGCGCGGTAGACCGGGAGCCCCCGGGCGAGAGGTGAGTCGCGATGGTCCACCCGCAGGCACTGCTGGACGAGCTGGAGCGCGCTCCGGAGGTCCCCGCGTTCGAACACGGCTCGCGGGTGACCACCCGCGGCGAGCTGCGGGAGCTGATCGGCCGGTTCGCCGCGGGCCTGCGGGCGGCCGGGCTCGGCCCGGGTGACGGCGTCGGCCTGGCCACCGCCGTCACGCCGGAGGGGTTCGCCGCGCTCGTCGCGGTGCACGTGCTCGGCGCCCGCGCGGTCGCGGTGCGGCCGGGGCTGCCGGAGGCGCAACTGCGGCACATCCTGAGCGACGTCGCCGCGGTGGTGGTCGACGACGACACCGTGGTGTCGGACGCCGAGGTGCCGGTGCTGCCGGTGGAGCGCCTGCTGACGGCCTACGCCGAGCCGGTGCCGCAGGGGCAGCTCGACGACATCGCGACGGTGGTGTTCACCAGCGGCAGCACCGGCGTCCCGAAGGGGGTGGCCTACAGCTACCGCGCGCTGACCGAAGGCCGCGTGTGGCGGCCGCCGGTCCCGGGGTCGGCGCACGAGCGGCTGGGGGCCGGGTTCGGGCGGTACCTGCTGTTCGGCACGCTGGCCAGCGCGGTGATGGTCGAGCAGCTGGGCGTGTGCCTGTTCGCCGGCGGCACGGCGGTGATCCCCGAGGGGCTGCCGGACTTCCCGGCGGTGCTGCCGCGGCTGGGCATCACCGCGGCGCTGACGACGGTGCCGCGGCTGCACCAGGTCCTCGAGGTGCTGCGGGACACGGACGTCGACCTGAGCGCGCTGCGGCGGCTGATCGTGGCCGGGTCGCCGGTGCCGCCGCACACGCTCGCCGAGGCGGCCGAGCTGATCGGGCCCGCGATGCACCATGCGTACGGCCAGACCGAGACGGGGATGCTGACGATCTGCCGGGCCGGCGAAGGCGTCGGGTCGGTCGGGAAAGCCTGCGACACGGTGGACATCTCGGTGCGCGAGGGCGAGGTGTGGGTGCGGACGCCGTCGGCGTTCTCGGGCTACTGGCGTGACGAGGCGGCCACGGCGGAGGTCCGGCGCGACGGCTGGGTGCGCACGCAGGACCTGGGGTTCGTGGACGCCGAGGGCTACCTGCACCTGTCCGGCCGCGCGCGGGACGTGGTCATCGTGAACGCGATCATCCACTACACCGGCCCGATCGAGCGGGCGATCGCCGCGTGCCCGGACGTCGACCAGGCGTACGTGGTGGCGGTCCCGGACGCGCGAACCGGCGAGGCGGCGCACGCTTTCGTGGTCCCGGCACCGGGCCGTTCGCCGGACCTCGCCGAGCTGCGCAAGGCGGTGGCGGCCGAGCTGGGGGAGGCGGCGGTCCCGGCGCGGTTCAGCTTCGTGGGCGCGGTTCCCGTGGCACCGTCGGGGAAACCGGACAAGGCGGCCTTGCGGGCGTCCATTATGGACTGACCGCTCCCGGCGCTTCCGCGAGGTCGGCGGGGATGTCGAGTTCGCGGGGCGTGGTGTCGAGGGACCCGGGTGCGGAACTCCATGCCGCGAGCATGCCGCGTGCCGGCCACCCTGGCCGGGAGGCCGGCACGGCGGTGCCGACGGCGTCAGACGCCGGTGGTCGTGCGGATCCAGCTGCGGCTGGCCGCGATGCTCGCGTAGTTCTGCGTGCCCTGCGGGTTCGAACCGGAGTTGTTCCCCGTGGAGCACACCCCGACCTGGAGGCCGTTGTAGAGCTCCGGGCCGCCCGAGTCGCCGTGCCACGCCGAGCCGTTGATGCCCTGGCTGGCGATCGCCGTGCCGCCGAACGCGTCCGTGCTGGTGCCGGTCACGCGCACGTTGGCCGTCTTCAGCGTGCTCGACGGCGGGCTGCTGCCCTGCGTGCGGCCCCAGCCGTAGATCTGGTTGGTCGAGCCGGTCGGCGGGTTGCCGGTGCCGAGCTTCATGTAGGTCGTGTTCACCGCCGTCGACAGGTGCAGCAGGGCGATGTCCCCGTTCGGGGACGCCTTCTGCTGGTCGACGTTGGCGTTGGTGCCCTGCTGGAGCGTCACGCTGCCGACCTTGACGTGCATGCCGGGCGAGTTCAGGCAGTGCTGCGCGGTGAGCACCCACTGCGGGGCGATGATCGTCCCCGAGCACTCGAAACCGCCGTACGTCGTGACGTTGTTCCAGTAGATCTGGGCGCCCCACGGCGCGGAGGAGACCGTGCTCCCGCCGATGATGTCCTGCTGGGCGTCCGCAACCCCCGCTGAGACCAGACTCAGCGCCGCGGCGGCAGCACCCACCGCGGCCACAGCCCTCGACATTCGCATGAAAATGCCCTTCGGCCCAGGTGATCCGGATATCCGTCCCGAACGGGACGACCAGCCCAACGTAAGAGCCGTGAAGGATTTTCGGAACCTACCGAAGTCGGGAGCCCGCCCCGGGAGGGCGCTGGCCGGGTCAGGGGATCGGGTGAGACACGAAGGCCTCCGGTACGTGAAGTGGTTCACTCCACGACCGGAGGCCTTCGCCTGTCAGCGCGACAGGTCGTCACCGCTCAACCCAGGACGCTTGCCCGGGCAGCACAGCTAGAGGACGGTGATCGCCCGGGGTACGGGAACCTCGCTGTTGAACGCGAAGTCGCCGTGCCAGGCCGAGCTGGTGCCGAATTTCGCGCCGGTCGACAAGGAGACGTAGACGTCGCCGGCGGTACCGCGGGTGAAGGTGGCGATGTCGTCCTTGCCGTCGCCGTTGAAGTCGCCGACCGCGGGGATTTCGTTGCCGTAGGCGAAGTAGTCGTGCCACAGGACGCCGCTGCCGTTGAACTTGGTGCCGTCGGACAGGGCGACGTAGACGTCCGCGCCCGTGCCGCGGGCGAAGACGGCGATGTCGTCCTTGCCGTCGCCGTTGAAGTCGCCGACCGCGGGGACCTCGCTGTTGTAGGCGAAGTCGTCGTGCCACTTCACCTCGTTGCCGACGAACCGGTAGCCGTCCGAGAGCGCGACGTAGACGTCACCGGTGGTGCCGCGGGTGAAGGTGGCGATGTCGTCTTTGCCGTCGCCGTTGAAGTCGCCGACCACCGGGGTTTCGTCGTTGGCGGCGAAGTACTCGTGCCACTTCACGGCGTTGCCGGTGAACTTGGTGCCGTCGGACAGGGCGACGTAGACGTCGGCGCTGGATCCGCGGGTGAAAGTGGCGATGTCGTCCTTGCCGTCGCCGTTGAAGTCGCCGACCACGGGGATCTCGTCGTTGGCGGCGAAGTAGTCGTGCCACAGTACGCCGTTGCCGTTGAACTTCGAACCGTCGGACAGGGCGACGTAGACGTCACCGGAGGTGCCGCGGGCGAAGGTGGCCACGTCGGCCTTGCCGTCGCCGTTGAAGTCGCCCGAGAGCGGGATTTCCGAGCCGATCGAGAACCGGTCGTGCCACCGCACGCTCGTGCCGTTGAACTTCGTGCCGTCGGAGCCGGCCACGAAGACGTTGCCGCTCGTGCCGCGCACGAACGTGCCGATGTCGGCTTTCCCGTCGCCGGTGAAGTCGGTCAGGGACCGGGTGCCGGTGGTGGTGGCGAAGTCGTTGCTCCAGCCCCCGGCGGACGAAATGACCAGGTAGTGCCAGGTCTTCCGGGCCGTGGCCGAGTGCAGGAGCGTGGTCCCGGACGTCGAGCCGATGAACTGCTCGGCGCTGTAGGCCGCCGCGCCGTCGGGGCTGGCGTAGACGGAGTACGTCGCGTTGTCGGAGGCGGCGACCGGCGTCCACGACACCGTGACGCCGTGGCCGACCGCCTTGGCCGTGCCGACGATCGCCTGGTCGCGGATCCAGCGGCTCAGGTCGTCGGCCCGGGCGGCGGTCGTGCCCTGCCGGGTCTCGGTCTCCCCGAAGCAGCCGTGCTGCCAGGACGCCCCGGCCACGCCGGCCAGCGTGCCGTCCGCGCGGAGGACCGGCGCACCGGCGTCGCCCTTGCAGGCGTCGGTCGCGCCGGTCAGTGACAAGGTCGTCGCGCCGGAGGCCGAGACGGTGAACTTGCCGACGTGGGCCTCGTTCGGCACCCACTCGGTGGCGGTCCGGCCCCAGCCGGCCAGCGACAGCTCCTCCGAAGCGCCGGGCACGCCCGCGTCCGCGGCGAGCTTGGGCGTCGCGACATCGGTGATCGTGGTGTCGATCCGGACGAGCGCGACATCGCGATCGGTGCGGGGGATCACCGCCGTCACCTTCGCGACGTGCGATCCGACGGTGACGCTGACCGGCTTGGCCGGCGGGTTCTCGGGGAAGCAGCTCGCCGCCGTCAGGACGAGCGTGGGTTCGACGAGCGCGCCGCTGCAGGCGCGGCCCTCGGTGGTGATCTTGGCCGCGAAGCCGAGATTCACCGCCGCCGGGCCGGGCACGGCCGTCGCGGGGACCGCGGCCACCAGGCCGGCGACGGCGACGACCGCCGCGACCGTGGCCGCTCTTCGGGAATTCGTGCGCATGGAGGGTTTCCGTTCAGTGGTCGAGCCGGCCGGAATCGGGGGAGGCGGCGTCACGGGGACGCCGCCTCCGCGAGGTCAGAACGAGGTCAGAACATCGTCGACTGGGCGGCGTTGAACGTGCCGTTGCTGCTCCACTTGACGCCCTCGTCGTCGAACCCGCCCGAAGCGTTGGCGTGCCGCCGGAACAGGTTCGTGTTCGAGCCGCCGTAGTCGTAGGCCGCGAGCAGGTCGGTGCGGCCGTCGCCGTCGAAGTCGCCGGTGGTCCACCGCGACTGGCCGAGGTTCCAGTTGCCCGGCCCGGTCGTCCACTGCGTGACCGGCGCGTCGACGCCGGTGGCGGTGGCGTGCCAGGTGCGGAACGTCAGGTTGGCGCTGCCGAGGTCGATCGCGGCGGCGAGGTCGGTGCGCCCGTCGCCGTCGAAGTCGCCGGAGAGGAACTGCGCCTTGCCGGACGGGATGGCCCCGCTCCACTTGACGTTCTGCGCGTCGAACCCGCCGGACGCGTTGGCGTACCAGAGGAACAGGTTCGACGAGTTGTCGCGGTAGTCGTAGAACGCGGCCAGGTCGGCCCGGCCGTCCCCGTTGAAGTCGCCGGCCCGCCAGCTCGACTGGGCGAGGTTCCAGTTGCCTGCCCCGGTGCGCCACTGCGTGACCGGGGCGTCGAACCCGGTCGCCGTCGCGTGCCAGGTCAGCACGCTCAGGTCGGCGCTGCCGTTGTCGTAGGCGGCCGCGATGTCCGTGCGGCCGTCGCCGTCGAAGTCGCCGGTGGTGAACCGGGCGTTCAGCGGCCGGAAGGCGCCGCTCCACTTGATGCCCTGGCTGTCGAAGCCACCGGAGGCGTTGGCGTACCAGAGGAACAGGTTCGTGCCGCCGTCGAGGTAGTCGTAGAACGCCCCGAAGTCCGTGCGGCCGTCGCCGTTGAAGTCGCCGGTCACCCAGCGGGCCCGGGAAGCCACCCAGCCGTCGGCGCTCCACTTCTGCTGCGGGGCGTCCACGCCGCCGGTCGCGTTCGTCGGCCAGACGTACACGCCGGTACGGGCGTTCTGCAGGTCGTAGCCCGCGCCCGCGTCGTCCTTGCCGTCGCCGGTGAAGTCGTTGCCCGCCGACACCGGCGTGGTGGCCGGGACGGCATCGGTCGGCGTGCCGGCCGCACCGTCGGCCGTCGCGACGACGACGCGGTAGTAGCGGGTCTGCTTGGCGGGCAGCCCGGTGTGCGTGTACGACGTGCCGGTGACGCTGCCCAGCAGGTGCGCGCTGTCGACCGGCACGTCCGGGGTGGCCGCGGCGTAGACGCGGTAGCCGGTGCGGTCGCTCACCGGGTGCCAGCTCAGGGTGATGGCGTGGCCCACGGCCTTGGCCGACGGCGCCAGGGTCTGCTGGCGGATCCACGCGGCGATGTCGTCGACGCGGGCGGCGGTGGTGCCCTGCCGGGTCGTCGTCTCCCCGAAGCAGCCGTGCTGCCACGACGTGCTGGTCACCCCGACGACGTCGGTGCGGCCGCCGGCGTCGCGGAAGATCGGGGCGCCGGCATCGCCGCGGCAGGCGTCGGTGCCGTTCGTGCCGGTCAGCGCGAGCGTGGTCGCCGTCGAGGACGGCGCCTTGAACGTGCCCACGTGCAGCGTGTCGGGCACCCATTCGCTCTCGGTGCGGCCGTAGCCGGCCAGGGTGAGCGTCTCGTCGCCGCCGGCCGCGGTGGTGGCGAGCGGCAGCGGGGCGATGTCGGTGACCGGCGTCGCCAGCCGGGCCAGCGCGACGTCCCGGTCGGTGCGGACGACGACGTTCGTGACCGCCACGACGTGCCCACCGGTGCCGCTCAGGCTGGTGCGCCCGATGGTGGCGGTGGTCGCCCTGGCGGGCACGCCGCCCTGCGGGGTCTCGGGAAAGCAGCTCGCGGCGGTGAGGACGAGATCGGGCTCGACGAGCGCACCCCCGCAGGCCCGCCCGTCGGCGGTGAGTTTCACCGCGAACGGATCAGTGCCCGCGGCAGCGGCGGTCCCGCCGGACACGGCTTCGGCGGGTAAGGCGGTCAGGAGCCCGGCGGCCAGCAGGACCGTGGTGGCTGCCACGGCCCCGGCGGGACGGATGGACATGCGGAGTTCTCCCCTTCGTTCTGCGGCGCCGATCAGCGACCGCCTGGTCGGCCCGGCCCGGCCCCGCCCGGCCTGCCGGAGTGCCATGCCTCCGGTCGATGTGCTCGCGGAACGGCGGTTTGCCCGTGCGTGACAGCCCGGTGAGCGTTGTCCCGCTCAACGGAAAGGAGTGGCGGTGGGCGCAGAAGCGCAGGATTGTTCGCGACCTGCCCGCAATTCTTCCGCTACCGCGCGTGTCGCGACGTCCTGGCGTCCTCGACATGTCCGTACCGGGAATGGGCCTGAGCGGGAATGAATGTGACGTTTCCCACGCGAACGCTCGGTTCGCGTGGGAAACACGTCACGGAAAACGATGCGACTCGAACCGGAAACCGGTAAATCCGTCCGGCAGATGCCGCAACGGCATACTCCGGATGTCCGATCAGGCCGACGCGCGCAGCTCCAGAAGCGTCGAAGGATCGGTTCCGGCACCTTCTCCGATGCCCGTCCACCCGGTCTTGCTGATCGGGACCGTGCTCGTCTGGCCGTTGATCTCGACCGTCGCCTGGACCGCGTGCTGGTTGTCGCCGAACAGCTGGTAGGCGTTGGGCACCTCCAGCCGGAGGTAGCCGGTCGGGCCGCTGATCTTGAAGCAGTAGTGGCCGGGGTCCCGGTCGTGGTCGGCCGAGTTGTAGGCGTGCAGCTCGAGGAGGCCCGTCTGGCTGCCGCACGCCACGAGCACGATGTGCCCGTCGCCGCTGATCAGCTTGATGGCGCGGTCCTGGAGGATCTGCGCCGCGCCCGGGTAGGAGTAGTCCTCGACGATCGGCGGCGGCGAGTCGGTGGCGGTCGCCGCGCCGGCCGAGGCGCTGAAAGCCAGGCCGAGAGCGGCTGCTCCGGCACCGGCCGTCGCCGCTGCGATGAAACGCGCGCGTGTACCCAAGATTCCCCCTGCGGTCGGAAAAACAGCACGAACGCACGGCGGCGAACTCCTCGCCGTGCGACAGGACGTGGATAAGGTCGCGCCCGACCCCGAGCGAACGCGAATCGGACTCTAATCACAGTCCCGGCGCGAAGTCAACAAATGTCCGGCAAGCCGTCGTCGTCGTCGAAGGGTCATGTGGATCACCCGAATGCGGCTTCCGGGCGGTTCCCTTCTTCTGCTACTTTTCGACCGCTTTGGGGGGAGGATCCAGGGCGGGGCAAGGGCGGAAAACGCTCTCTTGTCATTTTCGCGCGCACGGGAACCGGTGTCGGTTTCCCGCCCGTGCGCGTCCCCCCGTGGCGACCGGATACGTCGTTTGCACGGGAGGGCTGGCGAGGTGCGGATCAGCAGATCGATCGCAGGGAGCGCGCGCGCCTCCGTCGTGGTCACCGTGGTCACCTTGGTGGCCGCGGTGGCTTCGGGCGCGGTGGCGGTGCCCGCGCGGGCGGCGGAACCGGCCGGCGTGGCGGAACGCACGCAGGTCGTCGCCTTGTGGCAGGCCGGTGGACCGGCGACGAAGGACGCGGCGGCCGCGGCGCTGGTGGGCTCGGACGACGAGGTCCACATGTTCTTGACCACGGGCAAGGCCGTCGCGGCCGAGCATGACGACCGGATCAAGGTCAGCCAGCTGCTGACCGTGGCCGGCCCCGGGGTGCGCCGGGCCGCGCAGGCGGCGTTGAGCGGTTCCGCGGCCGACGTGCACAGCTTCCTCGCGACGGGCTGGCAGCAGCCGTGGCGCGACGACAACCGCGCGCAGGTGTCCCGGTACATCACGACCGGCGGCCACTGGGTGCAGGTGGCCGGGCAGGCCGCGCTGAGCGGCACCGAAGCCGACGTCCAGAAGTTCCTCGACTCCGGCCGGCAGCAGGCCCAGAACGACGACGACCGGATCAAGGTCAGCCAGCTGGCGACGACCGGCGGGCCGGAGGTCAAGAAGGCCGCGCAGCGGGCGTTGAGCGGCACGGTCGAGGACATCGAGGCGTTCCTCGAGACCGGCTACGCCCTCGCGGCCGAACGTGACCAGGAAACCGCCACCGTCGCGCACCTGGCCGACCTGGCGCGGGACGCGGGCGCGCAGGCGGCGACGCAGACCAAGCAGGCACAGGACGCGGCCGACCGGGCGATCGCGGCGGCGCAACGGGCCAAGGAAGCCGCGCAGCGGGCGGCCGCCGAAACGCAGGCGGCGCGGGATTCGTCGGTGCAGGCGGCGGGTGCGGCGGCGCGGGCCGCGAATGCGGCCCGTGGCGCGGCCGACGCGGCCAAGACCGCGATCGGTGCCGCGGCCGAGGCGAACCGGGCGTCGCGAGTGGCGGCGAACGCGGCGGCGCAGGCCGCGACGGCGGCTTCGCTGGCGGAGCAGGCGTGTTCGCGGGCGTACTCGGCGGCGTCGGCCGCGGCGGCGGACGGCGCGCACGCCGCCGAAGCGCGGCAGGCCGCGGTGGACGCGCGGAACGTGGCGGCCGGCGCACGCGCGGCGGCGGACGCGGCGAACGCGGCGGGCCAGGCGGCGGATGCGTCGGGCCGGGCCGCGGGTGCGGCCCGGAGCGCCAGTTCGAACGCGGACGCGGCGGCTTCGGCGGCGAGCGAGGCGGCGGGATACGCGCGCTCGGCGGGCGCGAACGCCGGCCAGGCCGAGCAGGCGGCGGCCACGGCCCGTGCCGCGGCGGCCCGCGCGAACCGGGCGGCGAACACGGCCGAGTCGCTGGCCGCCCAGGCCGCGGCGGCGGCTCGCCAGGCCCGCGACGCGGCGAACACCTCGGCGGCCCACGCGGACGCGGCAGCACTGGCGGCCGACCAGGCGGCCGCGGCGGCGGACCAGGCGAAGAAGGACGCGGACGCGGCGGCGAGGTACGCGGCCTCGGCCAAGACATCGGCGGACACGGCGACGACGGCGGCGAACCAGGCGGCCGCACTCGAAAAGACGTCCCGCGACGCGGACGCGGCACGCTTGGAAGCCCAGAAGGACCAGGCGATCGCGGACGCCGAGGCGGCGAAGGAAGCCGAAGACACCCGTGAGGCTTCGGGCGAATGGAAGGCCGGCGAGGCGGCGAAGCGGGCGGCGGAGACGCAGCTCCTGCTGGACGAGGCGGCGAACCCGGCCACGGCCCCGGAAACAGTGGTCCTCGACATCCGCAAGGCGGCGGTCCAGCTCCTGGACACCGGCGGCCCGTGGACCCAGGCCGCAGCGGCTTCGGTGCTGGCGAAGGACGAGGCCGGTTTGCGTGAATTCGTGCGCAGCGGACTCGCCACCGCGACCCAGCAGGACAACCGCGCCAGCGTCGTCGCGCTCGCGGACGAGACGGCCAACACCCGGTTCAAGCAGGCGGCGCTGACGGCGTTCGCCGGACCGGCCGCGGCAGTCACCGACTTCCTGCGCACCCGGGCTTACCCGGGGAAGGCGGACGACGACCGCGTCGCCGCGCAGCTGATCCTCAACACCGGCGGCCCGGCCACCAAGGAGGCCGCCAACCGGGCGCTCAGCGGCACCGCCGACGATGTCGCGGAGTTCCTCCGCACCGGTCAGTACGTCGCGGCCGAGCACGACGACCGGATCGCGGTGACGCAGGCGCTGACCAACGGCGGTCCCGAGGTCAAGGCCGCGGCCGAAGCCGCACTCGCCGGTCCCGTGTCGTACCTGAGGAACTTCCTCGACACCGAGCGGTACAAAGCGGAACAACGCGACATCGACACGACCACGCACGCCGCCGACGTGCACCGCTACGTGACCGAAGCGGCCAGTGTCGCCGCGCGGGCTCAGGCCGACGCGGCCTTGGCGGCAGCGGCGGCTGCGCGGGCACGCAACGCGGCGCAGGAAGCCGCCGCGGCCGCGGCCGAGGCGGACCGGCAAGCGGGTCTGGCCAAGACGTACGCCGACCAGGCCAACGAGTCGGCGAACCAGGCCCAGCAGTCCGCCGAACAGGCGGCGCAGTCGGCCCGGCAGGCGCGGAACGCGGCGCAGAGTGCCCAGCAGGCGGCCAGGAACGCCGCCAACTCGGCCGTTCAGGCCCGGGCGTCGGCCAGCCGTGCGAGCACGGCCGCGAGTTCGGCCCAGGAGTACGCCGAGCGTGCTCGCACCGTCGCGGCGCAAGCGGGCAAGGACGCCGCGGAAGCCGCCCAGGCGGCCACGGAAGCGGCGAAGTTCGCCGCGGACCGGCAGAACGAAGAGGAGCAGCGGCGGCAGGCGAGCCCACCGCAGCAGTCCGGGCCGCTCAGCGCCGAAGACGAAGCGGCGTTGCGTGCCGCGGGCGGGCAGGACCTGGTCGACCAGTACAAGCGGGCGATGGGGGGCGCCGAGCAGAACCTGATCGACTGGATCATCGAAAACGGCGGTCAGATCCTCGTCGACCTCTTCATCGGCGGGATCAAGTCGTGCGTCAAGGAGCCGAACCTCGTCAACTGCCTGATGGGCGCCATCGACGTCGCCTCGCTCGGGCTGGCGGTGCTCAAGGCCTACGACGTCGGCAAGGCGCTCTGGCGGGTCATCTCGACCATCGGCAAGTACTTCGAGGAGACCGCGAGTTTCAAGAAGATCCTCGACCGCGGCCGGTCGGTGATCGCGGAAGCCAAGGTCAACTGCTTCCCGGCGGGGACGCTGGTGGCCACCGCGGACGGTGACCGGCCGATCGAGCGGATCCGGCCGGGCGACCTGGTCTGGGCGAAGGACACCGCCGGCGGCGGGACCCGGCTGCAGAAGGTGGTCCGGACCTTCGAGCACGACGCGCGGTCGCTCGTCACCGTCCACTTCGGGACGACCAGCGTGCAGGTGACCCGGGAGCACCCCTTCTGGGTACCGGAGCGGGGTTGGGTGCACGCCGACGAGCTACGCGTCCACGACCGGGTGCAAAGCCTGGACGGCGGCGCACCGGAGGTCACCGCCACGGAGACCACGACCGCCCCGGTCTCGGTCTACAACTTCGAAGTCGAAGGTGACCACGACTACTTCGTCACGGCTGCGCACCTGCTCGTGCACAACAACTGCCTCGACGACCTCGGCGAGAGCTGGGTGCCGAAGTCGGTCGCCGAGGTGTGCCATACGAACACCTGCACGCAGACCGCGCGGGAGATCCAGCAGAAGATCGGCGGCGACGTGTACCGGATCACCGACCGCTACAACGCACCATCGGTCGGCGAGATCCGTGACCTCGACCACCCCGAGGTCTGGTACGAGTCCGGGTGGGCCTACCACGACGTCCTCCTCAAGGACGGCCGGGTGTACGACGCCACGACCGGCCGGTACGGGCTTTCGCTCGAGGAGTACCGGAACAAGTTCAAGTACGGTGAGTACCTCGACTTCACCCCAGTACCCGGAGGATGAAAGCTTTGGACACGGCCGACCGGATCGCCGATGTGATGCGGCGGCCAGGAGCGTACGAAATCCGGACCCTGGAGCAGGCGATTGCCTTTTTCGGCGGTTTCGACGCCGCCACCGGATTCGATTTCCTCCGGGGTTTCCGGGAATGGTTGTCCCGTAACGGCGGCGACGGCCCGAATCTCACCTGGGCCTACCAGGTGAGCCGGGTCGTCGCCGGCCAGGTAGGTCCGGACGTCGGCGAAGAGGCACGGATCGCCGAATTTTTCCGCTTGGTCCGGACCTTCCTCGCGGCCGCTGAATGACGGGTGCCGTGGTCGCATTCATCCCGTGAGAACCTTGCTGATCGCCGCCGCGGGTCGCTAGTCTTTTTCGGGGCGGGAGGGGTCGCGATTTTTGCCGGAAATCCATCCGGGCTGCCTTTCGCGCCGGCCGGTGAAGCCCTCAGCTGGTTGATTTCCGGAAAGGATGCGACGACGAATGAGACGCAGATGGTCATGGCCCGGCAGGGCCCGCGACGCGGTGGGACTGCTCGCCGCCGTGGCACTCACGGTGGGCTTGGCGCCCGCCGCTTCCGCCGACGACCCGCCCGCGCCCACCGAACGGCAGCAGCTGGTCGCCTTGCTGCGCACCGGGGGCCCGGTCGTTTCGCGGGCGGCCGAGGCGGCCTTGTGCGGTACCGATGAAGACGTGCACGCCTTCGTCACCTCGGGGCTCGCGCAGATGCAAGAGGTCGAGGACCGTGTCGCGGTCCAGAAGATGCTCACCGCCGGCGGCCCGGCGACCCGGTACGCCGCCAACAGCGCGCTCAGCGGCAGCATCATCGACGTCCGGACGTTCCTCACCGCCGGCTGGCAGCAGCCGTGGCGGGACGACGTCCGCATCCAGGTCAGCAGGCTGCTCTCGGCGGCGACCGGGCCACGGGTGAAGTCCGCCGCGAACACCGCGTTGAACGGCACCACCGACGACCAGCTGGCTTTCCTCGGCAGCGGCTGGCAGCAGGCCCAGGACGCCGACGACCGGATCGCGGTACAGCTGCTGCTCAACAACGGCGGCCCGGCGGTCAAGAAAGCGGCGAACCAGGCGCTCTCGGCCACCATCGAAAGCGTTCGCGAGTTTCTCCGCACCGGCTACCAGGTGGCGACGCAGCGGGACGCGGAAACGCTCTCGGTGAGCGCACTCGCCGATCTGGCCAAGAGCGCGCAGGCCCGATCGGCCGTGCAGACGCAGGCCGCCAAGGACGCGTCCGACCAAGCGGTGGCCGCGGCCGCGGCGGCCAGGACCGCGGCCCAGAAGGCGGCCGAGGAAACCCAGCAGGCGCAGAACTCGGCCGCGCAGGCCGCGAGTGCCGCCGGCCGCGCGGCGGACGCCGCGAACCGGGCCGCCCAGGCCGTTCAGAAGGCGATCAACGCGGCCGCCGCAGCCGCGAGCGCCGCGCGCGAGGCCTCGCACGCGGCGGGCCAAGCGGCGTGGGCCGCTTCGATGGCGGGCCAGGCGGCCGCGCGAGCCCGCAACGCCGCCGCGGCGGCCGCGACCGACCGCGGGCAGGCCGACGCCGCCCGCGACGCCGCCCGGAAGGCGCGCGACGCGGCCATCGGGGCGCGGACCGCCGCGGACGCCGTCGCCCAGGCCGTCGAGGCCCTCCGGCAGGTCTCCGTGGCGGCATCGGCGGCCGCGTCGGCCGCCGGGGATGCCGCGGCCGCCGCCCAGGCTTCCCGGGACGCGGGTGGTTGGGCCCAAAAGGCGGGCGCCAGCTCCGCGGAGGCCGCGGCCGCGGCCAACCGGGCGCAGCGCAACGCCGACGAAGCCAAGCGCGCCGCCGGGGTGGCGACCGCGCTCGCCAACGACGCCGCTGCCGCCGCCGGCCAGGCCAGGCAGGCCGCGACGGACGCCGCCGCGCACGCCGACGCCGCCGCGGCGGCCGCCGACGAAGCCGCGCAGCACGCCGGCGAGGCCGCCGGCGCGGCGGACCGGGCTCAGGCCGCGGCCAACGAGGCGAAGAACGAGGCGGACAGTGCCCAGGCGGCGGCCGACCAGGCGAAGAGCACGGCCGAGCTGGCCCGCCGGGCGGACACCGAGCGCCTCGCGCAGCAGCAGTCCCAGGCGACGCGCGACGCGCAGGACGCCAAGCAAGCCGAAGCGGACCAGGTGAGCACCCCGCGTTGGACGGCCGGCACCGCCGAACAGGTCGACGCGGCCACCCAGCGGTTGCTGACCGAGGCGGCCGATCCGGCCACCGCGCCCGGCACGGCGGTCGCCGACGGCCGCCGAGGCGCGGCCGCGCTGTGGCACAACGGCGGGCCGCAGGTGCGGCGCGCCGCCTCCGAGGCGCTCGGCGGAACCGACGCGCAGATCCTCGCCTTCGCCCGCGCCGGGCTGGCCGCCGCCCTCGAGCAGGACGACCGGCTGAGCGTCGACATCATCGCCGGCACGACCACGATCGCGGCCCAGCGCGACGCCGCCCGCGCGGCCAACGCCGGGTCTTACGACCAGGTCAAGGCATTCCTGCGGACGCGGGCCTACCCGCACAAGGACGACGACGACCGCGTCGCCGTCCAGCGGATCCTCAACACCGGCGGGCCGATCACCCGCGACGCGGCGAACCGCGCCTTGTCCGGCACCGTCGACGACGTCCGCGCGTTCCTGGCCACCGGCCGCTACCTCGCGGCCCAGGACGACGACCGGGTCGCCGTCCAGAAGATCCTCGACGCCGGGGGTCCCGAGGTCCGCGCGGAGGCCAACGCGGCGCTGTCCGGGCCGTGGTCGTACGTGAAGAAGTTCCTGGCCACCGGCCAGTTCGCGGCCGCGCTGCGGGACGCGGACGCCGCCGAGCACGTCGCCCAGATCAACGGCTACGTCGCGGACGCGGCGCAGTCGGCCGCGCTGGCCAAGCAGAACGCGGCCCTGGCCGCCCAGTACGCGGCGACCGCCCGCGGAGCCGCGGACGAGGCACGGCAATGGGCCGACGCGGCCAAGGCGTCCGCGGACGAAGCCGGGCAGTTCGCCGCCCAGGCCAAGGCGTCCGCCGACGAGGCGAGCAAGTCGGCCGCGGAAGCGGCGCTGTCGGCGAAGCAAGCTCGTGACGCGGCCGCGGCGGCCCAGGGCAGCGCACAGGCGGCCAAGAACTCGGCTGCCCACGCCGCCCAGTCGGCCGCGCTGGCGTCTCAGTACGCGGCGCAGGCCCGTGCGTCGGCGGCGCAGGCGCTGGCCGACGCGATCGCCGCCGGCAAGTCCGCGGCCGAGGCGGCGGAGGCCGCGGCGGCCGCGCAGAACGCGGCGGTGGAGAAGCAGCGGGAAGAAGCGACCCGCCAAGCCGTGACCGACATGCGCGACCAGGTGCAGAAACTGCGCGACCAGGCCGCGGCCGGGGCACAGGACCGGCCGGAGCTGGCCGCGCTGCGGGACGCGGCGGACCAGCTGCTGGCGATGATCGACGCGATGGCCCGGGGCACCCTCGACTTCGTGCGCGACCACGCCGGGGAACTGCTGGCCCTGATCGCGCACCTGCTGGAGATCGGTGGCGGGATCGGGCTGGCCTTGGCCGGCGCGAGCGCGGTCGCCGGCGGCGCGGCCACCTGCGGTGAGGAGATCGCCGGTGCCACCGCGGCGGGAGCGCTGATCGGGCTGCCGGAAGGCGGTGTCGGGGCCATCCCCGGCGGCGCCATCGGCTTCGTCGGCGGCGTGATCGCCTGTGTGTTCACCGGCGGCCCCGAAATCGCCGGTGGCATCGCCGGGATCATCGGCGGCCTCAAGATGGCGATGGACGGCATCGGGGGCGCGGCCGACGACATCGGCAAGCTGGTCCAGAACAAGGGGCCGCTCGAGGGCCAGAAGATCGTCAAGGTCTTCGACCCGAAGGTGCCCAACAACGGCCGGATGATCACCGACATCGACCACGTCGAAGGCGGTGTGCTGTGGGAGGAGAAGAGCGCGACCTGGGCCGGGAACGTCGACGACTGGGTGGACAAGCAGGTGACCGGCAAGCTCAACTCGTACCTGGAGGCTCGGGCGATCAGCCCGGAACTGTCCGCGTACCGTAACGCCCCGATCGGCTTGCGGATGACCGTTCCCGGGGTGGAGGTGGAGCTGCGCGAGTCGATCGAAGCCGCGGTGAGCCAGTTCCGCACCGCCCACCCGGGCGTGACCGTCTACCTGGAGTTCTTCTGAATGAGTTACATCTTCGACGTGGACGGCGAGGTCGTCTGGAGTCCGGCGCTCCGGATCGGGAAGCTGTTCACGACCTTGGTGGACGTGCTGGCCGGAGACGTCGACGTCGAGCCCCGGGCCACCGGGCTCACCGCGATGGCGAGTGACTACTACTACGTGAACCCGCCGGTGTTCGCGCAGTTCGTCCGGGCGCTGCTCGGCAGTTCGGTGCTCGCGAACCCGGTGTACGCGGAGCTCGCCCGCGGGTTCCTGGTGATCAGCCTGGTCGTCCTCGACCGCTGCGGCGTCGATCTGACTCCGGAGCGGGCAGCCCACCCGGAGCTGTTCGAGGCCCGGGACGCGCTGGCACCGTCGGTGTGACCGGGAGCCGGCCCCGCCCGCGCCGGGCGGGGCCGGCTTTCCGTCAGCTCTCCGCCGGTTTCGTCCACGCCACCTGGACCAGTCCGGTCCCGTGCCGCCGCGACACCAGCGTTCCCCGGCCCGGCGGTTGCGGCGACGGCTTCACGTCCGCCAGCAACGCCCCCTCGTCCTTCGCCCCCGACATGATCAGCCCCGGCGTTCCCAGCTCCCGCAGCCGCTGCAGGACCGGCTCGAACATCGCCCGGCCCGCCCCTCCGGCGCCGCGGACGATCACCAGGTGCAGGCCGATGTCGCGGGCCTGCGGGAGGAACTCCAGCAGCGGCTGCAGCGGGTTGCGGCCCACCGTCGCCACCAGCTCGTAGTCGTCCACCAGCACGAACAGCTCCGGACCGCGCCACCAGGACCGGTTGCGCAGCTGCTCCGGTGTCACCGACGGGCCCGGCAGGCGGTTGCGCATCGCCTGGGCGCACTCCGCGATCAGGTCCGTCAGCTTGCCCTCCGCACCCGCGTACCCCAGCAGGTGCGGCTCGGACACCGCGCCCAGGAGACCCCGGCGGTAGTCCGCCACGATGATCGCCGCTTCCTCCGGCGTGTACGCCGTCGTGATGCCCTGAGCCAGCGCACGCAGCAGCGACGACTTGCCGGACTCCACGTCGCCGAACGCCACGAAGTGCGGGTCCGCGGCGAAGTCCAGGTACACCGGGCGCAACGTCGATTCCGCGATGCCCAGCGTGACCTGGCGCGCAGGAGCGGGCGGCAACCCGTCCAACGGCACCTCCGGCGGCAGCAGGCGAACCTGCGGCGCCCGTGGGCCCCGCCACGCCTCGGAAATCCGCCGGACCAGGTCGACGCCGCCCGCGCCGACCGTCTCCGGGCGCTGGTCGCCGTCGATGCGGGGCAGGGCCGCCAGGAAGTGGAGCTTCTCCGCGGTGAGGCCGCGGCCCGGGCGGTCGGCGGGGACGTTGGCCGCCACCTTGCGGTCGATCGACGAATCCATCGGGTCGCCCAGGCGCAGCTCGAACCGCGTGCCGATCGCGTCGCGCAGCTGGGCGCGGACGCCGATCCACTGGTTGAGCGAGACGATCACGTGGATGCCGAAGCCGAGCCCGCGCGCCGCCAGCCCGGTGATCTGCTCCTCCAGCTGCTCGTACTCCTGGCGGATCGTGGTCCAGTTGTCCACGAACAGGAACACGTCGCCGAACTCGCGCTCGTCCGTGCTCTCGGTGAACTCCGCACGGCGGGCGCGGAACGCCGCCATCGACTCGATGCCGTGCGCGGCGAAGAACTCCTCGCGCTGCTCCAGCAACGTCGTCAGCTCGGCGACGACCCGGCGGCAGCGCTGGGCGTCACGGCGGGTCGCGTACCCGGACACG
The DNA here is from genome assembly GCF_046548775.1 of Amycolatopsis sp. cmx-4-61. Classification (NCBI taxonomy): domain Bacteria; kingdom Bacillati; phylum Actinomycetota; class Actinomycetes; order Pseudonocardiales; family Pseudonocardiaceae; genus Amycolatopsis; species Amycolatopsis sp. cmx-4-61. Next base: position 328,098 of record NZ_JAEBEI010000005.1, on the reverse strand, counting down.
TGCGGCAGCCCGGCGATCGGCGCCAGCGCGCCACCGCCCATGTCCAGCACGAACAGCTGCACTTCGGCCGGGGTGTGCGTCAGCGCGAGCATGCCCGCGATGTCCTTCATCAGCGTCGACTTCCCGCTCTGCGGCGCGCCGACGATCAGCGCGTGCCCGGCCGCGCCGGAGAAGTCCGCCCACAGCAGGTCGCGGCGCTGCTCGAACGGCTTGTCCACCAGTGCGACCGGGATCGTCAGCTTCCCGTTGCCGCCCCAGCCGAGCGGGCACAGGCCGCGCGCGGCGTCCTCGCCCAGCGGCGGCAGGAGCTGGTCCAGCGTCGGGGGTTCGGCCAGCGGCGGCAGCCAGATCTGGTGCGCGGCCGGGCCGCGGCCCTCCAGGCGCGAGAGCATCGCGCCGATGATCGTCTCGCCGGTGCCCTCGGCCGAAGGGGCCGGGGAAACCTCCGAGGGCTCGACAGTCACCGGGATTTCCACCGGGGCCAGGGAAAACGGCAGCACGCCGAGTTCCTGGCCGTCCTCGCGCACCACCGTGCTCCGCGGCGGCAGCTCGCCGGAGACGTAGGCGGCCTTGAGCCGGATCAGCGTTTCGGTGTCGGACTTCAGGTACGCCGACCCCGGCACCGGCGGCAGGTGGTAGGCGTCCGCGACACCCAGCACGGCCCGGCTTTCCGCGGCCGAGAACGTCCGCAGCCCGATCCGGTACGACAGGTGCGAGTCGAGCCCGCGCAGCCGGCCCTCCTCGAGTCGTTGGGACGCCAGCAGGAGGTGGATGCCGAGCGACCGCCCGAGCCGGCCGATCGCGACGAACAGGTCGATGAACTCCGGGCGCGAGGACAGCAGTTCGCTGAACTCGTCGATGATCACCAGCAGCGACGGCAGCGGGTCCAGCGGCGCGCCGTCCGCGCGGGCCTTCTCGTAGTCCCGCACCGACGCGTAGTTCCCGGCCGCGTGCAGCAGTTCCTGCCGCCGCAGCAGCTCGCCGTTGAGCGCGTCGGCCATCCGGTCGACGAGCGCGAGGTCGTCGGACAGGTTGGTGATGACCGCGCAGGTGTGCGGCAGCCCGGTCATCCCGGCGAAGGTCGCGCCGCCCTTGAAGTCGATGAGCGCCAGGTTGAGCGTCTCCGACGAGTGCATCACGGCCAGCGCCGTCACCAGCGTCCGCAGCAGCTCGCTCTTGCCGGACCCGGTCGCGCCGATGACCAGGCCGTGCGGGCCCATCCCGCCCTCGGCCGACTCCTTGAGGTCCAGTTCGACCGGCCGGCCTTCCGGGTTGACGCCCAGCGGGATCCGCAGCCGGTCGCGCGCCGCCCGCGGGGCCCAGGTGACGGCGGTGTCGGTGTCGCGCGGGTCGCCGATGCCGAGCAGCCCGGCCAGCCCGAACGTCGACGACATCGGCTTCTCGCCGACGACCGCGGCCGGGGTGTGCAACGGCGTCAGCATCCGGGCGAGGGCTTCCGCGGCGCCCCGGTCGAGGACGTCCGGGCGGCCCAGGAAGCCGAGCCGCTGCTCGCCGCCGTCGCCGACGACCATGCCGAGGGACTCCGGCGCGGTGTGCAGGCTCAGCAGCTTCTCGGTCGAGGACGCCCGCGGGTGCTCCTGCCCGACCTCGAGCACCGTGACGCCGAGCCGGCCGTCCGCGCCGATCAGCCGGGGCTCGCCGTGGGCGTTGCCCCCGTCGACGACGACCACGAGGTGGGGCAGGTCGAGTTCGGCGGCCGCGCGGCGGCTGAACGCGGGCCGTTCGCCGAGGTCGGCGCCCAGCAGCTCGGCGAGCCCGGCCGCGCTGGCGTCGGCCAGCCGCCGCGAACCGACGGCGTCGGCCGCGCCGGCCGCGGTGGCGTGCGGCAGCCACTTCGCCCATTCCCAGTCGTGCTGCCGCTCCGGCGACACGCAGACCGCGATCCGCAGGTCCGCGGGGGAGTGGAAGGTGACGAGCTGGCACAGCAGGGCCCGCACCAGGCCGAGCACGTCGGGCCGCCGCCCGGCCACCGTGACCGCGGCGAACGACCGCAGCGACAGCGCCACCGGCAGGCCGTCGACCGTCGAGTAGGTGCGGATGAAGTGCTTGAGGCTGGTGGAGGACACCGGGTCCAGGTCCTCCAGCGGCACGGTCTGCGGCGCCTTCAACGGCGTCGCGAGCCGCTGCGGCCCGGTGCCCGCGCGCACCTGCGCGAACTGCGGCTCACTGCGGCGGCGGTCCCAGAGCTTCCCGGTTTCGACGTAGGCCCACAGGTCGGCCGGGTCGGGCTGGACGGCGATCATGGCCGCGCGCTGGCCGTCGGCGATGTCGCGGACCTGGGCGCGCAGCCCGGACAGGTACCGCTGGTAGTCCCGGCGTTCGTCGTTGATCTGCGCCTTCTTCGCCATGCCGCCGCGGCCCAGCGACATCACGACCATGCCGCCCATCGCGCAGAGGAACAGGGCGCCGAAGATCCACGTCATCACGCCGCCGTCGCGTCCGATGTAGACGAACGACATCGCGCCCATGCCGAGCATCATCGGCAGGAACATCATGAGCTGGACCATCCCGCCGGACGAGCTCTTCGGGAGCATCGGCGGCGACTGCAGCACGATCTCGGACGGGCGCTCGGGCGTGAGGCTCATGCAGCAATGCTCCAGCGGGTAGCGGCGGCTCTGACCGGTATTTTGGCCACTAGCCGCCGCGGCGCGGTGGGTACTTTTGCCGTCCGCCCGCTTCCGGGGCCGAACTTACGCTCGGGCCGAGCACACCCCCCGGAAGGAGACCCATGGCCGGCGAGTACCGGGCTGAGCCCGAGGCGATGCGCTCCGCCGTGGGCAACGTCGGGGGCATCATCGCCCACGGCATCAACGCCGTGGCCGACCTGGAACGGCTCGTCGTCCAGCCGATGTCGTTCGCCACGTTCGGCAGCGCGGTCGCCGCGGCCAACGCGGCCCTGCACTCCGGCCAGATCACCGCCGTCCGCACCTTGCTGCAGCTGCTGCAGCAGATCAACGGGCTCGTCAAGGCCAGCGCCGACGCCTACCAGGCGGCGGACCAGGACGTCGCCTCGGGCTACGGCGGCGGGCACACCCCGAGCGGCACCGCGTCGTCGATCTGGGGCAACTCGCACGCGTCCGAGCTCGCCACCCTGGCCATCAACGACAGCGCGGGCGCCCACGGCGAGCCGTCATCGGTCGGGAACGTGCTGCGCTACCTGGGGGACGCGCGGCTGGGCCGGCTCGGCGACCACCCGATCACGGACACGCGCTTCCACGGCGTGGCCGACTTCAACGACTGGCTCGCCGGCGACGCCGACAACCAGGCGCGGGTCGGGCTGATCGAGGTCTACGCGGGCACCGCGCGCACCTTCTCCGACGTGCCGGGCGGGGTGCACAGCGGGGACGTCGTGGTCGTGGAGCCGCTGCGGTTCTCCGACCGCCAGCCGGTCATCGGCGTCGCCGGCGACGGCGGGCGCCTCTACAACCACGGGCTGCTCGACGCCCGCACCGGCGGGCTGGCGCGGGTCAGCGTCTACCGGCCCGCTTCCGTCGTCTGATCGTCCGCCCCCGAACTCCCTGTGAGGACCGATGCTGACTTTCCCGAACTCCAGCGCGATGGACGCGACCGCGTCTTCGGGTGGGCCGATCACCGTCCTGCCGCAGATCGTCACCGGTCAGCCGGAGCAGATCGCGAAGCACGTGACCGACCTCGTCCGCAAGGCCGAGCAGTTCCTGAGCATGTACAACGAGCTGACCAAGGCCGCCGACCAGCTGGGCCGGATCTGGTCGGGTGCGGCGAGCGAGTCGGCGCTGAAGAAGATCAGCGACTCCCTCGGCCAGCTGACGAAGATCATCGACGTCGTCCAGAAGGGCGCCGAGCTCCTCGGTGTCTCCGGCACGCTGATCAAGACCGCGCAGGAGGCCTACCGCGCGGTGGTTTCCGCGGTGAACCCCACGGTCGCCGCGCTGATGTCGAACTGGTGGACCTACGGGGCCGCGGTCGCTTTGTCGACCGCGACGAGCGCGTCGCTGCGGGCGTTCATCACGTCGATCGGCGCGCTGCTCAAGGCGCTCGGCGCGGTGGACCTCGCCCAGCAGGTCACCACCCTCGCGCAGGTCATCGGCGAGATCGAGAAGCTCTTCCACCACTCCTCCGGCAGTTCGGGCGCGACATCACAGTCGTCGATCGGGAGCACCCCGGTCACCGCGCCGCAGACCCCGCCGCCGGTGGCGAGCCCGTCGGGGCAGCAGGCGGTGGCGGGCGGGAGCGGCGGGGGGATCCCGCAGCAGCCTTCGTTCACCGACTACACCCCGCCCGCGCTCGCCACCGGCGGCGGTTCCAGCGGCGGCGCCGCGGTGACCGGCAACGGCTCCCCGCTGAACCCGGCCAACAGCTGGATCGCCGTCGACCACCCCGTGGCGACGCCTGCCGTCCCGGCGCCCTCGGTGCCTTCGGTGCCCGCTCCCGCGGCCGGGCACGCCGACGAGGTCGTCATCCACACCGACCTGACCACCGGTGAGTCCACTGTGGAGGCTCCGGGCGGGCAGGACTTCGACCTCGATATTGCGCTGGACTACAACGGGAAGCACTTCAGCCAGCACGTCGGCTACGACGCGGCCGGGAACTAGCCGGTGGCGGGCTCGGGGGTCGTCGACGCGTCCGGGGTGGTCAGCTCGGTGCTGTCCGGGTACCGGCGTGTGCTGGTCGAGTGCCACCGGCGCGTCACCGGGGACCCCGGCGCGCTGAGCGCCGCCTCGCAGCGGGTCGCGACCCGGGCGTCGGCTGTCTCCGGCAAGGCGCGCGAAATCGAGGAATCCGCGAAGACCCTGCACGCGGACTGGGACGGCGACGCCTACACGGCGTTCGCGACGGCCGCGGGCGACCTCGGCAAGGAACTCGCCGAAACGGCCGCCAAGCTCGGCGACCAGGCGAACCGGCTCGCCACCGCGGCCCGGCTCGTGCAGTCCGCCGAAGCCGCCGTCCGCTCGGTGCTCGCGCAGTTCGACTCCTACGCCGCCCAGCTGACCGCGCAGGCCCGCGCGGTGAACTCCGCGTCGGTGGGTGCGTTCATCCAGGCCGCGCGCCAGCTCGGGGAGCAGAGCGTCGCCGCGGCCCGCCAGGTCGTCGACGAGTTCTCCGACGCGCTCGCCGAACTGTTCCCGCCCGAAGGCGTCGGACGGCTCGAGCACGAGCTCGGCAAGTGGGCCCGCGGGCCGCTGCACTGGCTCAACGGCGAACCCCTGGACGGCCGGAAGCGGCCGCGGACCGTGCCGTCGTGGTTCGGCAACTCCGGCTGGAAGAAGCTCACCTGGGACGGCCTCGAAGGCACGCGCGCGCCGAAGAAGGCGGACACGCCGTTCGGGCAGCCCGAAGCCGAGGGCCTGAAGAACAAGATCGGCCGCAACACCGAGATCACCTACTACAAGTTCCAGCACGAGCAGGACGGCTTTTCCCCGGAGTACGACGGGAAGATCACGTCGAAGGGCTGGGACGCCGGCGCGTCCGGGCACGCGGAACTCGCGGCGCTGCACGGCGAAGCCGAAGCCAAGAAGGCGTGGGGCGTCGCCGAAGCCCACGCCAAGGGCACGGTGTTCGCCGGCGGCGAGGTGAGCGCGGCCGGCACGATCGGCGCCCACGGCGTCGGCGCGCACGCGAACGCCTTCGTCGGCGGGAAGGTCGAAGGCGAGGTCGCCGCGGACGTCGCCGGCATCGGTGTCGGCGCGAACGGCACCCTGCAGTACGGGCTCGGTGCGCAGCTGGACGCCCAGGCCGTCTACGACGCCGGGCACCTCAAGGTCAACTTCAAGGCGGGCGCGGCACTCGGCCTCGGCCTGGGTGTCGGCGCGAAGATCGACATCGACCTGCCGAAGCTCGGCCACACGATTGGCGAGTACGGCGGCGGGGCGGTCGACGCCGTCGGCCACGCGGCTTCGGACGCGGCCGACGCCGTCGGCTCCGCCTGGAACGACGCCGTTTCCGCCGTGGGGCTGTGATGACCCTTCCCCTCGACTTCGTCATCCCGGACGGCTGGACCGCCGTCGACCCGGGCGACTCCGGTGCGGTGTTCGTCGCCGTGCACGCCGCTGCCCCGGGCGAGTTCGTCCCGAACATCACCGTCAGCGTGCAGCAGCGGCCGGACGACGCCTCGATCGACGCCATCGCGGCCGAAGCCGTCGAACGGCTTTCCCGGACGCTGGCCGGGCTCGAGGTGCTGAGCCGCCGCGACGTCGGCGATGCGGCCGCTCCCGCCGTCATGCAGCTCCTGCGCCTGCGCACCGGCGAGGGCACCGAGCTGGTCCAGACCCAGGTGCACCTGACGGTCCCCGGCGCGGTGCCGGCGGACCGGCTGGTGCTCGAGCTCGCCTGCACGGCCGCGCCCGCGACCGCGCGGCGGCTCTCACCCGGTTTCCAGCGGTTCGTGGCCAGCGTCCACGTCCGCCAGCACGAAGGGAAAGCACAGTGACCGATCCGTACGCGGTGCCGGACATGGACGAGCTGCTCGCACAGGTGCGCAAGCAGACCGAAGAGGTCCAGCGGATCCAGCGCACGGTCGAGGCGATGGAGGTCAAGGCGCACTCGCGGCAGAACGAGGTCACCGTCACCCTCCGCGGCGACGGCCGCTTCACCTCGATCGACATCGACCCCCGCGCGATCCGCGAGTACGACGCCCGCAACCTGTCGGAAATCGTGCTGGAGGCGGTGAACGCCGGGCTGCAGAAGCTCGCCGAGGCGTCGAGCGCCAAGTTCGCCCCGGTCATCGCGGCCGCGAAAGACGCGTGATGACCCGAGGCGGCGTGAGCACGGCTTCTCTTACGGGGACGACCCGGCGGGTCACGGTGGTCACGCCGAGGGCCCGCGTCGACGTCGCCCTGCCGCAGCAGTCGACGTTCGCCGAGCTGGTCCCGCAGCTGGTCCGGCTGGCCGGGGCGTCGGGCCAGGCGTCGGCCGACCACCCGGGCTGGGTGCTGTCGAGGCTGGGCGGCGCCCCGCTGGCCTTGGGCCTAAGCGTGGCAGCGGCCCAGATCCGCGACGGCGAAGTGCTGCACCTGACCCCGCGGGAGCGCCCGCGGGGTCCGCTGCTGTTCGACGACGTCATCGACTCGATCGCCAGTGTCGCCGACACTTCCGGTGGCTGGAGCCCGTCGGTGGCGCGGCGGTCCGGCCTGCTCGCGGCCGTGGTCCTGCTGCTGGCCGGCGGCCTGCTGGTGCAGGCGGCGGCGTCGGGCAGCGTCCTGGCCCCGATCGGGACCGGGCTCCTGGCGTTGGTGCTGCTGCTCGGCGGCGGTGCGCTGAGCCGCGCGTACGGCGACGCCGAAGCGGGCGCGGCCGGGTCGCTGGCCGGTGTCGGGGTGGCGCTGCTGGCGGGGATGTCGGTGCTGCCACCGCACCCGCTGTTCTCGCTGTCGGCGGGGCCGCTCGCCGCGGGGTTCGCGGCCGTGACGGTGTACGGCGTCCTGGCGGCGGTCTCGGTGGCCGACCGCCTGCCGTGGTTCGTGGCGATCACGGGCGCGGCGGGCTTCGGCGCGCTGACGACCGGTGTGGTGCTGCTGGCCGGTGTTTCCGCGGTGTCGGCCGCCGGGGTGGTCGCGGTGCTGTGCACGGCACTGGCGGCGGTGGCCCCGATGCTGGCGCTGCGCTTGGCCCGCCTGCCGCTGCCGCGGGTGCCGGACGACATGGCGGCGTTCCGCGCGGACGAGCAGCCGTCGCTGGGCACGGAGATGATCGGCCGGACGTCCCGGGCGCAGGCGGTCCTGACGGGCCTGCTGGTGGCCTTGGGCCTGGTGGTGCTGGCGGCCTCGGTGGTGCTGTCCTCGGGCGGGCCGTGGGAGGCGGGGCTGGCGGGTCTGCTGGGCCTGGCGTGGATCCTCCGCTCGCGGTCGTACGCGGGCCGCGCGCAGCGGCTGGTGCTGGTCGGGTTCGGCGTCCCGGCACTGGTGTGCGCCGGCGTGTGGCTCGTGGCTTCGGGCGACCGCACGGCGGTGTTCGCGGCCGGGTGCGCGGTGGTCGTGGCGGCGGTGGTGTGCCTGGTGTACGCGACGCGGGTGGCGCGGGGCCTGCGGTCGCCGTACTGGTCACGGCTCTTGGACGTGACGGAGTTCCTGGTGCTGCTGTCGCTGGTCCCGGTGGTGGCGATGATCGCGGGGGTGTACGAAGCCGTCCGCGGCTGAGCGTCTTCCGGCGGTCGACGCATTCGACTGAACGTTTCATTGACCGTGCCGCGAGGACACTGTTAAGACTGATTTGGGAGCGCTCCCAGGCTGTGGCCCGCCGACTCCAGGGAGATGCCATGTCACCACGTCCGGAACAGTCCGAGAGCTCGCCGCTGCTGAAGCGGCGGACCGTGCTGGCGGCCGGCGCCGCCCTGCCGGTGCTGGCGGCGGCCGCGACACCGGCCGCGGCGGCCACCGCGGTGGTCGTCGAGCCGTCGAACGTGCAGCAGACGATCCTGGGTTTCGGCGGGATGAACCACACCGTCTGGATCAGCGACCTCACCGCCGCCCAGCGCGAGACGGCGTTCGGCAACGGCACCGGGCAGCTGGGGTTCACCGTGCTGCGCATCCCCGTCCACGAGGACCGCGCCAACTGGAGCCGCGAGGTCGCCACGGCCAAGCGGGCGAGCGAGCTCGGGGCCAAGGTCATCGCTTCGCCGTGGAACCCGCCCGCCTCGATGACCGAGAGCTTCTCCGGCGGCAAGCGGCTGAAGTACGGCTCGTACGGCGCCTATGCGCAGCACCTGAACGACTTCACCGCGTTCATGCAGAACAACGGCGTGAGCCTGTACGGGATCTCGGTCCAGAACGAGCCGGACTACGCGCAGCAGTGGACGGCGTGGACCGCCGCCGAGATCGTCCGGTTCCTGCGCGAGAACGCCGGCTCGCTCACCACCCGGGTGATCGCGCCCGAGTCGTTCCAGTACCGCAAGAACATGTCCGATCCGATCCTGAACGACCCCACCGCACTGGCGAACGTGGACATCATCGGCACGCACCTCTACGGCACCTCGTTCGCGGACCTGCCCTACCCGCTCTTCCAGCAGAAGGGCGCCGGCAAGGAACTGTGGATGACCGAGGTCTACTACCCCAACAGCACCGATTCGGCCGACCTCTGGCCGCAGGCGCTCGACGTCGGCGAGCACATCCACCGCGCCCTGGTCGACGGCCGGTTCCAGACCTACGTGTGGTGGTACATCCGCCGTTCGTACGGCCCGATGCGCGAAGACGGTCAGCTCAGCAAGCGCGGCGCCTGCATGGCGCACTTCGCGAAGTGGGTGCGCCCCGGCTACCAGCGGATCACCGCGACCGCGAACCCGCAGGCGAACGTCTACGTCTCGGCGTTCAAGAGCGGCACCCGGATCGTCGTCGTCGCCGTGAACAAGAACACCGCGGCGGCCGACCTCGCGTTCACGATCCGGGACACCGGGTCCGCGACCGCGCAGACCTGGCTGACGAACCAGAGCGCGAACCTCGCCCGCTACACCGACGTCACCATCGCGAACGGGGCGTTCGCCGCCCAGTTGCCCGCCCGCAGCATCCGGACGTTCGTCGTGAACTGACCTCACCCGTCCAGGGCGAGGGGGAGCGTGCGGCGCACCCCGGCGCCGTGCCGCCCGTGCAGCGGGACCACGCCGGGCGGCACCGGGACCGGGGCACCCGCCCGCGCCCCCACCCGGATCGTCACTTCCGCCTTCTCCTTGCCACCGGCCGTCCGCGTCAGCGTGTACGACGTCGCCGTGAACGCCGCGCCCGGGACGGCCGGATCGATGACTCGCGAAGAACGCGGCGTGAAGCACACCTGCACCGAGTCGCCCCAGGTCCACGCCCGCCAGCCCTCGGGCGCCCCGGTAGCCGGCCCCTGCACGCCCAACGCCACCCGGAGCTCCTTCGCCAGTTCCCCGGCTTCCAGCACCGTGCTCTGGTACCCCGCCTCGGCCAGCGCCCCCATGAGGCTCAACGCCGCCGACGCCGTGCTCCGCAACGCACCCAGGTCACCGCCGCCCCGGGCCAGTGCCGCGATCGGGGCCAGGTCGGGCCGGTAGCGCACGGCCAGCCAGCGCACCCGCAGCACCTGGTCGCCGCGCGGGATCGCCCACGTCAGCAGCTGCGCCGACGCCAGCGGATGTCCGCGCGCGCGTAGGCCGCGCGCAAGGCCTCGACCAGCGGCCCGGGCGCTCCCGGACCCGGTGTCAGGCGGATCAGGGCGCTCCACCCGCCGTCGATCTCCGCGACGCCGAAGCGGTTGCCCGCGCGGTCGACGTGCTGGCGGACCTTCACCGGTCCCGCCACCGACAGCAGCGGGTCCGGGCTGTCGCGGCGCGTGTCGTGACGGCGCAACCGGAACGCCGTCCACGTCAGCGCCCAGCCCGCCGGGTGGCGTCCGGCGAAGCGCACCGACGTCAGCAGCACCACCAGCCCGGCGAGCACGCTGACGCCGATCCGCAGCGGCTGCGCGACGCCGCCGGCCAGCCACGCGAGCAGCACGGCGACGGCGGCGATCTCCCACAGCGCCGCCTGCAGCGGCCGGACCGGCAGCAGCCACGGCAGCGGTGCGGGCGCGGGCCGGGACGGTGCCGGGCGGACGGCGGTATCGACGGACACGGGCTCCCCTTTCCCCGGCCTCCGACGCTACTGCCTGCCCGGATAGGGCGTGGGCGTAAAAATTACCCTCGCCGCACCTTGGTCGGGTGCCTAGCATCGGGCGCTCGGGAGGTCGACGCACAGCCGGGGGGCACAGCAGCGTGTGGACGCAGCGGGACCAGATCCAGGCGTACCAGTTCCTCCGCCGCAGGCTGGTTTCCGCGCTCGTCGCCGCCGACGCCAACCACCCCGTCTCGCCCAGCCGCCGGCTCGTGCTGGGCACGGTCCTCGGCGTCGTGGCCGCGCTCCTGGTCACCGCCGTCTTCGGCATCATCGGGCTGCTGAACCCCTCCGGCGGCAAGGACTGGCTGGCCGGCGGCAAGGTGATCGTCGAGGAGGGCACCGGCGCGCGGTTCGTGCTCGGCGCCGACGGCGCGCTGCACCCGGTGCTCAACTACGCCTCCGCGCGCCTGCTGGCCGGCGGCACCGGCGACGCGACCGTGTCGGTGTCGCCGGAAAACCTCGGCAAGGCGGGCCGCGGCGTCCAGATCGGCATCCCGGGCGCCCCCGACTCGCTGCCGTCCTCGCCGGCGCTCGTGACCGTCCCCTGGACGAGCTGCAGCCGGACCACCCAGGACGCGCCCGCGTCGGCCGAGCCGCGCACCGCCGTCCTGCTGGCCGCGCCGGCGTCCGGCGTCGAGCTGCCGCGGGACCAGGGTGTGATCGTGCGGCTGCCGCAGGGCGACCGGTTCCTGCTGGCCGGCGGACGGCGCTACCAGCTCAGCGACGAGGCCGCGACCGCGCTGCAGTTCGACAGCTACCCGACGATCGCGGTGTCCTCGCGGTGGATCGACACCGTCCCGGCCGGCCGCGACCTGACCGCGCTGCCGGTCGACGGCGCCGGTGACCCGGGACCGGCGGTGGGCGGCCGCGGCACCCGGGTCGGCGAAGTCCTCGCCGTCGTCGACGCCATGGCCGCGCCCGGTGCGGCCACGTCGTACTACCTGGTCCGCCGCGAGGGTCTCGAGCCGGTCGGGCAGACCGAGGCGAGCCTGCTGGTGACGACGGCGGCCAACGCCGCCGCCTACGCCGGGCCGCCCGCGCCGGTGGAGGTCCGCGCGGCCGACGTCGCCGCCGTCGCGAAGGTCGCCGCGCCGCGCGCCGGCGGAGCCGACCCGGCGGCCTACCCCGACCGCATCCCCGGCAAGGCGCCGATCACCGGCAACTCCGTCGCGCTGTGCGTTCAGGGCAGCCGGCTGCTCGTTTCGGCCGAATTCCCGCTTCCCGCCGGCGCCCGGGCCATCCAGGTCGCCACCCGGACCGAAGCACGGGTGGCCGACGAGGTTTTCGTCCCTCCTTCCGGAGGGGCCGTCGTCGTCGAGGCCGGTTCGGTCACCACGTACCTGGTGACCGACACGGGCCGGAAGTACCCGGTGGTGAACGCGCAGGCCCTGGCCTCGCTCGGCTACGGAAGCGTCGCCAAGCCGCCGATCGCAGGTAGTTTGCTGGCATTGGTGCCGACGGGCCCCGCGCTGGACCCGGCCACGGCCGGGCGGCCGGCTCCGTCGGGTGGAACGGGGTGAAAGTCGTGCACATGACACAAGAGCGTCCGACCGAGGGTGAGCTGGGCCAGGGGCGGGTCCGGGTCGCGGTCATCGAAGACCACCCGCTGTACCGCGTCTCCGTCGAACGGGTGCTGGCCGAGGCCGACTTCGTCGAACTGGGTGCGGTCGTCGATTCGGTCGCCCGGTTCCACGTGCACCGGCAGCCGCCGGGCAGCGTGGTCCTGCTCGACCTGGGCCTGCCCGGCGTCGCGGGGGCGGCGGCGGTGCTGGAGGTGTGCGAGCTCGGGCACCACGTGCTCGTGGTGTCCGCGCAGGCCGAACCGGAGGTCGTGCTCGGCGCGATCGCCGCCGGGGCCCGCGGGTTCCTCTCGAAGGACGTCGACGCGGACGAACTGCTGATCGCGATCAAGACGGTCGCCGACGGCGGCGCGTACGTCTCGGCGGTGGTCGCCGGGATGATCATGAAGGACAACGCCGACCGGCCCGCCGTGTCGGCCGAAGCCGAGCTGTCCCCGCGCGAGGAGCAGGTGCTGCGGCTGGTGGCGGCGGGGGAGCGGGACGTCGACATCGCGCTGATCCTCGGCATCGGCGTCCGGACGGTCCGCGGCTACCTCGACCGCATCCGCGACAAGACGGGCGAACGGCGGCGGCCCGGTCTGGTCAAGGAGGCCATCCGCCGCGGCCTGATCGGCGAGGCGGGCCCCCGGCGCGGCGGCCGCAAATGAGCGGGCGCATCGCGGTCGGGGTCATCGAGGACCACCCGCTCTACCGGTACGCCCTGACCCGCGTGCTGACCGAGGCCGCGGACATCGAGCTCGGCGCGGTCGCCGACTCGGTGGCCCGGTTCGCGGTCCAGGACCAGCCGGCGGGCAGCGTCGTCGTGCTCGACCTCAAGCTGCGCGGCGTCCAGGACGCGGCCGCGGTCCTGGAGGTGGGGCAGATGGGGCACAAGGTGCTGGTGGTGTCCGCGCACGCGGAACAGCCGGAGGTGCTCGGCGCGATGCAGGCGGGCGCGAAGGGCTTCCTGTCGAAGGACGTCGACGGCGACGAGCTGCTGCGCGCGATCCGCACGATCGCCGACGACAACGCGTACGTGTCGCCGACGCTGGCCGGGATGATCATCCAGGACAGCGAGGAGCGGCACGCGGGCCCGAAGATCGTGCTGTCGGAACGCGAGAAGCAGGTGCTGCGCCTGGTGGCGGCGGGGGAGCGGGACGTCGACGTGGCGGAGATCCTGAACATCAGCGTCCGCACGGTCCGCTCGTACCTGGACCGCATCCGCGACAAGACCGGCGAACGCCGCCGCGCGGGCTTCGTCCGCGTCGCCATCCGCGAAGGCCTGCTCCGCTGACCCCCGGCCCCAAGCGCCCCAATGTGGCCTTCGGTGCGTGAGACGCACCCAAGGCGGCCTTCGGTGCGTCAGACGCAACCAAGGCCGCATTGGGGCGCTTACAGCTAGAGCCGTCGGTTGGCCAGGGCTCCCGTGGCTGCGCGCGCCTGGGCCGAGACCGCCGGGTCCACGTCCACCAGGAGGGTTTCGGGAGCGGGACCCGCCTGAGCGACCACCCGGCCGAAGCCGTCCGCCACCAGCGAGTACCCGATGCCCGTCGGCGCCTTCGGGTTGACCGTGAGGCCCGTCGCCGCGGGGTCGGCCTGGCCGCAGCCCAGCACCCAGCAGCCCGAATCCAGCGCCCGCGCCCGCACCAGGACCTCCCACTGCTCGCGCTTGCCCGCGCCCGCGCCCCACGACGTCGGCAGCAGCACGACGTCGGCGCCGTCGTCGGCCAGTGCGCGGAACAGCTCCGGGAACCGCACGTCGTAGCAGGTCGCGACGCCGTGGACGACGCCGTCCAGCTCGAACGTCGTCGCCGTGGAACCGGGCGCCACCGTGTCGGACTCGGCGAACCCGAACGCGTCGTAGAGGTGGATCTTGTCATAGCCGCGGTGGTGCCCGGCGCCGGTGATGAGGAGCGTGTTGCGGACGCGCCCGTCGCCGGCCGGGGTGAACATCCCGGCCACGACCACGACGTCGTGCTCGGCGGCCACCGCGGCCACGGCGGCCGCCCAGGGACCGTCGAGCGGCTCGGCGACCGGTTCGAGCGGCCGGCCGAAGCGGGCCATGGTCGCTTCGGGGAACACGACGATCCGCGCGCCGTCCGCCGCCGCGGCCTCGACGCCGGAGCGAATCAGCTTCAGGTTCGCCTCCGGATCGTCACCCGAGTTGACCTGGCACAACGCGATTCGCGCCACCGCTGCCTCCTGCATGCTGGGATCGGCCGTCACCGGGGAGTATCGCCGAAAACCCGTTCGGTGTGACCTCGTACCCTGGTGGGCATGCTGAACCGCACCGACCTGCGCGGGCAGGTCCCGACCGCCGCCGAACTGCGCGCCACGCTCCCGCGCGCCGAATACGACGTGGACGCGGCGCTGCACCACGTGCGCCCGGTGGTCGAGGCGGTCCGCGACCGCGGTGTCGAAGCCGTCCTCGAGTACACCGAGAAGTTCGACAAGGTGCGCCCGGCGGCCGTGCGCGTGCCGCGGGCCGCGTTGACGCGCGCGCTGGCGGAGCTCGACCCGGCCGTGCGCGCCGCGCTCGAGGAGTCGATCACCCGCGCCCGGAAGGTGCACGCCGAGCAACGCCGCACCGACGTCACGACCACCGTCGTCGAGGGCGGCACGGTGACCGAGAAGTGGGTGCCGGTCGAGCGGGTCGGGCTGTACGCCCCGGGCGGGCTGGCCGTGTACCCCTCGACCGTGGTGATGAACGTCGTCCCGGCGCAGATCGCCGGCGTCGGCTCGCTGGTCGTCTGCTCGCCGCCGCAGGCCGCCTTCGACGGCCTGCCGCACCCGACCATCCTCGCCGCGGCGGAGCTGCTCGGCGTGGCCGAGGTGTGGGCGGCCGGCGGCGCGCAGGCCGTCGCGCTGCTGGCGTACGGCGGCACGGACACCGACGGCGCCGAGCTCGCGCCGGTCGACATCGTCACCGGGCCGGGCAACATCTACCTCACCGCGGCCAAACGGCTCCTGCGCGGCCTGATCGGCATCGACGCCGAAGCCGGCCCCACCGAGATCGCCATCCTCGCCGACGGGACGGCCGACCCGGTGCACGTCGCCGCCGACCTGATCAGCCAGGCCGAGCACGACCCCCTGGCCGCGAGCGTCCTGGTCACGACGTCGACCGAGCTGGCCGACGCCGTCGACGAGGAGCTGGTGAACCGCGTCGCGGCGACCAAGCACAGTTCCCGGGTCGCCGAAGCCCTGGCCGGCAAGCAGTCCGGCATCATCCTGGTGTCCACAGTGGACGACGGACTGCGCGTCGTCGACGCCTACGCCGCCGAACACCTGGAAATCCAGACGGCGGACGCGCGGTCGGTCGCGGCCCGGGTCCGCAACGCGGGCGCGATCTTCGTCGGCGCGTACGCCCCGGTCTCGCTCGGCGACTACTGCGCCGGCTCCAACCACGTCCTGCCCACCGGCGGGTTCGCCCGCCACTCCTCGGGCCTGTCCGTGCAGAGCTTCCTCAAGGGCATCCACGTCGTGGACTACACCGAGGACGCGTTGCGCGAGGTCGCCGGCCGCGTCGTCGCGCTGGCTGACGCCGAAGACCTGCCCGCGCACGGCGAGGCGGTCACGGCGCGGTTCGGAGGTGCGGTCCGATGACGATCGGCGAAGAGGTCACCCTGGACCAGCTGCCGCTGCGGGAGGACCTGCGCGGCAAGTCGCCCTACGGTGCGCCGCAGCTGGACGTCCCGATCCGGCTCAACACCAACGAGAACCCGTACCCGCCGCCGCCGTCGCTGGTCGCGGACGTGGCCGAGGCGGTCCGTCTCGAGGCGGCCGAGCTGCACCGCTACCCGGACCGTGACGCGGTGGCGCTGCGCCAGGACCTGGCCGACTACCTGAGCGTGTCGACGCGGGTGGTGCTGTCGGAGGCGAACGTCTGGGCGGCCAACGGGTCCAACGAGGTGCTGCAGCAGATCCTGCAGGCGTTCGGCGGGCCGGGGCGCAGCGCGCTCGGCTTCGAGCCGTCGTACTCGATGCACCCGATCATCGCGTCCGGCACCCGCACCGAGTGGGTGCCGACGCCGCGCCGCGGAGACTTCACGCTGGACACGGCCGCGGCGGCCACGCTCATCGCTTCGCGGCGGCCGGACATCGTGTTCGTGACCAGCCCGAACAACCCCACGGGTGGCTCGATCCCGCTGGCCGAGCTGCGCTCCCTGCTCGACGCGGCCACCGGGATCGTCGTCGTCGACGAGGCGTACGCGGAGTTTTCGTCGCAGCCGAGCGCGGTCTCGCTGCTGGCCGAGTACCCGTCGTCGTTGATCGTGTCGCGCACGATGAGCAAGGCGTTCGCGTTCGCGGGCGGCCGGCTCGGCTACCTGGCGGCGGCGCCGGCGGTGGTCGACGCGCTGCAGCTGGTGCGCCTGCCCTACCACCTCTCGCGGCTGACGCAGGCGGCGGCCCGGGCGGCCCTGCGGCACGCGGACGCCACGTTGGCCAGTGTGCACAAGCTGGCGGCCGAGCGTGATCGCGTCGTGGAAGCGTTGGCGGGCCTGGGTTACGACCCGGTGCCCAGCGACGCCAACTTCGTCCTCTTCGGACGGTTTTCCTCGCCGTCGGACGCTTGGCAGTCCTATCTGGACCGCGGGGTGCTGATCCGCGACCCGGGCATCCCCGGTCACCTGCGCGTGAGCATCGGCACCCCGGAAGAGAACGACGCCTTCCTCGAGGCGAGTAAGGAAGTCTCGCGATGACCCGCATCGGCAAGGTCGAACGGACCACCAAGGAGTCCTCGATCTCCGTGCAGCTGGACCTCGACGGAACGGGCGAGGTGGAGATTGCGACCGGCGTCCCGTTCTACGACCACATGCTGACGGCGTTCGGCGTCCACGGCTCGCTGGACCTGAAGGTCGAGGCCACCGGCGACGTCCACATCGACGCCCACCACACGGTCGAGGACACGGCGATCGTCCTGGGCCAGGCGATCCGCCAAGCTCTGGGCGACAAGAGGGGAATCCGCCGCTTCGGCGACGCGTGGATCCCGATGGACGAGACACTGGCCCACGCGGCGATCGACGTATCGGGGCGGCCGTACTGCGTGCACGTGGGCGAGCCGGAGCAGTTCAACACCTTCACGATCGGCGGCAACTACCCGTTCGTGCTGACGCGCCACGTGTTCGACTCGCTGGCGTTCCACGCGCAGATCGCCTTGCACGTGCGGGTGATCCACGGCCGCGACCCGCACCACATCGCGGAGGCGGAGTACAAGGCGGTGGCGAGGGCCCTCCGCGCGGCCACCGAACCGGACCCGAGGGCGGGCGGCATCCCGTCGACGAAGGGCGTGCTGTGAGCAACGGAGTCGTCGGCGTACTGCTGCTGGCCCTGGGCGGTTTCCTGCTGGGCGGGGTGTACTCGACCTGGAAGACGGCGAAGTTCATGGCGGTGGTCCTGGGGGTGGCGGCAGCCCTCGCCATCGGCGGCGCGATCTTCTGGTTTTCCAGCTGAGAGACGGCGAAGGCCCCCTCGGGTGAGGGGGCCTTCGCCGTTTCCGGTCAGCGGCTCGCGCCGACCAGTTCCCGCCCGTCGTCGCCAGGGGCGTCGTTCAGCTGCTTCGTCAGCTTCTCGCCCTCCACGTCGACATCCGGCAGCACGCGGTCCAGCCACTTCGGCAGCCACCACGCGCCGCGGCCCAGCAGGGACATCACCGCCGGCACCAGCGTCATGCGCACCACGAACGCGTCCACCAGCACGCCGAACGCCAGCGCGAAGCCGATCGACTGGATCAACGACGACTCCGCCAGCACGAAGCCGGCGAACACGCTGATCATGATCAGCGCCGCCGCGACCACCACGCGGGCGCCGTGGCGGAAGCCCGTGACCATCGCTTCCTGCGGCTCCGCGCCGTGCACGTGCTCCTCGCGCATCCGCGTCACCAGGAACACCTGGTAGTCCATCGCCAGCCCGAACAGCACGCCGATCAGCAGGATCGGCAGCATGCTCATGATCGGGCCGGTCGAGGAAACACCGAGCAGATCCGTCAGCCAGCCCCACTGGAACACCGCGACCACCGCGCCGAACGTCGCCGCGACCGAGCCGAGGAAGCCGATCGTCGCCTTCAGCGGCACCACCACCGAGCGGAACACCAGCATCAGCAGCACGAACGCCAGCCCGACGATCAGCGCCAGGTACGGCAGCATCGCGTCCGACAGCTTCTCGGAGACGTCGATGTTCGCCGCCGTCTGGCCGGTGACGGCCAGCTTCGCGTCCAGCTTGCCGGACTCCGCGCGGATCGCGGCCACCAGGTCCTCGGTCTGCGTGCTGCTCGGCCCGCTCTTCGGGATCACCGTCAGCAACGCCGTGTCACCCGCCTGGTTGACCCGCGGCGGAGTGACGGCGGCGACGTCGGGCAGCTTCTGGATGTCGGCCGCGGCCTGGCCGAGCGCGGCCTGGCGGTCGGCGGTCTGCGAGACGTCGACGACGACCAGCAGCGGCCCGTTCGAGCCTTCGCCGAAGCTGCGGCTGGCGATCTCGTACGCCTTGCGCTGCGTCGACTCCGGGGCCGCCGTGCTGTCGTTGGGCAGGCCGAGCTGCATGCTCAGCGCGGGCAGCGCCACGACGGCCATCCCGGCCAGCGCGACGAGCAGCACCGGGATCCGGTGCCGGCCGACGAACCGCGCCCAGCGCTCCCCGTGCGTCGTTTCGACCGGCTTGCGGCGCAGCCGGATGCGGCCGCCGGCGACGCGGGACCCGGCGAAGCCGAGGATCGCGGGCAGCAGCGTCAGCGCGATGAGCACGGCGATCGCGACGGTCACCGCGGCGGCGACGCCCATCTGGCCGAGGAACGGGATGCCGATCACGGTCAGGCCGGCCAGCGCGATGATCACGGTCAGCCCGGCGAAGACCACGGCGGATCCGGCGGTGCCCGCGGCGCGGCCCGCGGCTTCTTCGGGGTCGCGGCCGATGCCCAGTTCGTGGCGGTACCGCGAAACGATGAACAGCGCGTAGTCGATGCCGACGGCCAGGCCGATCATCAGCGCCAGGATCGGCGTGTTCGAGTTCAGCTCGAGGAACCCGGAGGCGAGGAAGATGCCCGCCATCCCGGTGCCGACGCCGATCAGCGCGGTGAGCAGCGGGATGCCGGCCGCGAGCAGCGAACCGAACGTGATGACCAGCACGACGGCGGCGACCGCGACGCCCAGGCCTTCGGTGGCGCCGGTCGCGGGCACGCCCTGCACGGCGTCGCCGCCGAACTCGACGGTGAACCCGGCGGCGCGGGCGGCGTCCGCGGTGTCGAGCAGCGCCTGACGGTCCTCGTCGGTCAGCTCGTACGCCTTCGCTCCGTAACTGACCTGGGCGAGCGCGACGCGCTGATCGGGGGAGATCGACCGTGCCTGGAAGGGGTCGACCACGGCGGCGACCTTCGGCGCCGTCTTCAGGCGACCGGCCAGCGCTTCGACGGCGGCCTTGCCTTTGGCGTCGGTCACCGTGGTGCCGGCGGGGGCCTCGATGATCACCCGCGCGGTGGCGCCACCCGCGTTGGCCTGCGGGAACTTCTCGGTGAGCTGGTCGATCGCCCGCTGCGACTCGGTGCCGGGGATCGTCACCGAGTTCGACAGCTGGCCCGACAGCGTCAGCGCGCCCAGGCCCAGCGCCACCAGGACCGCCGCCCAGACGGCCGCGACCAGCGCTCTGCGCCGGAAGGAAAACCGGCCGAGCCGGTACAGGAAGGTCGCCACGAGTCAGCTCCGTTTCGCCCGAACGGGGTCGGTTCACTCCATAGGGTCGTTCCCCAAGCTAGCCGATCGGCAAGGGCGACTCCAAGCCGATCGGCAAGTATGTGACTTGCCGAACAGCAAGGTTTATCCCTTGCCGGTCGGCTAGTAAGGCGGTTTGCCGATCGACAGGGGGTGACGTAGGCTCCGACGGCTGCTGAGGAGGAAGAATGACCGCCGGCCCGGCCGAGGACACCCGGACCCGACTGCTGCAGACCGCGCTGCGCCTGTTCACCGAACACGGGGTCGAGGGCACGTCGCTGCAGATGATCGCCGACGCGCTGGGCATCACCAAGGCGGCCGTGTACTACCACTTCAAGACGAAGGCGGAGATCACCGAGGCGGTCGCCGAGCCGGGCGTGCGCGACCTGGACGAGCTCGTCCGGCGCGCGGCGGCCCAGAAGCGCCGGGGCGCGCAGGTGGACCTGCTGCTGGAGGGGTTCGTCGACCTGGTGATCCGCCACCGGGCGCTGGTGGCGCTGTTTTCGAGCGACCCGGGCATCGCCCGCGCGATCGAGAAGTCGGCCCACGGCGGCATGGAGGGCTTCGGCCGGGTGCTGCTCGGCATCCTGTCGGGCCCGGACCCGGACACGACGGCCCGGGTCAACGCCTTGGTGACGTTGACGGGCATCGCGATGGCCGGCGGCTCGCCGGACCTGGCGGGCCTGGGTGACGAAGAGCTGCGAACGGAACTCCTGGACGTGGGCCGCCGCCTGCTGGGCCGCCCGCGCCGCCGAACCCCCACCCCGCTCGCCGCCCTCTGACCGCCGGGCCGGCCGTCCGGGAACGCGCGGGCGCCGGTCAGCCGGTGAACGTCAGGTACTCCGGCGGCACCGCCGACGTCAGCCAGACTCCGTTGGCACTCACCTGGAACGCGTGACCCGCCTTGGTCATCGCGGCGGCGTCGACCCGGAGGATCACCGGCTTGCCGCGGCGGGCACCCACCGTCCGAGCCGTCTCGACCGTCGCCGAGAGGTGGACCGCGTGGCGGTTCATCGGGCGCAGGCCTTCGCGGAAGATCGCGTCGAGGTGGGTCGCCACCGTGCCGTGGTAGAGCACGTCCGGTGGTGTCGCGTCCGGCAGGTCGAGGTCGACCTCCACGCTGTGCCCCTGGCTCGCGCGGATGCGCGTGCCCGTTTCGTCGAACGCGAACCGGCGCTTGTTGTTCTTCTCGACCACTTCCTCGAGCTCGCCGCGGGTGATCGAGAGGGCGCGCACGAGGGCGTCGACCGGCACCCAGCCGCCGGGGGCGAGCGTCAGGCCGAGCGCGGCGGGGTCGTGACGCAGGTGCCGCGCCAGCCGCTTCGAGAGGTGGATCAGCTGCTTTTCGTTCATCGCCGTTCCAGCATCGCGCCGGGCGCAAGCAGTTCAGATGCCGCCCTCGACCGCGGGACGCAGTTTGCTCGCGCCCGGGCCGAAGCGGGCCAGCTCGTCGTCGTTGTTGTACAGCGCGCAGCTGCGCAGGGACAGGCAGCCGCAGCCGACGCAGCCGGTGAGGCGGTCGCGGAGCCGTTGCAGGGCGTCGATCCGCGCGTCGAGCTCCCGCTGCCAGTCGCGGGACAGGCGTGCCCAGTCGGTCTTCGTCGGCGCGTGGTCCACCGGCAGCGTCGCCAGCGCCGTGCTGATGTCCTCGAGCGAAAGCCCGACCCGTTGCGCGGCGCGGATGAACGCGATCCGGCGCAGCACCGAGCGCGCGTAGCGGCGCTGGTTGCCCGCCGAGCGCTCCGAGCTGATCAGCCCCTTCTCCTCGTAGAATCGCAGTGCCGTGTGCGGCACCCCGCTGCGTTCCGCCACCTGTCCGATGCTGAGATGTTCAGCGAGCCTGGTCACCAGGTCAGGCTATCCTTGACTTCGAGTTTAGTCGAGGTTGCATCGTCGGGTCATGACCACTGTGACCGAACCCGGCTACGCCGGCTTGCCCCGGCTGATCGCGCTGATGACCGGCGACGAAAAGCACAGCGCCGCCGCGGAGTCCACTTTGGACGTCCTGTGGGTCCTCTACGACCGCGTGCTGGACGTCACGCCCGAGAACTTCCGCGAGCCCGGCCGCGACCGGTTCCTGCTGTCCAAGGGGCACGGGCCGATGGCGTACTACGCCGTGCTCACCGCGAAAGGCTTCATCGCCGAGGAGGAGCTGGCGACGTGGTCCGGCCCGGGGTCGCGGCTGGGCCACCACCCCGACCGGCGCCGCATCCCCGGCGTCGAAATCTCCAGCGGGTCGCTCGGCCACGGCCTGCCGATCGCGTTCGGCACCGCGCTCGGCCTGCGCGCCCGCGGCCTGACGCGCGCGAAGGTCGTGACGCTGGCCGGCGACGCCGAGCTGGACGAAGGTTCGAACCACGAAGCGATCGTCGTCGCGGCGCGCGAAGGCCTCGAAAACCTGACGGCGGTGGTGATCGACAACCAGTCGTCGACACGCGGCTGGCCGGGCGGCATCGCGCGCCGCTTCGCCGTCGAAGGCTGGGAGACGCGCACGGTGTCCGGCCGCGACCACGACGCGCTGTACGACGCCTTCACCACCGCCCACCCCGGCCGGCCGCTGGCCGTGGTCGCCGTCGTCGAACCGAAGGGCTGACCGTGCTCTCGATGCGTGAAGAATTCCTCGCCACCACCGAACGGATCGTCGACGCCGACCCGGACGTCGCGGTCGTGCTGGCCGACATCTCGGCGGCCCAGCTCGCCGGCGCGGCCCGGCGGCACCCCGACCGGGTGATCAACGTCGGCATCCGCGAACAGCTGCTGGTCAGCACGGGCGCCGGCCTGGCGCTGGCCGGGCTGCGGCCGATCGTGCACACGTTCCCGCCGTTCCTGGTGGAGCGCGGGTTCGAGCAGATCAAGCTGGACTTTTCCCACCAGGAGGTGGGCGGCGTCCTGGTGTCGTGGGGAGCGTCGTACGACATGCCGACGGCGGGCCGCACCCACCAGTCGCCGGCCGACGTGGCCTTGATCGATTCGCTGCCGGGCTGGACGATCCACGTGCCGGGCCACCCGGAGGAGGCCCGCCGCCTGCTGCTGGAATCGATCCCCGGAGACGGGCGCGTGTACCTGCGGTTGTCGGCGCAGGAAAACGCTTCCCCCCACCTCGGCGTGGGCTTCACCCGGCTGCGTTCGGGTTCGTCCGGTGTGGTCGTGGCGGTGGGGCCGGTATTGGATCGGGTGCTGCGCGCGTGTTCCGGACTGGACGTCACGGTGTTGTACGCGTCGACGATCCGGCCCTTCGATGCGGCCGGTTTGCGGTCGGCGGTCCTTTCGGCGTCGCCTTCGGTGGTTCTCGTTGAGCCGTACTTGGCGGGAACGTCGGCGTATTGCGTCGCGGAGGCACTGGCCGATGTACCGCACCGGCTGCGGTCGTCGGGGGTGCGGCGGGATGTGGAGGTGCGGACTTACGGCGGGATCGCGGACCACGATCTGGCGCACGGGCTTGATGCCGGGTCGCTGGGGTTGTCGATCAGAGATTTCCTGGGGGATTAGCAGGAGCGGCTGGGGGCGGCGGAGGCCCCGCGGCGGGGTGGTCGTAGCGGATGTCTTCGGCCTCTCCTCTCAGCAGGGCCATGAGCTTGGCGTTGTTCCGGCGTTCTTCGCGGGAGTTCGGCGGCTTGCGCAAATGAAGACCCTCGTAGAACTTGAAGCGGTTCAAGTCGATCAGAGTGCGTAACGCGGTCGTGTATTCGTCAGCCGCCGCAACGGAAGCGCGGTACGCGAGGTAGGTCAGCGCATAGGTGGCCAACCCCAGGAACAACCACCAGCCGTCCGTAACCAGGCACGCGACGGTCTCGACGGTGGCAATGGCCGAGACCACGCTCAACCGAACCGACGTGTCGAGCTGCTGGCGAGAATCGCGGAGGTACGCGATGTGCTTGTCGTCCGCGAGCAGGGCGAAGTGCGGGGCCGTGATGACCGCGTCGATTCCGTACTGACGACCGGCCCGATCCTCCTCCCTGCGCAGTGCGTTGCCCAGCCGCGTCGGCATGAGCCTTGTCGGATCGGGATACCGTTCAGCGGCTTGGCCGAGGGTTTCGTCGGCGATGAGCCATGCGGTGAGATCGTCGCCGCGCTCGGAGGCCAGCAGGCGACGGCGGTTCTGTTCGTAGGTCGCATCATCCCAAGACTCGAACTCTTCTCTACCCCAAGCCAGTTCGAGTCGTGCGTCGACGAGTTCGCGCAGCTGATCGGCGATCGTCACTCGCCGATGCTCCAGCTCGCGCTGCTTCTCCCGGTACCGGTCGATCCGCATGCCCGTCAGGATCCGGCCGATCCGCGAAGGTCCCCAATACCCCTCGAGCACCTGGGTCATCGCGAACTGGAGCGGGTGGAGGAAGAGGCCGGTCGCGAGGCTCAGGAGGAGAATCCACGCCACCTTCGCCACCGTCGGCTGTCCGAACGCGGCGCCGAGCGAATCGAGTCGCGGCCGGCCGTGCCATGCGCCGCTGGCGATCAACGCCGCGGACCACAGGACGAGGAAAAGTGCGGGGAGCATGCTGACAACGCCGAAATAGCGGCCGATCCGGTTGCCGACCGCGAGTGCTCCTTCGGTCAGTGATGGTGTCGTCACTTACGGCGACCCGACCCGCCGACCGGTGGCAACCCGCATCGCAGGCAGACGACGTCGCCGTCCTTGTCGGCCCGAAGCGCACCGCCACAGCCGGGCCGGTCGCACCGGCCGCCCGAGCGGCGGGTGGTCCGCGCGGGTGTGCGTGGCGAGGGGATGTCCTGTCCGAGCAGCGCCTGCACGGAGAGGACGCCGAGCACGAGCCGAAGTCCGCGCATGAGCCTCACCCCGCCCTCCAGGATCCGACCATGGTAGGTCAGCATTCAGGCCGAGTCGACAGCGTGGAAGGCGGTGGTGATGGGGGTTTCGCCCTGGGCGGTGCCCGCCGTGGGAATCACGGTGGTCGCTGTGGCCGGGGAGTTCGGTGTCGGGTGGGCGTGGCTTGCCGCCGGAGTGCTCGCGGCGGCCGGTGCCGGCTGGCTTGCCTGGGTCCTGCTTTGGCGGCGTCGGCCCGATAGCGTGGCCGGCATGGGGTCCAGCATTCGGCCGATCGCGCTCGGCCTGATCCGGCGGCGGGAGCAGATCCTCGTTTTCGAAGCACGCGACGACGTCAAGGGCGAGACCTTCCACCGGCCTCTCGGCGGGGGCATCGAGTTCGGTGAGCACAGCAAGGACGCTCTCGAACGCGAGTTCCGCGAGGAACTCGACGCCGAGATCAAGGTGGGGGAACTCAGAGGCGTCCTCGAGAACGTCTTCGACTGGCGCGGCAACCCCGGCCACGAGATCGCCTTCATCTACGAAGCCGAGTTCGCCGACCCCGATCGGTACGGCGTGGACGCCATGAAGATCCTCGACGATCCCGCCACCGCGCGGTGGGTCGACCTCGCCGAGTTCCGGGAGGGACGCCGGATCCTCTACCCCGAAGGGCTCATCGGGCTCCTCTCAGCGGATCAGTGACCGTGACGTCGGGACGAGCTCGAGTGACGACGGCGACGGCTCCCGGCTGAACCACACCGAGAACGGGCCGTCCGTGCGCACCGGCAGGCGGGGGAAGTTGTTCGGGGACGGCTCCGTTTCGAACGCCGCGAACGCCGACTCCGGTGGGGATGCCGTTGCCGACACGGTCACGTGCAGACCCGTGCCCGGGGGTGGCGCGGCCAGGCCACGGCGGACCGGGCGCAGCAGGAGCACGTTGTCGGAGTCGATCATCGTCGCGTTCGCCGCCGCGCGGTGCTCCTGCCACGCCGGCCCGAAGTAGAACTCCTCCAGCGCTTTCTTGCGGGCCTCCATCGAGCGGAAGCCGCGCAGCCACACGAACTCGTCCGGCGCCGACGGCGCGCGAAACAAGCCGAACAGGTGCGCGCCCGCGGCTTCCTGCGGCTCGACGAACTCGCGCTCGAACAGCTCGATCAGCTCGTCGCGCCGGCCGGGGTGCAGGGTGTAGCGCCGCAGCTCCACCACGGTTTCGAAGTCGGAGAAAGTCATGGTGGAGAAGCTAGCGGCCACCACCGACAAAAACCGGTCAGCGGAACGCCGCGAGCCCCGTGACCGCCTGGCCGAGCGACAGCGCGTGCATCTCCTCGGTGCCTTCGTAGGTCAGCACCGTTTCGAGGTTCGCCATGTGCCGCATCACCGGGTACTCCAGGGAAATCCCGTTCGCGCCGAGCATCGACCGCGCCGTGCGGGCCACCTCCAGCGCCGACCGCACGTTCGCCATCTTGCCGAAGCTGACGTGGTTGTGGTGCAGCGAACCGGCGTCCTTCAGCCGCCCGATCTGCAGCGCCACCAGCCCGGCGCGGTTGACCTCGACGAGCAGGTCGGCCAGCTTGCGCTGGGTCAGCTGGAACCCGGCGAGGGGCTTCCCGAACTGCGACCGCGCCAGCGTGTACTCCAACGCGGCTTCGTAGCACGCGCGCGCCGCGCCGACGACGCCGAACAGGATCCCGTAGCGCGCTTCGTTCAGGCAGGACAACGGCCCGCGCAGCCCGCGGACCTCGGGGAACGCCGCCGAGGCCGGCAGCCGGACGCCGTCGAGCACCAGCTCCGCGGTCAGCGACGCCCGCAGCGACAGCTTGTGCTTGACCTCGTTCGCGGTGAATCCCGGCGTCGACGTCGGGACGACGAAACCGCGGATCCCGTCGTCGGTCTGCGCCCAGACGACCGCGACGTCGGCGACGGTTCCGTTGGTGATCCACATCTTCGTGCCCGACAGCACCCAGTCGGAGCCGTCGCGCACCGCCCGCGTGCGCATCGAGCCCGGGTCGCTGCCCGCGTCCGGCTCGGTCAGGCCGAAGCAGCCGAGCGCCTCGCCCGTGGCCATCCGCGGCAGCCACTCCTGCCGCTGCTCCTCGCTGCCCCACTTGTGGATCGCGTACATCGCCAGCGACCCCTGCACCGAGACGAAGCTGCGGAGCCCGGAGTCGACGGCTTCCAGTTCGCGGCACGCGATGCCGTACGCGACGGCGCTGGTGCCGGCGCAGCCGTAACCCTCCAGGTGCATGCCGAGCAGGCCGAGCGAGCCGAAGCTCTTCGCCAGTTCCGCGGCGGGCAGGGCGCCGGTTTCGTACCAGTCGGCGACGTGGTCGAGCAGGTGGTCCTTCGCGTACGCGCGGACGGCGTCGCGGATGGCGCGTTCCTCTTCGGCGAGCCCGGCGTCGAGGTCGAGAAAGTCGTGCGGGTCAGGGGTGCGGCTGCTCATGAGGGCTCCCGGGGGACGCGTCGATGCGGCCCCCGCAGGAAACCACAGTCAGGCGTCTGTCCTCCGCGTGGCGTTCGTCACGCACGCAGCAGACGGCGCCGGCGTGTGCCGCGACCGGGTCTGCTGCCGGGGGATCAGCAGCTCGCCGAACTGCGGGAACGGGACGCTCTCGATGTCGTCACGCCAGGCGTGGAGCATCTGGGACAGCAGATCGTCCTCGGCCATCTTCGCCTCCCTGGCGTCCGGTCGTGGCGGCCCGGCGCACACGATCGGGTGAAGTGATACCCGGCGAGCGGGACGGTCAAACGGGGTTTCTTCAAGTTTTTTCCGGGTGGGGTCCGCTCTGTGGCAGGATGGCGTCGCCGCCGCCAAGGCCTCAACTCCCGAGGAGCGCACATGCGCGCATTGCGGACGGCAAGTCTGCTCGCCCTCACCACCGCCACCCTGCTCGCCGTCACCGGCGTCGCCGCCGCGCACGGCACCCGCTGGCAGCAGGTCGGCCACACCACCGCCGAGAACCGGATCAGCGGTGAGGGCCTCACCACCCTCCGGCTGCCGGGGCGCCCGCCCGAGATCGTCTACCGCAACGGCGCCACCATCCCGCAGCCGCTGAAGGACGAGGGCTGGGGCCACGTCGGCGACCCCGACTCGCTGCGCGGCTACGTTTTCGACGTCTACCAGGACACGCGCACCCCGACGCCGACGACGAAGATGTACCTGGTCACCCGGCCCGACGGGACGGCGACGGAGTTCGTCCACCCGCTGCAGGCCGACGAGCCGGCCGCCAACGCGAACGCGCAGGTCGCGGTCACCCCGGACGGGCAGTGGCTGGTCTCGGGGCCGCTCGGCGAGATCGACCGGCTCTACGTCTCCCCGACACCGTTTTTGAACCCGCGCGGCCCGAAGGCGGCCGGCGACCTCCCCGTCGCCGCCCGCATCCACCTCGACCACCACATCCGCAGTGCCCAGGGCTGCGACTTCGCCGGCGCGACGCGGCTGATCTGCGCGACCAGCGATCCGTACAACGACCTGTACCCGACGAACCTGCAGCTGCTGCAGATCGACCTCGCGCACCCGCTGACCGGCCGCGACGTCACCGCGCGGGTGCACGAGATCGGCCAGGTGCCGCTGGTCAGCACCTGCACCGGCACCTTCACCCCGGAAGGCGTCGACTACGACGCCGGGGTGCTGCGCGTCGAGGTCGTGCCGCCGTCACCCTGCAACACGGTGACGGACGTCTATTCGTTCGAGCGCCGCTGAGCGCGACGGCTACGCTGGGTGGCGTGTCTCGTGTGGTGATCCTCGACTACGGTTCCGGCAACCTCCGCTCCGCCGAACGCGCTGTGGCGCGCGCCGGGGCCGACGTCGAGGTCACCGCCGACCCGCATGCCGCCGTCGAAGCCGACGGCCTCGTCGTGCCCGGCGTCGGCGCGTACTCCGCCTGCATGGCGGGCCTGCTGGACGTGCACGGGCACCGGATCATCGGCAAGCGCCTGGCCGGCGGCCGTCCGGTCCTCGGCATCTGCGTCGGCATGCAGATCCTCTTCGCCCGCGGCGTCGAGCACGGCGAGGAGACCGAAGGCACGGGGGAGTGGCCCGGCGTCGTCGACCGGCTGCACGCCGACGTCCTGCCGCACATGGGCTGGAACACCGTGCGCGCGCCCGCGGACTCGCAGCTGTTCGCCGGCCTCGACCCCGACGAGCGGTTCTACTTCGTGCACTCCTACGCCGCGCGCAAGTGGGAGCTCGAATCGGGCATCGGCCAGGAGCCCAAGGTCACCTGGGCGAACCACGGCGAGGACTTCGTCGCCGCGGTGGAGAACGGGCCGCTGTGGGCGACGCAGTTCCACCCGGAGAAGTCCGGCGACGCCGGGGCGCAGCTGCTGCGCAACTGGCTGGCGACCCTCTGACCGGGTGATCCGGGGCCCCGCCCTAGAGTTACCCGCGTGACTTTCACGCTGCTTCCCGCCGTTGATGTGGCCGATGGCCAGGCCGTGCGACTCGTCCAGGGCGAGGCCGGCACCGAGAGCTCCTACGGCAGCCCGCTCGAGGCCGCGCTCGCCTGGCAGCGGGACGGCGCCGAGTGGATCCACCTGGTCGACCTCGACGCCGCCTTCGGCAAGGGCAGCAACCGGGAGCTGCTCGCCGAGGTCGTCGGCCGGCTCGACGTGCAGGTCGAGCTCTCCGGCGGCATCCGCGACGACGCCTCCCTGAAGGCCGCCCTGGACACCGGCGCCCGCCGGGTCAACCTCGGCACCGCCGCGCTCGAGGACCCGGAGTGGACCGCGCGGGTCATCGGCGAGTACGGCGACCGGGTGGCGATCGGCCTCGACGTGCGGATCACCGAGGCCGGCCACCGGCTCTCGGCCCGCGGCTGGACCTCCGACGGCGGCGACCTCTGGGACGTCCTGGAGCGCCTGGACCGCGACGGCGCGTCCCGGTACGTCGTCACCGACGTCAGCAAGGACGGCACCCTGCGCGGCCCCAACCTGGAGCTGCTGCGCGACGTCGTCGCCCGCACCGACGCGCCGGTGATCGCCTCCGGTGGGGTGTCGAGCGTGGCGGACCTCGTCGCGCTGGCGGGCTTGGCCTCCGACGGCGTCGAGGGGTCCATCGTGGGCAAGGCGCTCTACGCCGGCGCCTTCACGCTGCCGGAAGCCCTCGCCGCGGTCGCGCAGGCCTAGCCGAGCGCAGGTCTGGTCCGCCGGTTCGGGGGTCACCGCGCGGAAGCGCCAGTCGAAACAACTCCGCGTGGAGTACTTTGGCCGAAGTGGTTCAAGGTCGGGAGCCGACATGGTGCGACGCAACCCCGAGCGGCGGGCCGCCCTGCTCGACGCCTCGATCGAGGTCCTCGCCAGCGAAGGCGCGCGCGGGCTCACCTTCCGCGCCGTCGACCAGCAGGCCGGCGTCCCGGTCGGCACGGCGTCCAACTACTTCGCCAGCCGCGACGAGATCCTGCGGCACGCGGGGGAGCGGGTCTACGAGCGGCTCGTCGACGAAGGCGTCATCGCGGGCGGGCTCGAGGGGCCGCGTGACCGGGCGCGCGTCACCGAGCTGATGCACGCGCTGGTCGATCGCGTGGCCGCCTTCCCGACCGGGTTCCTCGCGCTGCTGGAACTGCGGCTCGAAGCCACGCGCCGCCCCGAACTGCGGGACGTGCTGACCCGGCGCATCCGGGAGGACGTCGACTTCAACGTCGGGTACCACGAGAAATCGGGTCTGCCCGGCGACGGCACGATGGTCGTCCTGCTGTGGCTGGCGCTGAACTGGCTGATCATGGAACGGCTGACGCTGCCGGACCTGTTCACCGACGAGCAGCGCCACGACCTCGTCACCGCGCTGGTGGAGCGCCTGCTGGCCGGGCAGCCGACCTTACCTCCGGGGTAATCGACGCCGTGCGCGCGGCGGGCCAGACTTCGGGCGGGACAACGGAAGGAACGCCATGACCGCCTACGGAGTCGCCCACCTGCAGCCGCCCGCCGTGCTGCCCGAAGAGGTTTTCGAATACCTGGAACGCATCCAGGCCACGCTCGACCCGTACGGCGGCCGGTTCCTCGTGCACGGCGCTCCGGTGCAGGTCATGGAGGGCAACTGGCCCGGCGGACTCGTGCTCATCGAATTCCCGAGCCTCGCCGCGGCGCGCGAGTGGTACGCCTCGCCCGCATACCGGGAGATCCTGCGGCTGCGCGCGGACCACATCCCCGGCGACCTGATCCTGGTGGAGGGGTGCGGACCGGACCACGACTCGGCCGCGCTCGCGGCGGCCCTGCGCGGAGCCGCTTGAGGCCGAAAAGCGGCTGACAGGGGCCGCCGGGAGTCGTAGGTTGCCGCGGGCCGTGCTGCCCGAAGAGGTTCCGGGCGAAGGCGCAGTTATCCACATCGGGTCAGGTTGTCCACAGATTTCCGGAGCGGGCGTTTTTGCAGGCCAGGGCCGGTAGACTGGACTTGGGACGCCCCCCCCGGAGAGGGTGGGGGTCTGTGTGGTCGGCGGCGGGGGCCGTCGCGGGCAGCAGTGGCGCGGCTCGCCCGCCCACCAGCAGATCCCGCGCGGACCACATCCCCGGCGACCTGATCCTGCTGGAGAGTCGCCGACCGGACCACGAGTCGGCCGCACTCGCGGCGGCCCTGCTGACCGGGCAGCCGCCGAAAAGCGGCTGACAGGCGCCGCCGGGAGTCGTAGGTTGCCGCGGGTGGAGGAGATCGTCACCCAGCTCGAAATGACCGCCGTCGATCAGCTCAACCCCGCTCCGCTCGTCGACGGTGTCGCGCTGCGGACCACCGGGCCCGGGCCACTGATCCGCGACCTGCACGTCCGGATCGGGACGCCGTACCGGTGGCCGAGCGCGTCGCGCAGCGACGAAGAATGGGCACGCTGGCTCGCCGCGCCCGGCCGCGAATACCGGCTGATCGAGTACCGCGGCGAGATCGCCGGGGCCGCGGATTTCGAGCCGCAGCCCGGGAACGCCGTCGAGATCACCACGTTCGGGCTCGTGCCCGAGTTCGTCGGCAAAGGACTCGGCGGCTGCGCGCTCACCCTCGTCGTCGCCGACGCGTGGGCGCTGCCCGGCACCCGGCGCGTCTGGCTGCACACCTCGACCCTCGATCACCCGAACGCGCTGCCGAACTACCTGCGCCGCGGTTTCCGCAGCTTCAGCCGTCCAGCTTGACCGCGATGCCGACCGTCCGGTCCGCCGGCCCGCGCAGCTTCGAGAAGAACATCGTGACGCGCCCGACGATGCCGTACTTGCGGGCGATCGCGCGCCGGACCTGTTCGGTGTCGGCGGCGTCGAGCAGCCGGGCCTGGCCGGGCACCTTCGTGCCGTACGTCTTCCGCCCGCGGACGTCGCAGGCCTGCACCTCGACCCGGCCGCCGTTGCGGATGCGCTTGACCTTGCCGGCCTCGCGCACCGACCAGAAAACGAGCTCACCGCCCCGCCCGGCGACCCAGATCGGGGTCGGCACGGCCCGCCCGTCGCGCCGGAACGTGGTGAGGACGACGTAACGCTCGGCGGCGAGCCGGTCGGTTTCGGAAGTCATGCGCCCACCGTAGCCGCGTGGGGCGCAGCGTCCAGTGTGGACTCAGCACGCCGGGGAAGCCGACTGGGCCGTTCGGCCCCCGAACCCCACACGGGCGGCCGAAGCGTTTCAACACCGCATCCTGCAACGCTTCACGGGGCTGGATTCCCGCACCCTGGAGGCGTAGATGGCGGTCGAACAGCAACTCCCGGTACACCCTCGAGCCACCTTCTTCGGCGAAGGGCCCTACCCGCACCGGCGCGCCCGGATCGCCGTCGGAGCGATCCTGGCGGGGTTCGTGCTCACCGCCATCTGGTCGGCACCCTTCGTCGACTCCGTGATCGGCGACAGCGTCGCCAACAACCTCCTCGGCCACGACGCCAAAGCCACCCCGATCAGCGGCGTCCTCGCCGGGACGCTCTTCGCGTTCGTCTCCGGGCTCGCGGGCTCCTTCACCGCCTGCAACATCGCCGCCTTCGGGGCCGTCGCGCCGCTGGTGGGCGACCAGGCGGACCGGAGGCGAAGTGCGCTCAAGCCGCTCGGCTGGATCGCCGTCGGCATGCTCACCGTGTCGATCGGCTACGGCGTGATCGTCGCGCTCGTCGGCACCCGCATGCCGCAGTTCGACACCTCCAAGACGACCGGGCTCACGCCGCGCGGCATCCAGTCCATGGTCGCCTTCGGGGTCGTCGGCCTGGTCTTCCTGCTGATGGGCC
The DNA here is from genome assembly GCF_046548775.1 of Amycolatopsis sp. cmx-4-61. Taxonomy (NCBI): domain Bacteria; kingdom Bacillati; phylum Actinomycetota; class Actinomycetes; order Pseudonocardiales; family Pseudonocardiaceae; genus Amycolatopsis; species Amycolatopsis sp. cmx-4-61. Next base: position 295,301 of record NZ_JAEBEI010000005.1, on the reverse strand, counting down.
TGATCGCGCTCGGCCTCGTCCGGAACCCCTTCGCCGGCTTCACCCGCCGTCACCCCGCCGCCCCGCTCGTGCTGATGGGCGCCCTCATCGGCGGGTTCCTCATCGGGCGGCCGTACCCGCTCTTCCGGATCATGTTCCGCAGCGCCGCCGAACAGCACGACGTGCTCTACGGCGCCGCCGCGTTCGCGCTGCAGTCGCTCGGCAACATCGTCGTCATGGCGGTGCTGTTCCTGGTCCTCACCTACGCCACGGGCGGCCGCGTGCAGCGCTGGCTGGCCGCGAAACCCGCGCGGGTCGCGGCCGTCACCGGCGCGGCCCTGCTCGTCGGCGGCACGTTCACGCTGCTCTACTGGGACGTCCGGGTGCTCGGCAGGCTGGGGATCATCTGGTTCCCGATGGTCAACTGGTAGCCCGCCCGAGCCAGCGGTAGTCGGGTGCCGGGTCGAGCTGGACGCCGTTCGCGACGGCGAGCAGCTCGGCCTCCGGCCGCGAGCCCGACACCTGCAGCCAGCGCCCCGACGGCAGCCGGACGGCGACCAGCGCGTCCCGCCCGTTCGCCGGCTTCACGAAGAACCCCGCACCGCCGCGGACGGTCACCGGCGCCGCGCCGGCCAGCCCGGGGGCCGTTGCGCCGACGACGGCCCGCACCGCGAAGTCCGCCGGCCGGGCCGGGTCCACCGCGATCAGCGTGGTGCTCGCGTCGCCGGGACCGGTGCCCTGCACCGCCGTCGAACGTTCGGCCAGTCCCGCCGGCAGCGGGCCGAACCGCAGCTCACCGCGGATGCCGACCGGGTCGGCGGTGACGGACTCGGCGATCCGCTGGGCGACCGTGCGGGCGTCCGGGATCCCGGAGATCGCCGCGCACAGCACGTGCGCGTCGTCGGCCAGCCAGGTGAGCCGGGCCTCGCCGCCGTCGCCGGTGACCATGGAAACCCGGCCGCGCACCAGGGCCTGGTCCTTCAGCGACGCGATCCTCAGCGCCGTCCGCGACCACTCGGGGTCGGCGGTGGAGTAGGTCAGCAGCGTGACCGAGGCCTGGCCGGCGGACCACCGCCGGACTCCCGGGGTGATCCCGGGACCGCCTTCGCGGTACTGCTCGGTGAAGCCGTCCGGCAGCCAGCCCGGGCCGTAGGCGAGCACCGGGCGGCCCGCGGCCGGCACCACGTCCGGCCTGGTCAGCAGCTGCGTGCCGGCGACGATGCCGACGACCAGCACGACGACGGCCGCGGCGACCAGGGCCAGCCGGCTCGCCGGCTGCCGTTTCCGGCCCGCGCGCGCGAGCGCCTCGCGGATCGCGTGGCCGTCCGGGGCGCGCGTGGCGAGGCGGTCCAGGCTGTCCCGGATCAGCGTCTCGGTCTCGTGCTCGCTGCGGGTCATTCGGGGGCTCCGGTGGTGATGACGGTGGAATCCAACCCGGCTTCGCGCAGGGTGGCCAGTGCCCGCGAGATCTGGCTGCGCACGGTGGAGGGGCCGCACCGCAGGAACGCGGCGATCTCGCTGTCGGTGTAGTTCTCGTAGTACCGCAGCACGACGGCCGCCCGTTGCTTGCGGGGGAGCGTGGCGAGCAGGCCGAGCATGGCGTCCCGCTCGTCGTAGGCGGCCGACGGGTCGGGTTCCGGCGGGCCGAGCGCGTCGAGGACGTCGTGGCTGCTGGACACCATCCGCCGCACCGCGCGCCGCCGCCACGACAGGTACTCGTTGGTGACCATCCGCCGCACGTACGTCGGCGGCGTGTCGATGCTGTCCCACCGCTGCTGGGCGCGCAGGAGCACGTCCTGCACGACGTCCTGCGCCAGGTGGGGGTCGTCGGTCAGGACGGTGGCGTAGCGGAGCAGCCCGTCCAGCCGCTCCGCCACGAACTCTTCGAAAGTCACCCGCGTCCTCTCCGTCACCCCTGTGGACGCGCGAGGGGGCCGGATCGCTGCACGGCGGCCCGGACTTTTCAGCGGGCGAGGACGTCCTCCAGCCGGACGAAGGCGAACCCGGTGGTCGGGAGGCCGTGCACCGCGGGGCGGCGCTCGCCGTCGTGGACCACCAGGAGGCCGTGCGGGAACCGGCGGCCGAGGGACGCCGTGCTGATCGCCGAGCCGTCGGAGTGCTCGACCGAGTCCGTGCCGCGGCCGGCGACGATCCGCAGGTCACGGACGTGCCTGCCGTACACCACGAACCGCGAGTCGCCCTGGCTGGAGGCGAACAGCGTGCCGTCCGCCACCGCGAGGCCCTCCGCGTCGGCGGTCAGCCACCGGCCGCCGAAACCGGGGTCCGGGCCGTCGGGGACGCACTCCTCGGTGGCGGCGTCCCACCGCTGCGGGACGCCGAAGGAGCGCACGCGGTCGACCAGCTCGGGCCGCCCGAAGCCGCCCGGCGTCACCGGGATCCGCCAGATCCCGACGTCCTCCTGGGCGGTGTAGAGGACGCGCCCGTCGAACACCGAGCCCTCCAGCTGCGGTCCTTCGCCGGGTTCCTCGCACGGCGACCAGCCCGAGCCGTCCGGCAGGCGGAACCGCGAGGGCAGGTCCACGGTGGCGATCGACGCGGTCCCGACGGTCCCGTCCGGCCGGTCGGCGAGCCGCAGCAGCGCCACGCGCGTTTCGTGCCGCCGCGTCACCGCGACCCACCGGACGCCGGTGCGCGGGTCCCGGCCCGCGGCCAGGCCGTAGGCGGTCCGCTGCTCGTCCACTTCGGACTCCGACGCGGAGAACACCGGCGCGGCGGCGGGGTCGGTCACGTCCCGCAGCACGTGCCCGCCGGCGGCCGCGCCCGCGGGGTCGATCCGGTAGACGCGGATCCGGTCCCGCCCCCGATCGCTGACGATCGCCAGGTCCCCGACGACGTCGACGTTGTTGAACCGCCCGCCCGGCCCGGCCGGGACCAGCTGCAGGGTGCGGGCGCCGAGGTCGAACGCGGCGAGCCCGCCCTCCTTGAGGGTGCCGAGCACGACACTGCGTTCGGGGTCGCGGGGGTGCACCCAGACGGCGGGATCGTCGGCGTCGGCGTTGGCCGGGGAGGCGCCGGGATCGTCGACGAAGGCCTGCGTCTGCAGGACGGGCGCCGGATCGCGGGGCGCGGCGGCGGCGGGGACGGCGGTCAGCAGGGAGACGGCGGCGAGGGCCACCGGGAGGAGTCTGCGCACGGGCGGAAACTAGACGAATCGGATGGCCGGGGCGTGAACGGCAGATGCCGGGCCGTGCCATCGGCGGCGGTCCGGAGCCCCTTGACTACGCTGGTGGCCATGTCTGTCGCGGTGCGGGTGATCCCCTGTCTCGACGTCGACGCGGGCCGGGTCGTGAAGGGTGTCAACTTCGCCGGCCTCCGCGACGCCGGTGACCCTGTCGAGCTGGCCCGGCGGTACGACGCCGAGGGCGCCGACGAGCTCACCTTCCTCGACGTCACGGCCTCCTCCGGGGACCGTGAGACCACCTACGACGTCGTGCGCCGGACGGCCGAGCAGGTCTTCATCCCGCTGACCGTCGGCGGCGGCGTGCGCAGCAACGACGACGTCAACCGGCTGCTGCGGACCGGGGCCGACAAGGTCAGCATCAACACCGCCGCCATCGCGCGGCCCGAGTTCCTCAGCGAGGCGTCGAGGAGGTTCGGCGCCCAGTGCATCGTGCTGTCCGTCGACGCCCGGCGCGTGCCCGAGGGGGGCGAGCCGACCGCCTCCGGGTTCGAGGTCACCACCCACGGCGGCCGGCGCGGGACCGGGATCGACGCCGTCGAATGGGCCGCCCGCGGCGAGGAACTCGGCGTCGGGGAGATCCTGCTCAACTCCATGGACGCCGACGGCACCAAGAACGGCTTCGACCTCGAACTGCTCGGACTCGTGCGCAAGGCCGTGCGCGTGCCCGTGATCGCCAGCGGCGGCGCCGGGGCCGTCGAGCACTTCCTGCCCGCCGTGCAGGCGGGGGCCGACGCCGTGCTCGCCGCCAGCGTCTTCCACTTCGGACAGCTGAAGATCGGCGACGTCAAGGGCGCCCTGCGCGAAGGCGGGGTCGAAGTCCGGTGAAGTCCTGGCAGGCACCCGTCGAGGTGAAGGTGACCGCCGGCCTGCTGGTCGGGCTGCCCGTCGCGTGGGCGTTGCTGAACCTGATCCCGGTGCTGGGCGCCGGGTCCGGCCTGGCGATCTACCGGATGCCCGCGCTCGCCCTCATCCTCGGTGGCGTCGTCACCACCGGGCTCGTGCTCAAGATGGGCAGCGCGCGCGTCGGCGGGCTGGTCGTCACCGTCGTCTTCGCGCTGCTGCACGCCTTTTTGCTGCTCGCCGCCGAGCTGTGGTGGGTGAAGCTGTTTTCCGGTCTTTCCTTCGCGGGCTACGGCTACGCGTTCGTCCTGTTGAACTCGATGCCGCTCAAGCGGCACATCCTGGGAGCCAACGCATGACCCTGGACGCGGCCGTCTCGGCGCGCCTCAAGCGCAACGCCGACGGCCTGATCGCGGCGGTCGTCGTCGAGCACGCCACTTCGGACGTGCTGATGATGGCCTGGATGAACGACGACGCCCTCGCGGCGACGCTGGCCACGCGCCGCGGGACGTACTTCTCGCGCAGCCGGCAGAAGCTGTGGGTCAAGGGCGAGACGTCCGGCCACTACCAGCACGTTCGCGAGGTGCGGATCGACTGCGACGGCGATACCGTCCTGCTGCGCGTCGACCAGACCGGCCCGGCCTGTCACACCGGCACGCACACCTGTTTCGACACCGAGGAGCGCCTGCTCCTGGCCGAGGAGAAAGAACTCGCGTGACCATCGTCGCCGACATCCTGGTCGGGCTCGTCGCCCTGATCCACCTCTACATCGTCGTCCTGGAGATGTTCCTCTGGACGTCGCCGCGCGCCCGCGCCGGCTTCGGCACGACGAAGGAGTTCGCGGAGCAGACCAAGACGCTCGCCGCGAACCAGGGGCTCTACAACGGGTTCCTGGCGCTGGCGCTGGTGTGGGGCCTCGTCGCGAGCGACCCGACGGGGTTCCAGCTCAAGCTGTACGGCCTCGTCTGCGTGATCATCGCGGGCCTCTACGGTGCGGCGACGGCCAGCAAGCGGATCCTGCTCGTGCAGGTGGTCCCGGGCGCGCTGGCGCTCATCGCGCTGCTGCTCGCCCGGTAGGCCGGCGCAGCCGGTCGAGAACGGAACGCCAGGCTCCCGCGGAGACGGTCAGCTGACCGGCTTGGCGGGCCTTGGTGTCCCGCACGCTCACGACCGGCCCCAGCGCCACCTCGACACAGCTGTAGTTTTCGTTGCTGTGGGATGACTTCCGCCATTCGGCCATGTGGTCGCCTCCGCTAGTGTGCGGCCTCCTCGAGCAGTTCCCGGGAAGCTGCCTCGCTCAGTGCCCGCTCGGCAAGCATCTTAGCAACCTGCCGGTAGGTCAGGGTTTGCTCACTTTCATGGAGAAATGCGCTTGATCGGATGTGTTCCACGAAGGTGATCGGCGGGGCGCCGGGGAACTCGTAGATCTCGAACGGTCCCGTCAAACCGACGTGGTAGCCGAGTCCCGCGGGGACCACCCGTACGGAAACGTTCGTCCGCTGCGATATTTCGAGCAGGTGATCGATTTGATCCGACATGATCGCCGGGGTGCCGATGGTCTCCCGGATCGCCCATTCGCCGATCAGCGCGCGGAGCGCGACCGGCTCCCGCCGCGTGAGCACCGCCTGCCGTTCGAGCCGGATGCGCAGGCGCTTGTCGGCTTCCTCGATCGGAACCGAAGAGGCTTCCATGATCGATCGGATGTAGTCGGGAGTCTGCAGCAGTCCGGGCAGGAGCATCGGCGACCAGGTGGTGATCTTGGTGGCGGTGCTCTCGAAGGCCAGCAAGGCCGTGAGGGCGTGGGAGATATCGGCGTTGCTCGACGCCAGCCAATTGGGTTCCCGGGCGTGGCGGGCGAGCGTGCGGATCCGGTCGCGTTTCTCCCCGTGGATGCCCAGCAGCGCCAGAATCGCCGACACGTCCTCGACGCTCGGCAGGCGGTACCCCTTCTCCCACGCCGACAGCAGTTGGGGCAGGATGCCCAGTTCGTCGGCGAGCACGCGAAGTCCGACTTTCCGCGCTTCGCGTTCTTCACGCAGTGAAGCGGCGAGAGTTCTCGCGGCGGGCCCCGAAGACGTTGGCTTCATGAGGCGATAATACGAATCCCGTCGATTCCCCTAATGTGCGAAGGTGTCCGCGAAATGCGATGAACCGCCATTCCCTCCGGCGTCCGGGTGACCCGCGGGCCCGCTCACCGGCACGCTCGGCGGGGCCGTCCGGTTGCCTCGCCGTCCTGTGCCGTTTCTCGCAGCATCGGCCGCCGGTCCCCGGGCCTAAGCTCGGCGGATGGTGCTCGACGATCCCCTCCGGGCTCTCGCCCGGCGGCGGGCCGGGTGGCTGGCCCTCGCGGCCGCCGGCGTGGCCGGTTTCGTCTTCTTCGCGGTGGCCGTGGCGGTTTACGGGCTCGTCGTCGCGGATCCGGGCTTCGACCGGGGGGATATTTCTGCCTTGCTCGTCGTTTTCTCGGTGTCCCTCGGCTGTGCAGTGCTCGGCGGCAGGCGGCTGCGGGTGCTCGCGCACCGGATCCGCGCCACCGCGGGCGAAAACGGCTTCGGGGCCTGGCTGCCGGCGCCGGCCGCCGCCGACCAGGACCCCCGGATCGACTTCGGGGCCGAGACCGCCCGGCTGCGCCGGACCGCCGGTCGCGCCGCGGCGCTCATCCTCGGCTGGGTCGCGTTGTTCGCGGGCGGGCTCACCGGGATGAGCCTGCTCGACGAGGCCGCCGCCGAACTCCTCGCGACCGGTGACCGGGTCCCCGGTGTGGTGGTGTCCGTGGCCGCCCCGGTCAAGGGCACGCCGTCGATGCGGGTGCGCTACGGCGGCCGGACCGCGAAGATCGTCCGGGACTCCGGGCATCCCTACCACGCGGGCGAGGCGGTCACCGTCGTCGTGGACCCGGCCGATCCGGCGCACGTGCGGACCACCGAAGAACGGAACGAAAACCAGTTCGTCTTCGGCGTCTGCGTCGCCGCGCTGCTGATCGGGCTCGCCGGGGCCCCGGTGGCGGCCGGGGCCGCGCTCGGCTGGCGGCGCCGGGCCCGCGCGGTCGCGGCGACCGGGTGGCGGGTCGCCACCGTCGACGTCGTGCCCGTCCGCTCCGCCGCCCCCCGGAGGCGGCCGCCGCCGACGCTGTATGTCCGTTACCCGGACGGTACCGGGATCGTGCTGCGCGCGGTGCCCTCGACGCACGGCGCCAAGGCACTGGCGGACTTCACCGACCGCCTCGCGTGGGTCGGCGGCTGGGGGCGGGAGATGGCCGTCTTCTTCCCGCAGGGACCGCGCCGCGCGGGGCCCTACGTCGTTCCGGCGGCCGCGAAGACCCCGCGCGCCGCGAGCGCCTTCCGCCGGTCCCGCCGATGACGCGCCGCATGGCGTGGTCCGCCGTGAGCGTGCTCGCGGTCCTCGTCTTCCTGTTCTTCGGCGCGGGCACGGCGTACTCGCTGCTGACCCCGGACTACGTCTTCGCCGACGGCGAACTCGCCGGCGAGGCCGCCATCCTGACCGGCTCGCTGGCCCTCGCCGCGGTCGGCGCCCACCGCTCGCAGGCGGCGGACCGCCGGCTCCGCGACGGCGTGCCGGACTTCGGCGCCTGGCTGCCCGGGCGGGCGGGCTCCCACGGCGAGGGCCGGATCGATCTCGACGCCCAGACCGTGCGCCTGCGCCGGACCGCGCGCCGGGCCACCGCGATCGCCGCCGTCTGCGGCGTGCTGTTCGTGGGCGGCCTCGCCGGGATCATCGCCGCGGACCGCGCCGCCGCGGCCCTGCTCGCGACCGGCGTCCGCGTGGACGGCTCGGTGCTTTCGGTCGTGAACCCGGCCAAGGGGGACGGCACGCCGTCGATTTGGGTGCGCTACCACTCGCCGGACGCGTCCTGGACCGGGGAAATCGACCGCGACACCGACCACGCGTACCACGAAGGCGAGGTGGTGACGGTCGTCTACGACCCGGCCGACCCCGCGCACGTCCGCACCACGGCCGAGCCCAACGCGAGCTCCGGCTTCAGCGTGGTGCTGCTGATCTGCGGCTTCGCCGCGCTGCCGGTCACGGCGACGTCGGCGGTGGGCTGGCGGCGCCGGGCGCGCGCGGTCGAGGCCACCGGCTGGCGGATCGCGACCGTGACCGTCGTGCCCGCCGTGCGGCGCGCCACGGAGATCGAGGCCCGCTACCGCGACGGCAGCGCCATCGAGCTGCGGTGCGCGCTGTCGCTGCACCGCCCGGACGCGCTGGCCCGCCGCCGCGCGTGGATCGGCGGCTGGGGACGGCAGATGGTCGTCCTGTTCCCGTACGGCTCGGACACGCCCGGACCGCACCTGGTCCCGGTCTCCGCCCTCACCCCGCGGGCGACGACCGGATAGCGCAAGCGCCCCAAGGCGGCCTTGGTTGCGTCAGACGCACCCAAGGCGGCCTTCGGTGCGTCTGACGCACCGAAGGCCACATTGGGGCGCTTGGGTCGGGAGTTCGCTCGCGGGCTCAGCCGATCTCGCCGGTCAGGTAGCGCTGCAGGTTCGGCGCGATCGCCCGCACCAGGACCTCGACCTCCTCGGTGGCGAGCGGCTCGAACTTCGCCACGTACCGGACCACGCCCAGGCCGACCATCTGGGTCGCGCACAGGTTCATCCGCAGCGCGGTGCGGTCCGAGCCGATCGAGGTGATCACCGCGCTGAAGAACTTCCGGAAGAAGTCGCGCAGCACGTGCCCGGCCTGCTCGTGGCCGGTGACGCTGCGGATGAGCGCCACGAACTGGCCACCGCCCGCGCTGTCCCAGCGGGTGATGAAGGTGCGGACGATCCGTTCGCCCAGTTCGTCGTCGGGGCCGTCGCGCAACGCCTGCTGCAGCTCCATGGGGTCGAACGGCAGCTCGAGGACCGCCTGCGCGAACAGCCCCTCCTTGCTGCCGAACCAGTGGTTGACCATCGCCGCGTCGACGCCGGCGCGGGTGGCGATCGCGCGCACGGTCGCACCGTCGTAGCCGTTCTCGGCGAACACGGCCCGCGCGGCTTCGACCAGCGCGGTGCGGGTGTCCTGGCCGGCGGGCCGGCGCCCGCGGCGGCGGCCGGTAGTCTCGGTGTTCCCCGTGGTGCTCACGCCTCCATCATGACCCAGGCGCCCGTGTAATTCAACAGCCATTGAATTACGGCCCGGCGCCCGCCCCGATCCGGCCGAGCGGCACAATGAGGGCCATGGTCAGCGCATCCGCCGGTTCGGCCGGTCCCGGCACGGTCAGCCCGTCCCGCGAGGACTTCCGCGTCCTCGCCGAGAGCCGCCGCGTGATCCCGGTCGTGCGCCGGGTCCTCGCCGACGGCGAGACACCGATCGGCGTGTACCGCAAGCTCGCCGCCGACCGGCCCGGCACGTTCCTGTTCGAGTCCGCCGAAAACGGCGCGTCCTGGACCCGCTGGTCGTTCATCGGCGTCCGCAGCCCGGCCGCGCTGACCGTCCGCGACGGCGAAGCGGTCTGGACCGGCACCCCGCCGGTCGGCCTGCCGTCGGAGGGCAACCCGCTGACCGTCCTGCGCGAAACCATCGAGGCCCTGCACACCGAGCCGCTGCCCGGGCTGCCCCCGCTGACCGGCGGCATGGTCGGCTACATCGGCTACGACGCCGTGCGCTGGCTGGAACGGCTGCCGGAGCTGGCCGAGCGCGACCTCGACGTGCCCGAGCTGACCATGCTCCTGGCCACCGACCTCGCCGCGTTCGACCACCACGAGGGCACGGTCACGCTCATCGCGAACGCCGTCAACTGGGACGACTCGCCCGAGCGCGTGGACGCGGCCTACGACGACGCCGTCGCGCGGCTGAGCGCGATGACCGAGCAGCTGCAGGTCCCCGCGCCCGCCACCGTCGCCGCGTTCGACCGGCCCGCACCCGAATTCGTCCGGAAGCGGTCGAAGGCGGACTTCCACGCGGCCGTGGAGAAGGCCGTCGAGGCGATCAAGGCCGGCGAGGCGTTCCAGATCGTGCCGTCGCAGCGGTTCGAGATCCCCACCGCCGCCGACGCGCTCGACATCTACCGCGTGCTGCGGACGTCCAACCCGAGCCCGTACATGTACCTGCTGCGGCTGGAAGGCTTCGACATCGTCGGCTCCAGCCCGGAATCCCTGGTCACCGTGCGGGACGGCCGCGCGACCACGCACCCGATCGCGGGCACCCGCTGGCGCGGCGCCGACCCGGAGGAGGACGCGCAGCTGGCCAAGGACCTGCTGGCCGACGAGAAGGAGCGCGCCGAGCACCTGATGCTCGTCGACCTCGGCCGCAACGACCTCGGCAAGGTCTGCAAGCCGGGCACCGTGCGCGTGGTCGACTTCTTCCAGATCGAGCGCTACAGCCACGTCATGCACATCGTGTCCACCGTCACCGGCGAGCTGGCCGAGGGCAAGACGGCGTTCGACGCGGTCACGGCGTGCTTCCCGGCCGGGACGCTGTCGGGCGCGCCGAAGGTCCGGGCGATGCAGCTGATCGAGGAGCTCGAGCCGGTGCGCCGCGCGCTGTACGGCGGGGTCGTCGGCTACCTCGACTTCGCCGGGGACGCCGACACCGCGATCGCCATCCGCACGGCCCTGGTCAAGGACGGCATCGCGCACGTCCAGGCCGGCGGCGGCGTGGTCGCCGACTCGGTGCCGGACTACGAGGACACCGAGTCGCTGAACAAGGCGCGCACCGTGCTGTCGGCGGTGGCCGCCGCGCAGACGATGGTGGCGGCCGGCGCCCTCGACCAGGCCGCGGACACCGCCCGTGTCTGACACACCGGACGCGCCGGGCGTCGACCGGCCCGCCTCCCCGGACGCGGCCACCGCGGCGGTGGCGACGGCGTCGAGGCGTCCACTGTGGATGATGGTGGTCGCGCTCCTGCTGGGCGCGCTGGCGCTGTGGGGTGCGTCACGGCTGACGTGGTTCGCCGAATTCCGCGACGGCGGCGTGCGCGGGACCGTCCTGTACCGCGAGACCGGCGAGCAGCGGGCCACCGCGCTCGTGCCGCTGGCGCTGCTGGCCCTGGCCGGCGTGGCCGGGCTGGTGGCCACGGGCGGCTGGGCGCGGCGCGTGCTCGGCGTCGTGCTCGCGCTGGCCGGTGCGGCGGCGATCTGGATCGGCGTCGCCGGGGTCCGGTTCACCGGCTACGCCGACGGCCTGCCGGTGACCCAGATGCTGCTCGGCCGCGGCTTGGCCGTGCTCGGGGGAATTCTCGTCGCCGCCGGCGGGTTGGCCGCTGTCAAGGGTGCGGGCGGAGCCACCCGGCTCGGGGCGAAGTACGCGGCCCCGGCCACCCGGAAAAAGGTCCGTGACCCCGACGTCCAGCTGTGGGACGCCCTGTCCGAAGGGGAAGACCCGACGGACGTCCGTGGCGGGCATTCGGAGTAACGCGCACACCCGGAACCGGGCGTCTCGGATGCGGGGGTTAGCATCGTTTCGGCGGGAAGGGGAAGGTTTTTGTGAGCGACCTTGCGAGTCAATCCGTGAGCACGCGCCCTGGTGGGGGCGCCCGGTGAGCGTGCTCGAAGACATCGTCGCCGGCGTGCGGGAAGATCTCGCCGTGCGGGAATCCGCGCTGCCGTTCGACCAGCTGAAGATCCGCGCGGCCGCCGCCCCCGGCCCCCGCGACGTCATGGCCGCGCTGCGCGAGTCGGGCATCGGCGTGATCGCCGAAGTCAAGCGCCGCAGCCCCTCGAAGGGCGAGCTGGCCGACATCCCCGACCCGGCCGCGCTGGCGAAGGACTACGAGGCCGGCGGCGCGCGCGTGATCAGCGTCCTCACCGAGCAGCGCCGCTTCGGCGGTTCGCTGGCCGACCTGGACGCCGTCCGCGCCGCGGTGGACATCCCCGTCCTGCGCAAGGACTTCATCGTCAGCCCCTACCAGGTGCACGAGGCCCGCCTGCACGGCGCCGACATGGTGCTGCTGATCGTCGCCGCGCTGGAGCAGAACGCGCTCGTCGCGCTGCTCGACCGCGTCGAGTCCCTCGGCATGACCGCGCTGGTGGAGATCCACAACGCCGAGGAAGCCGATCGGGCCCTCGAAGCGGGCGCCAAGGTCATCGGCGTCAACGCGCGCAACCTGCACACCCTCGAGGTGGACCGGGACGTCTTCTCCCGGCTGGCCCCCGGCCTGCCGATGGACGTCTACAAGGTCGCCGAGTCCGGCGTCCGCGGCCCGGGCGACCTGATGTCCTACGCCGGCCACGGCGCCGACGCGGTGCTGGTCGGCGAGGGCCTGGTCGCCTCCGGCGATCCGAAGGGCGCCCTGGTCAAGCTGGTCACCGCCGGTTCCCACCCCGCCTGCCCGAGGCCGTCGCGGTGACCCAGCAGCAGCACGACAAGCACGACCCGGACGAGCGCGGCTACTACGGCCCGTACGGCGGGCGGTTCATGCCGGAGGCGCTGATCGGCGTCGTCGACGAGGTCGCCACCGAGTACGACAAGGCCCGCCACGACCCGGAGTTCCTGAACGAGTTCAACCGCCTGCTGAAGGACTACGCGGGGCGCCCGTCGCTGCTCACCGAGGCCAAGCGCTTCGGCGAGCACGCCGGCGGGGCGCGGGTGTTCCTCAAGCGCGAGGACCTGAACCACACCGGCTCCCACAAGATCAACAACGTGCTGGGCCAGGCGCTGCTCACCAAGCGGATGGGCAAGAAGCGCGTGATCGCCGAGACCGGTGCGGGCCAGCACGGCGTCGCGACGGCCACCGCGTGCGCGCTGCTCGACCTGGACTGCGTCGTCTACATGGGCGAGGTCGACACCGAGCGCCAGGCGCTGAACGTGGCCCGCATGCGGCTGCTGGGCGCCGAGGTCATCCCGGTCAAGACGGGTTCGCGGACGCTGAAGGACGCGATCAACGAGGCGCTGCGCGACTGGGTCACCAACGCCGACACCACGCACTACCTGTTCGGCACGGCCGCCGGCCCGGCGCCGTTCCCGACCATGGTGCGCAACTTCCACCACGTGATCGGGGAAGAGGCCCGCGCGCAGATCCTGGAGCAGGCCGGGCGCCTGCCCGACGTCGTCGCGGCGTGCGTCGGCGGCGGGTCGAACGCGATCGGCATCTTCTCGGGCTTCTACGACGACCCGTCGGTGCGGCTGGTCGGCCTGGAGCCGGGCGGCGAGGGCATCGAGGGCAACCGCCACGGCGCGACCCTGACGAAGGGCACCCCGGGCAACCTGCACGGCGCGATGACGTACCTGCTGCAGGACGAGGACGGCCAGACGGTCGAGTCGCACTCGATCTCGGCCGGGCTGGACTACCCGGGCGTCGGCCCGGAGCACGCGTGGCTGAAGGACACCGGCCGCGCCGAGTACCGCCCCATCACCGACGCCCAGGCGATGGACGCGTTCAAGCTGCTGTCGCGCACCGAGGGCATCATCCCGGCGATCGAGTCGGCGCACGCGCTGGCCGGCGCGCTGGACCTGGGCCGCGAGCTGGGCCCGGACGGCCTGATCGTGGTGAACCTCTCGGGCCGCGGCGACAAGGACATGGACACGGCGGCCAAGTGGTTCGGACTGGTGAACGGATGAGCGGGCTCGACGACCTCTTCGCGGCCACGCGCGCGGAGGGCCGCGGCGCGCTGATCGGCTACCTGCCGGCCGGCTTCCCGACCGTGGCCGGGTCGAAGGACCTGATCGCGGCGTGCGTCGACGGCGGCGCGGACCTGATCGAGGTCGGCGTCCCGTATTCGGACCCGGTGATGGACGGCCCCACGATCCAGGCCGCCTCGGTGACCGCGCTGGACAACGGCTTCCGCCTCCAGCACCTGTTCGAGGTGGTCGAGTCGGTGTCGTCGCGCGGCGGCCGCGCGGTCGTGATGACGTACTGGAACCCGGTGAACCGCTACGGCGTGGACCGCTTCGCGCGCGACCTCGCCTCGGCGGGCGGCCTCGGCCTGATCACCCCGGACCTGATCCCGGACGAGGCCGGTCTGTGGATGGAAGCTTCGGCTTCGCACGGCTTGGACCGCACCTTCCTGGTGGCGCCTTCGTCGTCGGAGGAGCGGCTGGCGTTGACGGCGGCCGCGTCCTCGGGGTTCATCTACGCAACCGCGGTGATGGGCGTGACGGGCGCCCGCGACCAGGTGGGCGCGGGCGCAGAGGAGCTGGTCCGCCGCACCCGGGCCCACACATCGCTGCCGATCGGCGTGGGCCTGGGCGTCCGCTCGGGCGACCAGGCGGCCGAGGTGGCATCTTTCGCGGACGCGGTGATCGTGGGCTCGGCCCTGGTCACAGCGGCGGCCGAGGGAGCCGAGGGGGTTCGCCGCCTGTCGGCGGAGCTGGCGGAGGGCGTGCGGCGGACGGTCGCGAAGGCCTGAGTTGCTACCGGGCGTGAACGTGCGCCTCGGAACGCGGCGGCTCCTGACCCCGACCTGGTGATCCTCGACTGTCCTGCACTTCACCCGCCCCTTCGAAGCCACCCTTCGCCTCTGACGGTTCTTGTACGAAAGCTGTACGCCGCCGCGGCAGGGTCCGTGCCATGGACATCGCACACCTCCCGCGGCGCGGCTTCCTCCGCGGTGCCGCCGGGCTCGCCGCCGCCGGGGCCGCCGGGCTCCTCCTCCCGCAAGCCGCCCGGGCTGCCGGGACCGCGCCGCGGATCTACAGCTGCGCCGAATGGGGGGCGCGGCCGCCCGCCGATGCGCTCACCACGCTCGACCACCCCGCGAACCGGGTGCTCATCCACCACATCGCGTGCCCCAACAGCACCGACTACTCCCTCGCGCACGCCTTCCAGGTCGCCCGCGACGACCAGCACGACCACATCGACAACAACGGCTGGTCCGACACCGGCCAGCACTTCACGGTCAGCCGCGGCGGCTACCGCCTCGAAGGCCGCCACGGCAGCCTCGACGCCCTCCGCGGCGGCACCACCATGATCCAGGGCGCCCACTGCCCGGGCCAGAACACCAACGCCATCGGCATCGAGAACGAAGGCACGTACACGAGCGTCGAGCCGCCGCAGGCGCAGTGGGCGTCGCTCGTCGTGTTCTGCGCCTACATCTGCCGCCAGTACGGCATCGGTGTCGAGGAGATCAAGGGCCACCGCGACTTCTACAACACCGAATGCCCCGGCGACCGCCTGTACGCGAAGCTGCCGCAGCTGCGCACGGAGGTCGCCAGGGCACTGGCGGGCTGAACGCGGCCGGCGGGGCGGGAAGTCCGGCGGAGTCGGTCGGCTGCCACCCAGCAGCGGCCACCGCCCCCTCCGCCGCGGCCTCAGCCGAGCGTGTCCAGCGTCCGCACGGCGTCCGAAGCCGCGGCCTGGTCCGCCGGGTCCGGCTCGGCCGCCGCGGCCGGGTGCCGGGAGGCCGCCGGGTGCGTGCACCCCAGCTGCTGCAACGATCCCTTCAGCCGATCCGTCAGGAACTTCAGCAAGCCCACCCCGTCATCCGGCGACGCCGCCGCCCGCAGCAACCGGCGGTCCGACGTCAGGCGGTCGAGCCCGGACGTCCGCAACGAACGGCAGTACGCCCGCGTGCTCGTCGAACGCCGGTCGAGGGGCGGCTGGTCGACCCCCGCGCGGTACAGGTTCGTCTTGGCCGCACTCGGTTTCCCGTCCACCAGCGTCATCGGGTCGCCCGGCGGCACCAGCGCCACCGGGGTCCGCTGACCCGCCGCCGCCTGCAGTTCGTTCAACGCCAGTGACGTCGTGGGCCGGCCGTCGTCCGTCAGGTCCGGGGCCGTGAACGGCGTGCAGCCCAGTGCCGGGTCCACGAACGCGTCGAGCAGGCGGTTGTCGCTGCCGTTCGCCAGCGTCACCGGCTTCCCCAGGTGTCGCGAGTTCGCCGCCGTGGCTTGCGCCGTCCGGCCGTCCCGCGTCGCGAGGTACGTCGTCGTCACGTTGTCGCTCTGGTCCTGGTCCACCAGCGAGAAGTCGCGCACCGACGGGCACGGCCGGCCGTCCTTCGCCCGGCCCAGCGGCGGGATCCACAGCTTGCCGGCCCGCACGGCGGTGTTCGCCGCGTCGAAGAAGGCCTGCGCGTTGCAGAAACCGACCTGGCCGAACAGCGAACCGCCGAGACCGTTGACGCACCGGCCCGCTCGGCCGCCGTCGAGGGTCAGCGTGTCGCCGTTGAACCCGAACCACAGGCCGACGACCGCGCCGCGCGGCAGCGCCGGGACGACCGGCGGCGCGGCCGGCGCCGACCCCGCGTCGACGACCAGCGGGTGGTACACCGACAGCTTGCCGGTCGCGGGGTCGAGGATCGTCGCCTCGGCGAACGCGCCCTGCGCGTCCACCGATTCGTGGCACGCGCCGTGCCGCGGGTCCGTCGCGCCGAGCTGGTACGGCGTCGCGAGACCGCGCGCCGACAATGGATCATCGGGCACCTTGACGGTGCACGCCGAATCGGGGATCGCGGGCGGCGGTGCCGGGGTGCGCGGTGCGGCCACCGCGATTCCGACCGCGCCCAGCGACGCCGCGGCCACCGCGACGGTCACCTTGAGCTTCCAGGGCCGTTGCCGGTGGCGGGGACGAGCTTCTGGCATGGATCGTGCCTTCTTTCGGCCTCCTCACCTCACCCGGCGCAGGACGCTAGCACAGATAACGGCCCGATCACAGGACGATTTCCGGCACGAAAACGGCATTCGCGGCAAAAGGTTCCGGAACGAAAGATCAATGGAGGTACCGCATCACGGCGCACAGCTCCTCCGGCGGCAGCGCGCCGAGCCGGTCGAGCTCGCCGCGGCGGACGTCCATCAGCGTCGTCGCCAGCTCCGCCCCGAACGCCGACGTCAACGCCGGGTCCGCCTCGAACGCCGCCACGGCCTCGGCCAGCGAAACCGGCAGCCGCTCGGCCGACGGGAGGGTCCCCGGGTCGACGTCGACCGGCTCCGGCAGGCTCTCCCGGCCCGCCACCCCGGCCAGGCCCGCGAAGATCAGCGCCGCCACCACCAGGTACGGGTTCGCCGTCAGGTCGAAGCACTTGACCTCGAAGTTCGCCGCCCGGTCCCGCTGCCCGGCCGGGCCCTGGACCAGCCGCAGCGGTGCCTCGCGGTTCTCCAGGCCCCACGCGCGGAACACCCCGGCCCAGTGGTGCGGTTCGAGCCGCAGGTAGCTGATGACCGAAGGCGCACCGATCGCCAGCAGCGCCGGCAGCCGCGAAAGGATGCCCGCGCCGAACGCCTCCGCCGTCTCGGTCAGCCCGAACCGCCGGTCGCCGCCGGCGCACAGGTTGCGGTCGCCGTCCCACAGGCTCAGGTGGACGTGCCCGCCGTTGCCGACGCCGTCCGGCGCGAACTTCGGCGTGAACGACGCCCGCAGCCCGTGCTGCTCGCTCACGGTCCGGATCGTCTCGCGCGTCAGCACCGCGACGTCCGCGGCGCGCACCGGGTCGCCCGCGGCCACCGAAACCTCGAACTGCCCGGCCGCGTACTCCGGGTGGATCTGTTCCACCGCAACGCCTTGCGCGGCGAGCGTGGACACCAGCGTGCGCAGGTACCGCGCCTGCGACGAAAGCCGCGCGTAGCCGTAGGCCGGGCCCGCGGTGGCCGAACGGGGATCGCCGGGCGCGTCGGCCGCCGTGACCACCCACTCGATCTCGAACGCCGTCCGCGCGTTGTAGCCGAGCTCCGCGAGCCGGGCCGTCGCGGCCGCCGCCAGCGCCCGCGCGTCCTGCGGGTGCGGCACGCCTTCCTGGTCGTACCGCCAGACCGGCGCCCACGCCCACCCGGGCTGCGCGGCCAGCGGCACGAGCGCGTCGAGGTCCGGGTGCAGCCGCAGGTCACCGACCGGCCCGCGCGAATGCGTGCCGTCCGCGATGTCGTCGGTGGCCAGGAAGAAGTCGAACGAGTTCGACGCGCCGACCCCCCACGCGGCCGCCGACCACAGCCGGTCCACCGGAACCGCCTTCACCCGCGCGATGCCGCTGTTGTCCACGAACGTCAGCGCCACGAGCTCCACCCCGGCCGCCCGCAGGCCGTCGGCGCGGAGAGCGCCCTGTTGCGCGAGTTCTGCCCGATCGAGCTGGCTCATCCTGCCCCCGTCGATGTTCACTTGAGTGCTTCTCGCTCGAGAAACGAGGTGAAGATCGTGTCAGACACCGCCGAAACCCGTCCAGGGCTGCGCCGCTCCCTCTCCGTCTGGCAGGCCGTCGGCCTGTCCGTGGCGTTGATGGCCCCGAGCATGGCCGCCAACATCAACCCGCAGCAGACCGCCGCGGCCGCCGGCCGCGCGGTGCCGCTCGCCTTCCTGCTCTCCGCGGTCGGCGTCCTGCTCGTCGCCTACGGCTTCGTCAAGCTCTGCCGGTACTACCAGCACGCGGGCTCGGTGTACGCCTTCGTCGGCGCCACCCTCGGCCCGCGCGCGGGCGTCGTCGCCGGTATCGGGCTCCTCGGCACGTACACGTTCTACGCCGTCGTCACCAGCTCGGCCGCGGGCACGCTGGCCACCGCTTTCCTGACCCAGACCGGGATCTGGCCGGATCCGCCGTCCTGGGGGCCGTTCGTGCCGACGGCCGTCGCGCTGGTCGGCGCCTGGCTGCTGGCCGTGCTGCCCGCCCGCCGCGGCACGAGCACCCTGCTCGCCGTCGAGGGGGCGACGATCGCGGTGATCCTGCTGGTCACCGTGGTGATTCTGGTCCGGCTCCTCGCGGGGAACGCCCCCGGCGGCGCGCGCTTCACGATGGGCGTCTTCGTGCCGGAGACCGGGCTGTCCGGCGTGTTCCTCGGCGCGGTCTTCGGCTTCCTGTCCTTCGCGGGGTTCGAAGCCGCCGCGACGCTCGGCGAGGAAACCCACGACCCGAAGCGCAACATCCCCCGCGCGATCCTCGGCACCGCGATCTTCGGTGGCGGCTACTTCGTGGTGGTCACGGCGGTGGAGATGATGGCGTTCCGCAGCGACGCCGGCGTGTTCCACGATTCGCCGTCGCTGCTCGGCGACCTCGGCAGCCGGTACGCGGGCGCCTGGGTCGGCGACGTCATCAGCGTCGGCGCCGCGATCAGCGCGTTCGGCTGCTGCCTGGCGTGCGTCGTCGGCGGCTCGCGGCTGCTCTACGCCCTGGGCCGCGACACGGTCGGCGGCCGTGGTCTCGGCCGCACGTCGAGCCGCGGGACGCCGGTGACCGCCGTGACGGCCGTGGCGGGCGCGGCGGCGCTGATCATCGTGGTGTGCGCGGTGTTCTTCGGCGCGACGGCGTCGGACACCTTCGCCTGGTCCGGCTCGATCGGCACGCTCATCCTCCTGATCAGCTACCTGCTCACGACGATCGGCGCGATCCGGCTGCTGTTCGTGAAGCGCCGGATGCGCGTGCCGGGGTGGCACCTCGTCTTCCCGATCGGCGCGCTCGTCGTGCTCGGGTACACGGTGTACGTCAACGTGGTCCCGTACCCGACCGAAGGCCCGGCGCGGTGGTTCCCGGTGGTGGCCGCGGCGGTGCTCGCGCTCGCGGTGCTCGCCGTGCTGTCCGCGCCCGGCTTCGCTCGTAGGGTGGGGGAGAGGCTGACGACTGGGGACGGAGGCGCATGACCGGGTTGCTCCCGTTCGTCGCGGACCTGCCGCTGGTGGACCACCACTGCCACGGTGTGGTCACCCGGGACGTCACCCGCGCGGGCTTCGAGGCGATGCTGACCGAGGCCGACGCGCGATCGCCGCTGGGTACGAGCCTGTTCGACTCGCTCATCGGGCTGGCCGTGCGCGAACGTTGTGCGCCCGTCCTGGATCTTCCGAAGCACGCACCGGCCGAGGTCTACCTCGAGCGCCGGGCCGCACTGGGCGCGGACGAGGTGGCCCGGCGGTTCCTCCGGGCGACCGGCACCACCGACTTCCTGCTGGACGGCGGGTTCCTGCCGGACTCCCTGACCACCACCGCCGAGTTCGCGGGGCTGGCGGACACGCGCGCGCACGACGTCGTCCGGCTGGAACAGGTCGCGGAGGCGGTGATCCGGGGGAGCACCGCGGCCGGGTTCGCCGCCGCGTTCGCCGACGAGCTGGGCCAACGCGCCGAAACAGCCGTCGGGCTCAAGTCGATCGCCGCCTACCGCGTCGGCCTCGAGCTGGCGGGGGAACGGCCCTCGCCGCCGGAAGTCGAAGCCGCCGCCGGGCGGTGGCTCGCCGCGGGCGGCGGGCGGCTGGCCGACGAGGTCCTGCACCGGCACCTCGTGTTCACCGGCCTCGACCTCGGCCTGCCGGTGCAGTTCCACGTCGGCTACGGCGACGCCGACGTCGACCTGCACCGGTGCGACCCGCTGCTGCTCACCGGGCTGCTGCGGGCCACCCGCGGCAGCGGTGTGCCGATCCTGCTGCTGCACAACTACCCGTTCCACCGCCACGCCGCGTACCTGGCGCAGGTCTTCGACCACGTGTTCGTCGACGCCGGCCTCATCACGCACAACGCGGGCTTCCGGGCGCCGGCCGTGCTGGCCGAGCTGCTGGAGCTCGCGCCGTTCGGGAAGGTGCTCTTCTCGACCGACGCTTTCGGCCTGGCCGAGCTGTACCACCTGGGCACGGCCCTGTTCCGGCAGGGTTTGTCGGATTTCGTGCGCGCGGCACTGGCCGCGGACGCGATGTCCGAACAGGACGCCGTCCGGCTGTGTGCTTTGGTGGGGCACGAGAACGCGAAGAGGATCTACCGCTTGGAGCACGTGTGAGTGATCTGTGGACCCGGTGGACGCAGGCGATCGCCGAAGAACTGCCCGCCGCCGTCGAGCTCCGGCACGCCGTGCACGCCGACCCCCGCGGGTCCGGCGACGAGGAGGACACCGCCCGCCTGGTGGCCGCCGCGCTCGGCGCCGGCGACGGCACCCGCGTCGCCAAGACCGGCCGGGCGATCCTCCTGCCCGGGGGAGCGGGCCCGGCCGTGGCGCTGCGGGCCGAGCTCGACGCCCTCCCGGTGCTGGAGGGCACCGGCGTGCCGTGGGCGTCGGGGAACGAGCTGATGCACGCCTGCGGCCACGACGTCCACCTCGCGGCGCTGGTCGCCGTCGCCCGCGCCGCGCAGCGCGTCGGCGTGCCGCGGCCGATCCTGGCGCTGCTGCAGCCGCGGGAGGAGACGTCCCCGCCCGGCGCGCTCGACGTCGTCGAGTCCGGGGTGCTGGCCGAACACCGCGTGGACACGGTGATCGGCGCGCACGTCCAGCCGCGGATCGCGCACGGCGTCGTCTCGGCGGTGCCGGGCCCGGTGAACGCCTCCACCGACGAGTTCGAGGTCACCATGCGCGGCCAGGGCGGCCACGCGGGCTACCCGCAGCTGCTGCGCGACCCGATCCTGGCGCTGTCGCAGCTGGTCGTGAGCCTGCAGCAGATCGCGTCACGCCGGATCGACCCGGTGTTCGGCGCGGTCTGCTCGATCGGGCGGATCCAGGGCGGCGCGGCGGCCAACGTCGTCCCGAACAGCGCGAGCGCGTTCGGCTCCCTGCGCCTGATGCGCACGAAGGACCGCGAGCGCGCCCTGGAGACGCTGGCCGACATCGTGCACGGCACCGCCCGGGCCCACGGCTGCACGGCGGAGCTGGAGATCAGCCCGTGCGAGCCGGTCCTGGACAACGACCCGGCGCTGGCCGCGGGCGCGCAGCAGTGGCTGCGGCACGCCGGCTTCGTCGTCGACGAGCAGTTCCGGTCCTTCGGTGCCGACGACTTCGCCCACTACTGCGGCGGCGGGACGCGCGGGCTCATGCTGTTCGTCGGCCTCGGCGACACGGCGGGGGTGCCGAGCCTGCACGACGAGCGGTTCCTCCCGCGTGACCAAGCCGTCACCCAGGTCGCGCACGCGCTGGTGGCGGGGTACCTGGCCGCCTTGGATGCTCCGGCGCCTTAGCGCTACGGTGGCCGCGTGATGAGCGCCTACCTCGCGACGTTCCCGAGCCCCGACCGTGGGGTGTGGCACCTGGGGCCGATCCCGATCCGTGCGTACGCCCTGTGCATCATCGCCGGCATCATCGTGGCGATCTGGTGGGGCGAGCGTCGCTGGGTCGCCCGCGGCGGCACCAAGGGCACGGTGATCGACGTCGCGGTGTTCGCGGTGCCGTTCGGCCTGGTCGGCGGCCGGTTGTACCACGTGATCACCGACCCCGAGCTGTACTTCACCGAGGGCCGCAACCCGTGGAACGCGTTCGCGATCTGGGACGGCGGCCTCGGCATCTGGGGCGCGATCGCCCTGGGCGCGGTGGGCGCGCTCATCGCCTGCCGCCGCAAGGGCATCCCGCTGCCGGCGATGGCGGACGCGGTCGCGCCGGGCATCGTCGTCGCGCAGGCGATCGGCCGCATCGGCAACTACTTCAACCAGGAGCTCTACGGCGCGCACACGGACCTGCCGTGGGGCATGGAGGTCTTCCAGCGCTTCAACCCGGAGGACCCCGACAACCTGCTGAACGGCGTCGCGACGGGGCACATCCCGCTGCCGGAGAGCCCGGTCCACCCGACGTTCCTGTACGAGCTGCTGTGGAACCTGCTGGTCGCGCTGCTGGTGGTCTGGGCGGACCGGCGCTTCAAGCTGGGCCACGGCCGGGCGTTCGCGCTGTACGTGGCGGGCTACACGGTCGGCCGCGGCTGGATCGAGATGATGCGGACCGACACGGCGAACCACATCCTCGGGCTGCGGGTGAACGTGTGGACGTCGATCCTGCTGTTCCTCGGGGCGGTGGCGTACTTCGTCGTCGCCGGACGGCGGGGGCCGCGGGAAGCGCCGGAGACCCTGGTGGGCAAGGACGCGGTGACACCGGAGGCCGCTCCGGAGGACAACGAGCCGGAGCACGCGAAGGTGGCGGCCGAGGCCCCGGCTCCCGCGGAAAAGCCCGCGGAAGACGCCCCGGCGGAGGAGCCGAAGAAGACCGAAGAGAGCTGAGCGCTTCCCGAAGGCCGCCGCCGGACACCAGGTGGCGGCCTTCGTCGTGCGCGGACTCGGGCGCCGCCCCCCGATCGCCACGCTACCGGACACCACCGACAGTTCCGGCCGGTCTCAAGCGCCCCAATGTGGCCTTCGGTGCGTCAGACGCACCCAAGGCCGCCTTGGGGCGCTCGGGTCCGGCGGGTCACAGGTCCGGGAGGCCCAGTTCGAGGTTCGGCGCCTGCAACCCGCCGTCGACCTCGAGGATCTTGCCCGTGATGTACCCGCCCGCGCGGGACGCCAGGAACACCACCGTCGCCGCGATGTCCTCCGCTTCGCCGATCTTCCGGAGCGGGGTCGCCCCTTCCATCTTCGCCTTCAGTTCCGGGTTGCCGACCACGATCTCCAGCGCCGACGTCGCCACCGAGCCCACCGAGATCGCGTTCACCCGGACCCGCGGGGCCAGGTCGGCCGCCGCCAAGCGCGTGTAGTGCGCCAGGGCCGCCTTCGCCGTCCCGTACGCCGCGAAGCCGCGACCCGAGACGCGGCCCATCACCGACGAGATGTTGACCACCGAGCCGCCCGTCTCCAGCAGGGCGGGCGCCGCCGCCACCGTCAACGCGTGGGCCGTCGCCACGTTGAAGCGGAACGCTTCCTCCATGAACTCGACGGAGCTCTCCAGCAACGGCCGCGGGTACGTGCCACCGACGTTGTTGACCACCAGGTCGAGCCGCCCGAACTCCGACACCGCCGTCGCCGCCAGTGCCGCGGCGGCCTCGGGCGCGGACAGGTCGACCGGCACCGGAACGGCCCGGCGGCCGAGCGCCGAGACGCGCGAAGCGACCTCGTCGAGCTGGGCGGAAGTCCGGGACGCGATCACGACGTCGGCGCCCGCTTCGGCGAGCGCCACGGCGGTGGCCGCGCCGATGCCGCGTCCGGCGCCGGTGACCACCGCGACCTGGTCGGTGAGCTTGAACCGATCGAGGATCATGCGGCGAAATGTAACACGTTCTAGTGATCGGGGACACAGTCGGCCGATCGCGTCACGCCGGTCTCGACCGGACTTTCCGGGCCGTATACTTAGCGGACCGAACTACCGGGAACCCATCAGGAACTACGTCGTTCCGCGCAGCCAGATCGTTACCGTCCGACGTCGTCCGGGGCGCGCTGAGATGCTGCTGCGGTGTTTCCCAGGTGTTAAAGTCGCGCTAACAAGCGGGCCATCGTCGTCCCGTGCGCTCCCCGGCCGGTAGCCCGGCCCCGCACGAACAAGACGACGAAGGAGGTCCCGTTGATCTTCTCCGCCATGCCCGGCAAGCAGGGTCTGTACGACCCGGAGACCGAGCAGGACTCCTGCGGTGTGGCCATGGTGGCCGACATCCGCGGGCGCCGTTCCCACGGCATCGTCACCGACGGCCTGGCCGCGCTGACCAACCTCGACCACCGCGGCGCCGCCGGCGCCGAACCCACCAGCGGCGACGGCGCCGGCATCCTGCTGCAGCTGCCCGACGCGCTGCTGCGTGCGGAAGCCGGTTTCGCGCTCCCCGAACCCGACGAGAACGGCCACCACACCTACGCCGCCGGCATCGCTTTCCTCCCCGACGACGCCGAGCAGCGCCGCAAGGCCGTCGAGCTGACCGAACGCATCGCCGTCGAAGAAGGCCTGGAGGTCCTCGGCTGGCGCGAGGTCCCGGTCGACGCCGACCGCGCCGACATCGGCCCGACCGCCCGCTCGGTCATGCCGCACTTCGCCATGCTGTTCGTCGCCGGTGACGGAAAAGCGGGCCTGCAGCTGGACAGGCTCGCCTTCTGCCTGCGCAAGCGCGTCGAGCACGAAAGCGTCACCGCCGGCTGCGGCACCTACTTCCCGTCCCTGTCCTCGCGGACGATCGTCTACAAGGGCATGGTGACGCCGGAGCAGCTGCCGGCGTTCTTCGGCGACCTGCGTGACGAGCGCCTGGAAAGCGCCATCGCGCTGGTGCACTCCCGCTTCTCCACCAACACCTTCCCGTCGTGGCCGCTGGCCCACCCGTTCCGGTTCGTCGCCCACAACGGGGAAATCAACACCATCCGGGGCAACCGCAACCGCATGCGGGCCCGCGAGGCGCTGCTGGAATCCGACGTCATCCCCGGCGACCTGAGCCGGCTGTTCCCGATCTGCTCGCCGGACGCCTCGGACTCGGCGTCCTTCGACGAGGTCCTGGAGCTGCTGCACCTTGGCGGCCGGTCGCTGCCGCACGCGGTGCTGATGATGATCCCGGAGGCGTGGGAGAACCACGCCACCATGAAGCCCGAGCGCCGCGCGTTCTACCAGTTCCACGCGAGTCTCATGGAGCCGTGGGACGGCCCGGCCTGCGTCACCTTCACCGACGGCAGCCTGGTCGGGGCGGTCCTGGACCGCAACGGCCTGCGTCCCGTGCGCTGGTGGCGCACGGCCGACGACCGCGTCGTCCTGGCCAGCGAGGCCGGTGTCCTGGACGTCGCTCCCCAGGACGTCGTCGCCAAGGGGCGGCTCAAGCCCGGCAAGATGTTCCTGGTCGACACCGAAGCCGGCCGGATCGTGGACGACGAAGAGGTCAAGTCCGCGCTCGCCGCCGAGCTGCCCTACGACTCGTGGCTGCACGCGGGCCTGCTCAAGATCGCCGAGCTGCCCGACCGCGACCACGTCGTGCAGAGCCACGACTCCGTGCTGCGCCGCCAGCTTTCCTTCGGCTACACCGAAGAAGAGCTCAAGATCCTGCTCGCACCGATGGCCGAGAAGGGCGCCGAGCCGATCGGCTCGATGGGGTCCGACACCCCGCCGGCGGTGCTGTCGAAGCGGTCGCGGCTGCTCTACGACTACTTCAAGCAGAACTTCGCCCAGGTGACCAACCCGCCGCTGGACGCCATCCGCGAGGAGCTCGTCACCTGCATGGCGCGGATCATGGGCCCGGAGCGCAACCTCCTGGCCCCCGGTCCGGCGTCGTGCCGGCACCTGAAGCTGCCGTACCCGGTCATCGACAACGACGAGCTCGCCAAGCTCATCCACATCAACGACGACGGCGACCTCCCCGGCTTCGCCTGCAGTGTCCTTTCCGGACTGTACGAAGTGGACGGCGGGGCCGAGGCGCTGGCGAGCGCGATCGAGCGCGTCCGGCGGGAGGCGTCCGAGGCGATCGCGGCCGGCGCGCGCACGCTCGTGCTGTCCGACCGCGACTCCGACCACCGGATGGCGCCAATCCCGTCGCTGCTGCTCGTGTCCGCGGTGCACCACCACCTGGTCCGCACCAAGGAACGCCTGCGCGTCGCGCTGGTCGTCGAATCCGGCGACGCGCGCGAGGTGCACCACATCGCGCTGCTGCTCGGCTACGGCGCCGCCGCGGTGAACCCGTACCTGGCCTTCGAAACCATCGAAGACATGATCGGCCAGGGCGCGGTCACCGGCATCGAGGCCGCCAAGGCGATCCGCAACTACGTGTACGCGCTGGTCAAGGGTGTCCTGAAGATCATGTCCAAGATGGGCATCTCGACGGTCGGCGCCTACACCGCCGCCCAGGTCTTCGAATCCCTCGGCCTGAGCCAGGACCTGCTCGACGAGTACTTCACCGGGACGTCGTCGAAGCTCGGCGGCGTCGGTCTCGAGGTGCTCGCCGAAGAGGTCGCGTCGCGCCACCGCCGTGCCTACCCGGACAACCCGACCGACCGCGTCCACCGTGGACTCGACACCGGCGGCGAATACGCCTACCGCCGCGAGGGCGAGCTGCACCTGTTCACGCCGGAGACGGTGTTCCTGCTGCAGCACGCGTCCAAGACCGGCCGCGACGAGGTCTACCGCAAATACACCGACGAGGTGCACCGCCTCTACCGCGAAGGCGGCACGCTGCGGGGGCTGTTCTCGTTCAAGGACGGCGTCCGCGAGCCGGTGCCGCTCGACGAGGTCGAGCCCGCCGAAGCGATCTTCAAGCGCTTCAACACCGGTGCGATGTCGTACGGCTCGATCTCGGCCGAGGCGCACGAGACCCTGGCCATCGCGATGAACCGCCTCGGCGGGAAGTCCAACACCGGTGAGGGCGGCGAAGACCCCGAGCGGCTCTACGACCCCGAGCGGCGCAGCGCGATCAAGCAGGTCGCTTCGGGCCGGTTCGGCGTCACGAGCGAATACCTCGTCAACGCCGACGACATCCAGATCAAGATGGCGCAGGGCGCGAAGCCGGGCGAAGGCGGCCAGCTGCCGCCGAACAAGGTGTACCCGTGGATCGCGCGCACCCGGCACTCCACGCCGGGCGTCGGCCTGATTTCGCCGCCGCCGCACCACGACATCTACTCCATCGAGGACCTGGCGCAGCTGATCCACGACCTCAAGAACGCCAACGAGCACGCCCGCATCCACGTGAAGCTGGTGTCCTCCTTGGGTGTCGGCACGGTCGCGGCCGGCGTCTCCAAGGCGCACGCGGACGTCGTGCTCATCTCCGGCCACGACGGCGGCACCGGCGCGTCCCCGATGAACTCGCTCAAGCACGCGGGCACGCCGTGGGAGATCGGTCTCGCCGAGACCCAGCAGACGTTGCTGCTCAACGGCTTGCGCGACCGGATCACCGTCCAGGTGGACGGCGCCATGAAGACCGGGCGGGACGTCGTCATCGCGGCGCTGCTCGGCGCCGAGGAGTACGGCTTCGCGACGGCCCCGCTCGTCGTCGCGGGCTGCATCATGATGCGCGTCTGCCACCTCGACACCTGCCCGGTCGGCGTCGCCACGCAGAGCCCGGAACTGCGCAAGCGCTACACCGGCCAGGTCGAGCACGTGGTGAACTTCTTCAAGTTCGTCGCCGAAGAAGTCCGGGAAACGCTGGCGGCGCTGGGCTTCCGCACGCTCGACGAGGCCATCGGCCACGCCGAGCTGCTGGACACCGACGAGGCCGTCGACCACTGGAAGGCGTCCGGGCTCGACCTGGCGCCGATCTTCGAGATGCCGCAGGAGACGCCGTACGGCGGCGCGAAGCGGCGCACCCGCGGCCAGGACCACGGTCTCGAGCACGCCCTGGACCGCACGCTGATCCAGCTCGCCGAGGCGGCGCTGGAAGACGCCCACCAGGTCAACATCGAGCTGCCGGTGCGGAACGTCAACCGGACCGTCGGCACGCTGCTCGGCTCGGAGATCACCCGCCGCTACGGCGGGGACGGCCTGCCCGAGGGCACGATCCACGTCACGCTCACCGGCTCGGCGGGCCAGTCGCTCGGCGCGTTCCTGCCGCGTGGCATCACCCTCGACATGGTCGGCGACGCGAACGACTACGTCGGCAAGGGCCTGTCCGGCGGCCGGATCGTCGTCCGCCCCGACCCGGCGGCGTCCTTCGCCGCCGAGGCGCAGACGATCGCGGGCAACACGATCGCCTACGGCGCCACCGGCGGCGAGATCTTCCTGCGCGGCCAGGTCGGCGAACGCTTCTGCGTCCGCAACTCCGGCGCCACGGTCGTCGCCGAGGGTGTCGGCGACCACGCCTTCGAGTACATGACCGGCGGCCGCGCGGTGGTGCTCGGCCCGACCGGGCGGAACCTCGCGGCCGGCATGTCCGGCGGCATCGCCTTCGTCCTCGACGTCGACGCGAAGAAGGTCAACCAGGACATGGTGGACCTGCTGCGCCCGACCGCCGACGACCTGGCGTGGCTGAAGAAGACCGTGCAACAGCACTACGATCTCACCCGCTCCGCGGTGGCGGCCTCGCTGCTCGGCGACTGGCCGCGCCGCTCGGCGGCGTTCACGAAGGTGATGCCGCGCGACTACCAGCGGGTCCTGGACGCGGCGAAGGCGGCACGGGCCGCCGGCCGCGACGTCGACGAGGCCATCATGGAGGCAGCTCGTGGCTGACCCGACCGGTTTCCTGAAGTACGACCGCGAAGAGCCGAAGAAGAAGTCCAAAGAGGAGCGGCTCGCCACCTGGGGCGAGGTCTACGCGGACGTCGACCCGGCCGAGCGCAACGAACAGGTGCGCAAGCAGGCGTCGCGCTGCATGGACTGCGGCATCCCGTTCTGCCACTCCGGCGGTTCCGGCTGCCCGCTGGGCAACCTGATCCCGGAGTGGAACGACCTGGTCCGCCGCGGCGACTGGGCCGCGGCGAGCGACCGGCTGCACGCGACCAACAACTTCCCCGAGTTCACCGGGAAGCTGTGCCCGGCGCCGTGCGAGGCGGGCTGCGTGCTGTCGATCTCGCCGCTGTCGGGCGGCCCGGTGTCGATCAAGCGCGTCGAGCAGACGATCGCCGACCAGTCCTGGGAAGCGGGCTACGTCCAGCCGCAGGTGTCCGAAGTGTCCAGTGGACGGCGGGTGGCGGTCGTGGGCTCCGGCCCCGCCGGGCTCGCCGCCGCGCAGCAGCTGACCCGCGCCGGGCACGAGGTCACGGTGTACGAGCGCGACGACCGCCTCGGCGGGCTGCTGCGCTACGGCATCCCCGAGTTCAAGATGGAGAAGAAGGTCCTCGACCGGCGCCTGGCGCAGCTGCGCAAGGAGGGCACCCGGTTCGTGACGGGCTGCGAAGTCGGCGTTGACCTCTCGGTGGAGGACTTGCGAGCGCAGTACGACGCGGTGGTGCTGGCGGTCGGCGCGCTGCGCGGCCGCGACGACACGACGACCCCGGGCCGCGAGCTGGCGGGCATCCACCTGGCGATGGAGCACCTCGTCCCGGCCAACAAGTACGTCGAGGGCGACGGCCCGCCGTCGATCGACGCGAAGGGCAAGCACGTCGTCATCATCGGCGGCGGCGACACGGGCGCGGACTCGTACGGCACGGCCACCCGCCAGGGCGCGCTGTCGGTGACGCAGCTCGACCAGTACCCGATGCCGCCGGCCACTCGCGACGACGAGCGCTCGCCCTGGCCGACGTGGCCGTACATCCTGCGCACGTACGCGGCGCACGAGGAGGCGGGCGAACGGAAGTTCGCGGTGGCGGTCAAGCGGTTCGTCGGTTCCGAAGAGGGCCGCGTGACGGCGGTGGAGCTGCAGCAGGTCCGGGTGCAGAAGGACCCGGCCACCGGCCGCCGCGAGGTCATCCCGGTGAACGACGAGGTCGAGACGCTCCCGGCGGATCTGGTCCTGCTGGCGATCGGCTTCGAGGGTGTCGAACGGATGCCGCTGCTGGACGGGCTCGGGCTGTCGCTGACCCGCCGCGGGACGCTGTCGTGCGGCGCGGACTGGCAGACGGAGACGCCGGGCGTGTTCGTCTGCGGCGACGCCCACCGCGGCGCGTCCCTGGTCGTGTGGGCGATCGCGGAGGGCCGTTCGGTGGCCAACGCGGTGGACACGTACCTGACGGGGGCGTCGGACCTGCCGGCCCCGGTCCACCCGACGGCGCTGCCCCTCGCCGTGGTCTGATCCACTCCGCCGGAAGCCCCCTCGCCGCTGGTGAGGGGGCTTTCGCGCGGTTACGCCGGACGGCGGCTGTGCGCTGCGTGGCGAGGCAATTACTTTCGAGTAGCTGTGTCGCCTTTGCGACGATTCACTTCTGCGGAAGGTGGGGCGTCTTGAAGCACACGAAACCCCGGGCCGCGGTGGTCACCGCCGTCCTCTCGCTCGCGTTCGCCCTGGTCGGCCCGCCCGCCCAGGCCGCTCCGAAACCCTTCTGGACGCCCGACGCCATGCGGGCGGCCGTTCCGATGGACTCCCTCGTGAAAGCGCCTCCCTTCACGCCGGAAGACGTGGCCAAGGGGCAGAGCGCGATCATCCGGAGCATCCCGAACGGCGGGGGCGCCTGGACCGGCGGCGGCAAGGTCACCCAGACCGCCGGGCGCGTGTTCTTCCTCTTCAACGGGCAGAAGGCGTCCTGCTCCGGGGACGCCGTCACGAGCACCAACGGCAGCGTCGTCGTCACCGCCGGGCACTGCGTGAAGTACCAGGGCACCTGGCACACGCAGTGGGTGTTCGTGCCGGGCTACGACAACGGCAACGCGCCGTACGGCCAGTGGACCGCGAAGACCACGCTCACGACTCCGCAGTGGGAAGCCGGCGAGGACATGAACTACGACGTCGGCATGGCCGTGGTCGACCCGCTGAACTCCCAGCGGCTCACCGACGTCGTCGGCGCGCAGGGCATCGCCTTCAACCAGCCGAAGAACCAGAACATGTACACCTTCGGCTACCCGGCCGCGGCGCCCTACGACGGCACGAAGCTGATCTACTGCAGCGGCAGCACGTTCACCGACTTCCTGCTGACCCAGGACCACGGCATGAACTGCAACATGACCGGTGGCTCCAGCGGCGGCCCGTGGTTCCTGTCGTTCAACGAGGGCACCGGCGCCGGCGTGCAGGCTTCGGTGAACAGCTTCGGCTACAACTTCCTGCCGGGCTACATGTTCGGCCCGTACTTCGGCACCGACGTGCAGAACCTGTACAACCGCGCGCAAGCCGCGTGACCGCCGGCCCGGGGACGGAGGGTGAACCGATGTCGAGAACGCTGTTCCTCGTCGTGACCGTACTGGCCGCGGTCCTGGTCGCGGCGCCTTCGGCGGCGGCCCGGTCGCCGTTCTGCATCCCGGAAAGCCTCTGGCTCTCCGGCCCGGGCGGGACCGCGACCTGCATGGCGGCGCCGAATCCGGCGATCACCCCGCCGTTCACCGCGTATTCCGAAAGCAACGGCAGCCAGGACGCGTGGTGTCTGTTTTCGCAGCCGAACTACACGGGTTTGCTGGTGCGGATCCCGGCGTTCTCGAGGGCCTCGGTGTGGTTGACGGTCGCCTCGGCGCGGCCCTGCTGAGGACCGCGGGTCAGGTCAGGGCGGTGAGCAGCGCCCAGTAGCCGCCCCCGCCGACGACCACGCCCATCAGCAGACCGGCCAGCACCTCCGGGGTGGTGTGGTCCCGCAGCGCGACGCGCGACCACGCCACCCAGGCGGCCGGGAGGGCCAGCAGGAGCCACCACGGGCCGTACGTGAGCGCCAGCACCACGACGGCGGCCCAGGCGACCGCGGCGTGCAGAGAGATCTTGAACTTCGCGCCGAACGTGATCGCCACGGCGACCACCAGGCTCGCCAGCATCGACGCCGCGAGGGCGACCAGCTGCGCCGGCGCGCCGCCGGCCAGCAGCACGGCGAAGCCGAGACCGAGCGACCCCCCGGCGACCAGCAGCGGGACCCGGCGCCCGGCCCGGTTCGTCACGTGGTGGCCGTCCCACTTGCCGCGCCTCGCCCCGCGGACGATCACCGCCATCGGGATCAGCGAACCGGTGACGGAGATCAGCAGTCCCCAGGCCAGGGCGGGGAGCGGCCGGTGACCGGTGGCGGCCCAGGCGACGGCGAGGGGCAGTGTGAGGACCCACACCCAGGGGGCCAGCAACTCGGTGGCTAACCGGGCGAAGCGCAGCACGGCGCGAACCTTATCCTGGACGACGTGAACTGGACTGTGGACGTCCCCGTCGACACACTGCCCGAGCTGCCGCCGCTGCCGCCCGAACTGCGGGGGCGGCTCGACCAGGCGCTGGCGCTCCCGGCCGCACAGCAGCCGGAGTGGCCCGACCCCGAGGCGACCCGGCGGGTCCGCGGCGTGCTGGAGAGCGTGCCGCCGATCACCGTCCCGGCCGAGATCGACCGGCTGAAGAGCCGGCTGGCCATGGTCGCCCGCGGCGAGGCCTTCCTCCTGCAGGGCGGCGACTGCGCGGAGACCTTCGAGTCCAACACCGAGCCGCACATCCGGGCCAACCTGCGCACGCTGCTGCAGATGGCCGTCGTGCTGACCTACGGCGCCAGCCTGCCGGTCGTCAAGGTCGGCCGCATCGCCGGCCAGTACGCGAAGCCGCGCTCGGCCGCGACGGACGCCCTCGGCCTGCCGGTGTACCGCGGCGACATCATCAACTCCCTGGTTGCCAAGCCCGAGCTGCGCGTGCCGGACCCCGGCCGGATGATCCGCGCCTACGCGAACGCGGGCGCGGCGATGAACCTGGTCCGCGCCCTCACCGCGGCCGGCATGGCCGACCTGCACCAGGTGCACGACTGGAACAAGGACTTCGTGTCGGCCTCCCCGGCGGCGCAGCGCTTCGAGTCGCTGGCCAACGAGATCGACCGCGGCCTGCGGTTCATGTCGGCCTGCGGCGTCACCGACACGTCCCTGCAGTCGACCGAGATCTTCGCGAGCCACGAAGCGCTGCTGCTCGACTACGAGCGTTCGATGCTGCGCCTGGACAACGCCGACGCGGCCAACCCGAAGCTCTACAACCTCTCGTCGCACTTCCTCTGGATCGGCGAGCGGACCCGCCAGCTGGACGGCGCGCACATCGCGTTCGCCGAGCTGCTGGCCAACCCGATCGGGTTGAAGATCGGCCCGACGACCACGCCTGAGCAGGCACTCGAGTACGTCGAACGGCTCGACCCGCGCAACGAACCGGGCCGGCTGACGCTCATCGCGCGGATGGGCAACGGCAAGGTCCGCGAGGTGCTGCCGTCGATCGTGGAGAAGGTCGAGGCGTCCGGGCACAAGGTCATCTGGCAGTGCGACCCGATGCACGGCAACACCCACGAGTCGTCGACCGGGTACAAGACCCGCCACTTCGACCGGATCGTCGACGAGGTCCAGGGCTTCTTCGAGGTGCACAACCAGCTGGGCACCTACCCGGGCGGCATCCACGTGGAGCTGACGGGCGAGGACGTCACCGAGTGCCTGGGCGGCGCCCAGGAGATCTCGGACGTCGACCTGTCGGGCCGCTACGAGACGGCCTGCGACCCGCGCCTGAACACGCAGCAGTCGCTGGAGCTGGCGTTCCTGGTCGCGGAGATGCTCCGCGGCTGACGCCCGGCCCCAAGCGCCCCAATGTGGCCTTCGGTGCGTTGAATCAGCACTGCGGCGCGGAGCGCCTCCGTTGAGGGTGGCGGTGGGGGCATGGGAGGCGCACCCAAGGCGGCCTTCGGTGCGTCAGACGCAACCAAGGCGGCCTTCGGTGCGTCAGACGCACCCAAGGCCGCCTTGGGGCGCTCGGGTCAGGAGGCGGCCAGCAGGCGGGACGCGGACTTCAGGACCGCGTCCCGCAGCGAGCCCACGTCCGGGACCGCCGCGCCGTTGACCTGCAGTCCGATGTGGACCGAATCCCGGTACGTCGCGACCGCGATGCCCACCGCGTGGCGCGGGGCCAGCGGCACGAACGGGTACACCTCCGCCAGCCGGGCGCCGTCCAGGGACAGCCGGGCCGGGGGCAGCGGGACCGTCGTGATCACCAGGTCGAACAGCAGCGGCGCGGCCTGGCCCGCCGTGCGCGTGCCCAGGCGGTGCAGCAGCGGCGGGACGCGGCCGGCCAGCAGCGGCAGCGCGCCGGCGCCGCGGCTCGGGCCCGCCGCCTTGTTGCGGTTCATCGCCCGGCGGACCACCCGCAGCCGCTCGACCGGGTCGTCCTCGCCGACCGGCAGGTCGCACAGGTAGCCCGACAGCTTGTTGCCGCCGGCCTGCGCACCGGCCCGGCCGCGCAGGCTCACCGGGATCAGCGCGCGCAGCGTGCGGCCGTCGGCGCGCTGCCCGCGGTTCACCAGCCACTCGCGCAGCGCGCCCGACAGCACCGCCAGCACGACGTCGTTGGTCGTGCCGCCGTGCGCGCGGCGCACCCGGCGCAGCTCGGTCAGCGGCAGCCGCGCGAACCCGAGGCGCCGCTCGGCCGACAGCGGCGCCGACACCGGCGACAGCGGCGGGCGCGCGGCCCGCACCACCGAGGACGCGATCCCGGCGGCCTCGTTCGCCTGGCCCCACACCGAGCCGAGCGCGTCCTTCACCGTGTCCAAAGTGGAGCGCGGAGCCGGGATCGGCCGGTCCGGCGCGGAGCGGCGTTCCGGCAGCCGGACGCCGTCGAGCAGCCCGGCCGCGACCGCGTACGCCCCGGCGCCGTCGGTCAGCGCGTGGTGCAGTTTCAGCAGGAGCGCGAACTTGCCGTCCGGCAGCCCGGTGACCAGCGTCAGGTCCCACAGCGGGCGGGACGTGTCGAGCGGCTCGGCGATCCACTGCGACGCGTACGCGGCCAGGGGGTCCGGCTCGTACAGCGGGCTCAACACGACGTGGTGAACGTGGTCGGCCGCCGCGAAACCCGGGTCGTGGGCCCAGCGGGCCGAGCCCGGCGGGAACAGTTCGGCGCGCGCCCGCTGGCGCAGCTTCGGCAGCCGGGCGGCCCGCCGCGCGAGCAACGCCGTCAGCGCGGCCGGGTCCACCGGGCCGCGGGCGGTGAAGGTGACCACCGCCCCCATGTGCATCGGGGTGGTTTCGCTTTCCAGGCACAGGAAAGCGACGTCGAGTGCGCTGAGCGGCGAGCCTGCCATGGGCGACCTTTCCGGGTTCACGGTGGGGCGCACGGCCTCGTGCGTCGGAAGGGAAGGAACCCACTGCACCAGCCCGACATGACGGCCGGGTGGTCGAAGTGTTTCCACGACGCTAACTACCCACCCCGTTCGTCCGTTCGAGACACCCTGCGCCACGGTGCCCCGGCTCACAGATCGAAAACGGGCTCATTCCCCTGGAGCATGCCCGGGTTCTTCCGCCCGGGCCACCGGCGTGCCCCAATCGGGGGTCAGCGCGACCTGCTTGCCGACGCGGCGCACCGGCAGGCCGTTCACCTGCCGTCTGCCGAGCCCCGGCCAGATCTCCGCGGCGTCCTTCGCCGCGGACCGGATCGCGCCGCCGTCGAGGGTCGTGCGGGTTTCCGGGATCTCCCGGTCCATCCACTGCACGACCAGCTTCAGCGGGCCGGCCGAGGGGAGCGGCCAGAGGAACACCTCGTGCTCGACGGCGAACCGCGTGCCGCCGACCGGCCGGGCCCGCAGCACGGGGGCGTCCGGTTCGGACGCGGACGGCACCGAGACCGTCTCGGAGCTCGCCCGGCTGCCGTCGGCGTAGAGCACGCCGATGAGCAGGCCGTTGTAGTCGGCTTTGCGCCGGTGGTCGATGAGGCCCTCGGCGGGGTCGTCGACCAGGCTGTCCCGGGAGTACACCGTGACGCGCAGGGTCAGCGCTTCCGGCCACACCTCGATGGTCCGCAGCGCGACCACCGTGCGTTCGGAGCGGCCCAGCGGCTGCGCCCACGGCAGCACGGCGGGGACGATGTGCTCGCGTGGGGGATCCGTCCAGTGCCGTCCGTTGAACGCGTAGAGCTCCTGTTCCGGGACGGGGAACAGGGGACGCTCGCGCGGACCGCCGGTGAAGAAGCTGCTCATCGGGCGGCCCGGGACACGCTGTCCGGCACCATGCGCCCACGGTAGGACAACCGACCGGGAATTTCCGCCCCCGATCGGGGGTACGGCCCCGGTGTTCCCGTGAGCCGGGACACCGGGGCCGTACCCAACGTGACCTACTGGTCGCTCAGCTTGAGCTCGCCGTTGCGCCGGGCGTGCTCGTCGAGCTCCTTCTCGGTCGGCTTGCCCATCGCGTCCATCAGCTGGCGGGCCAGCCCGAGACCGGTTCCGCCGAGCGACAGCGCCTTGGCGAACATGTCGGACATGCCGTCGGCGCCGTTGAGCACGACCATGTGGTCGACGTTGCCGAACGCGCTCGCGCCGGCCTCGACGATCTCCGGCCAGCGCTCGGCCAGCTGCTGCGCGACGACGGCCTCCTGGTTCTCCGCCAGGGCCGCGGCGCGCGCCTTGATCGCGTCCGCCTCGGCGAGACCCTTCGCGCGGGCCGCCTCGGCTTCGGCGAGGCCGCGCGCCTTCGCGGCTTCCGCCTCCGCCAGGCCACGGGCCTTGGCCGCGGCGGCCTCGGCCTCACCGGTCGCCCGGGTCGCGCCCGCCATCGCCTCGGCGCGGGCCTTGGTGGCCTGGGCCTCGGCCTCGGCGGCCGTCTTGACGCGGGTCGCGTCCGCCGCGGCCCGCAGCTCGGTCTCCTTCGCCTCGGCCTGGGCCTTGGCGATCGAGGCGTCACGGGCGGCGTCGGCCGTGGTCCGCGTGTCGTACGCCTTCGCGTCGGCCGGCTTGCGGACCTGCGACTGCAGCCGCTGCTCGGAAAGCGCGGCCTCCAGCTCGGCAGCCCGCGTCTCCTGGACGACGACCTCCTGGCGCGCGGTCGCCTCGGCCAGCGGCCCGGCCTGGCTGGCCCTGGCCCGTGCTTCGTCCACCTCGGCCTGGTAGCCGGCCTGGTGGATCTGGCTCTCGCGGACCGCCGCCGCCTTCTTCGCGGCGGCGATCTGCTCCGCCTCGGCGGCCTCCTGGTCGCGCTGCGCCTCGGCGATGCGCGCCGACGAGGCGACCGCGGCGGCGTGCGGCTTGCCGAGGTTGAGGATGTAGCCGGTCTCGTCGTCGATCTCCTGGATCTGCAGCGAGTCGACGATCAGCCCCAGCTTGATCATCTCGTTCGCCGAGGACTGCCGGACCTCCCCGGTCAGCGCCTCGCGGTTGTGGATCATGTCCTCGAGCGTCAGCCCGCCCACGATCGAGCGCAGGTGTCCGGAGAACAGCTCGTGGATCGTGTCGTTCATGCCCTTCTGCTGGTCCAGGAACCGGCGGGCGGCGTTGGCGATCGAGGCGTAGTCGTCCCCGACCTTGTAGATGACGACGGCCCGCACGGTGACCGGCAGCCCCTGCTTGGTGACGCAGGAGACCTGCAGGTTGACCCCGCGCGTGTCCAGCGACAGCCGCCGGGCGGTCTGGAACCCCGGGATGACGTTGACCCCGCGCCCGGTGATGATCTTGAAGCCCAGGCTGTCCGCGGTCTCGGCCCGGTCGACGCGGACCCCCAGCCCGGAGATGATCAGCGCTTCGTTCGGCTCGGCCACCTTGTACAGCAGCCGCAGAATGCCGAAGACGACGATCAGTACGGCGATGACGCCACCGGCCGAGACCAGCAGGATTTGCACGAGGCTCATGGCACCGTCCCCCTCGCTTTTCTGTTGTGGGTGTGTTGGTGCCTCTTCGACGCCACCGGCGGCCCGGGGGTTGCCGCCGGGGGAAGGAATTCCGTGCCCGGCCCGAAGCGCCGTCAGCGCGTCAGCGGTTGCCACCGTTCGACGTAAACCGTGCGCGGCGGCTCGAAGTCCACCACCAGCACCTGCGTGCCCGGCTTGAACGTCTCCTCCGGGTCCGCCGGGTACGCGTAGAACGCCTCCGTGCCGCCCCGGACGTTCAGGAGCACCTCGCCGATGAGGCCGGGGCCGATCGTGCCCGTCACGCGGCCTCGGCTGCCGATCATCCCCCGAAGCCCTTCAGCTTGACCTTCGACCCCTTCGCCACGAAGGAGCCCGGCTGCGGGTCCTGCTGGAACACGAAGTCGAACCCGCCACCGCCGTTGCCGCGGCCTCGGCCGCCGTCGCGGTCGGCCTTCAGCCCCGCCTGCTCCAGGAGCTTCTGGGCGTCTTCGAAGGACCGGAACCGGACGTCCGGCACCTGGACGGCGTTGTTGACGAACACGCCGATCCGCTTCGCCTTCGCCGGCGAGTTGGCCGGCGGGTCGGTGCGGGTGACGGCGCCCGCCGGGACGTCCTGCTTGAACTCCTCGCCGGCCTGGAACGGCTCGAACCCGGCCTGCTGCAGCGTCTGGAACGCCTCGTCCTTGGGCCGCCCGGTGACGTCCGGCACCGGCGGCAGCGGGATGGGGCCCTTCGACACGACGATCGTGACCTGGCCACCGATCGTCAGCTGGCTGCCCGCCGACGGCGACGTGCGGATGACCGCGCCCTGCGGAACCTCGGCGTCGAAGTCGTCGGCGCCGCGGACCGGGGTCAGCTGCGCCGCCTTGATCGCCTGCTCGGCGTCGGGCAGCGCGGTGCCCGGCCGGATGTCCGGCACCTGCGGGCGGCCCTTCGACAGCACCACCGACACGTTCGCGTTCGGCGACAGCGGCGTGCCCTCGGCCGGGTCGGCGCGCAGCACGGTGTTCGACGGCACCGTGTTGTCGTACTCCTGGCTGAACTGCGGGTTCAGCTTCACCGCCCGCAGCGCGTCACCGGCCGCGGCCTGGTTCAGCCCGACGAGCTTCGGCACCCGGGCGGTCTTGTCGCCGCCGGTGTCGGTGAGGATGAACGCGAACGCCCCGATCAGCCCGCCGAGCAGCAGCACCGCGGCGGCGATCACCAGGACCCGCTTGCGGTTGTCCCGCGGCGGCCGCTCCGGCTCGGGCCGGCTGCGGCGCCGCGGCGGCGTGGTCACCGGCGGGATCTGCGTGGTCAGCGGCGGCACCTGGGTGGTCATCGGCCCGGCGGCGTGGTGCAGCGCCCGCGTCGCGTTCGGCCGGTGCACCGGCATCGTCTTCCCGGTGTCGGGCACCTGCGGGATCCGCGGCAGCGTCCGCTCGGTGTCGGCGAGGTCGCCATGGCCGTGGGACACCGGGATCGGCACGCTCACCGGCAGCAGCCCCAGCCGGGCGCGCACCGCGGTCAGCTCGGTGAGGAACTCCCCGGCGTCGGCCGGGCGCAGCTGCGGGTCCCGCCGCGTCGCGCGCACGATCAGGTCGTCGAGCTCCGGCGGCAGGTCCGGGCGCAGCTCGCTCGGCCGCGGGACGTCGTCGTTCACGTGCCGGTAGGCCACCGAAATGGCCGTGTCACCCGTGTAGGGCACCCGGCCGGTCAGCATTTCGTACAGCAGGATCCCGGCCGAGTAGACGTCGCCGCGCGCGGACGCCGCACCGGTGGCGACCTGCTCGGGGGAGAGGTAGGCGACCGTCCCGAGGATGACGCTCGAACTCGTCGTGCCCGCGCTCGCCACGGCCCGCACCAGGCCGAAGTCCGCGACCTTCACCGCCCCGCCGGTCTGCTGCCCGACCCGGCCGATCAGCACGTTCTCCGGCTTGACGTCCCGGTGCACCAGCCCGGCCCGGTGCGCGGCGGCCAGCGCCGACAGCACGGGCTCGGCGACGCTCAGCGCCAGCGCGACGTCGAGTGAGCCGTGGTCGTCCAGCAGGTCGCGCAGCGTCCCGCCGTCGACCAGCTCCATCACCAGGAACGCCAGCCCCGACTCCGCACCCGGCGGCAGGTCGAACCCCTGGTCGTGCACCGCCACGACGTGCGGGTGGTGCAGCTGCGCCGCCGACTGCGCCTCCCGCACGAACCGCTCCACGAACGACCGGTCGTCGGCGAAGCGCGGATCCATGATCTTGATCGCGACCGGACGGTCCAGCCGGGTGTCCGTCCCCCGGTAGACGGAAGACATTCCGCCGTGGGCGAGCAGCCGGTCCACCCGGTAGCGCCGCTCCAAGAGCGTGCCGACCAGGCTGGGTTGGGTGCGTGTCACGAGTATGGATGGTACGGAACCGCGCACTCCTCGTGGAGGAGACCTGGCGGGTCACCCGTGCGCACTAGCGGATGCGGGGACCGAATGTGGCACAGTGTCACCTGTGAGTGGGATTCCTGTCGCCGAAGACATCCTCGACACCGCCATCGCGGTCCTCCCGTTGACGGAGGTGGCGACCGTCCTCGGGACTTCGACCAACAAGGTCCGGCAGATGCTGCGCGACGGGCAGCTCATCGCGCTCAAGCGCGGCGGTGAACTGTGCGTGCCCAGCGATTTCTTCGTCGCCGACGGCGTCGTCAAGGGCCTGACCGGGACGATAACCGTGCTCGCCGACTCCGGGTTCTCGCGGACCGAGATGCTGCGGTGGCTGTTCACCGCCGACGACACGCTGCCCGGGAGCACGCCCATCAACGCCCTGCGGACCAGCCACGGCACCGAGGTCAAGCGGCGCGCCCAGGCCATGGCGTTCTGACCGGCGTTCCGACCTGCGCAGACAGCTGAGCGCCGCGGCGATCTGCACGGCCGCCGCGGCACCGAGGCACGCCGGTAGCGACCACGCCGCCAGCGGACCGGCCAGCGCCGCCCCCGCGGCCAGCCCGGTGATCTTCACGCTCGCCGCGGTCGTGAACACCTGCGCGCGGACGTGCTCGGGCGCTTCGCGGTGGCGGATCGCGAACAACGCCGTGAGCTGCGGGCCTTCGGCGAATCCGGCCAGGACGGCCGCGAGGAGCACGCTGTGTCCGCTCGCGGCCGGCAGGCAGCTCGCGGCCAAGAGGAGTGCGCTCAGCCAGACCGTCCGGTCGGGCGCCCAGGGCAGCGGTTTCCTCGCGAGAACGGCGTTCGCCGCCAGCGACGCCACGGCCAGGACGGCCAGCAGCAGCGCGCCGTCCGCCGGGCCCCGCAGGTGCGCGGCGCCCAGCAGCGGGTAACAGACGGTGACCATGCCGATCCCCGTGCAGGAGATCGTCGAAGCGACGGTCGCGCGCCGCAGCGGCGCGTTGCGGACCAGCACCCCGAACCCGTCCCTCAGCCGGGTCTTCTTCGGGCTCCGCTTCGGCAGCATCGACGCCACCGGGACCGCCGCGGCGACGAGGACGACGGCGGTCACGAGCCCGGCCGGACCGCCGAGCAGCCCGGCCAGGCCGGGCCCGGCGAGCGCGGCGGCGGTGAACGTCATGGCGTCGAAGCGGCTCGCCCGCGGCAGCGCGGGCCCGGCGACCGCGGGCAGCTGCGCGGTCCAGCCGCCGGCGATGGCGGGGTTGAGCAGGCCGGCCGCGACGGCCACCGCGACGACGGCGGCGAGCGGCAGGCGCCCGAAAGCCGTGCTGACCAGGGCGAGCCCGCCCGCGTAGCCGCCGAGCGCGACGGCGAGCAGCCGTCCCGGGGCGGGACTGCGGTCCAGCAGCGCGCCGAACACCGGCCCGCCGGCGGCGGCCGCCGGTGAGCCCGGCGAGCAGCGCGGCGCCGGCGTGCGGGCCCGCGGTCATCCCGAGCAGCAGCAACGCGGGGCCGGACAGCTCGTCGCCGGTCCGGGCGAGCGTGGCCCCGACCAAGTAACGCCTTATCACGAGCAAGACGTTACAGTGGGGCATGGCCTTTCCGCACCGGGATTCCGTGCAGCGCGCGGTGGATCTGCTGGGTGTCCTGCTCGTACCGGCCCCGGACCCGGCTTCGGTGGCCCGGGTCCTGCGCGAGCACGGCGAACCGGAGGTGGCGCTTTCCCCGGACGACGTCTCGGAACTGCGCGCGGCGGCTGTTCCCTGCGAGAGGTGTTCGCGGCGCCGGACGTCGCTTCGGCGGCGTCGGTGCTCAACGCGTTGTTCGCGGCGTACGCACGTCCGCCGCGGCTGACCGACCACGAAGACGGCTACGGCTGGCACCTGCACATCGACGCGGCCGACGACGGCCCGTGGGGCGCGTGGCTGGTGACGTCGTCGGCGCTGGGACTGGCGTCCCTGCTGGCGGAGCGGCAGGACGTGCCGGGCGGCCTGTGCGCGTCACCGGCGTGCGGCAAGCCGTTCGCCCACACGGGCGGGGGCAGCCGGCGGAAGTTCTGCTCGCCCCGGTGCGCGACACGCGAACGCGTCGCCGCGCACCGGGCCATGCGCCACTGAGACCGGCGGTCAAGGGCCGCCCCACATGGCCGTGGATCACCGCCGGCGTGGCTGCGGCTGTCATCGTCGGCTCGATCTCGGTCGCCACGGAGCCGAAGCCGGCGTTGACGGCCGAGGCCACCTCGGTGGTGGACACCGAGCCCGTCCGGACGCGGCAGCCGCGAGCTCCGCCGCCCAGGCCGACCGCGAAGCGGAAGAGAGCCGTGCTTCGGAGTCCGCGCGCCAGTCGTCGGAAGCGGCGGCCCGTTCTTCCGCCGCCGCCGAGGCACAGCGCAAGGCCGACGAAGAGGCCGAGCGCAAGGCGAACCGGATCACCTACGGCGTCACCACGACCGGCTCCGGGATCTCGACGGTCACCTGCCGGATCGTCCGTGGCAACGGCAGCGTCGTCGCCGAGAACAGCAGCTCCGGACCGTACGCAGTCGTCAGCTGTGGCTGAGGAAGGCCCGTCCCGGTACTTCGGGACGAGCCTTCCTCAGCGGTCGTCAGCCCTGGTTCTTGTCGCGCCAGGCGATCCACGACTTGAGGGCGTCGAGGTCGTAGTCCGGGCCGCCCACGCCGACGGTGAACGTCGTGACGCCCAGCTCCAGGAGCTTCGGGCCCAGCTCGTCGGGCTCGCCCTGGACACCGCACGACCGCTCGATCTCGGCCGGGTCGCGGCCGACGTCCGCGCAGTGCTGGTCGAGGATCTTCACCTTGCGGGCGACGACCTCCGGGTCGCCGAAGCCGTGCCAGATGTCGCCGTGCCTGGCCACCAGTTTGAGCGTCTTCTTCTCGCCGCCGCCGCCGATCAGGACCGGGATCTTGCGGGTCGGGGCCGGGTTCAGCTTGCCGAGCCGGCTTTCGATGCGGGGGAGGGACTCGGCGAGGTCGTCGAGGCGGCCGCCGGCGGTGCCGAACTCGTAGCCGTACTCGTCGTAGTCCTTCTCGAACCAGCCGGAGCCGATGCCGAGGATGAGCCGGCCGCCGGAGATGTGGTCGACCGTGCGGGCCATGTCGGCCAGCAGCTCGGGGTTGCGGTAGCTGTTGCAGGTGACGAGCGCGCCGATCTCCACCCGGGACGTCGACTCCGCCCACGCGCCGAGCATCGTCCAGCACTCGAAGTGCTTGCCGTCGGG
This sequence comes from Amycolatopsis sp. cmx-4-61, assembly GCF_046548775.1. Lineage (NCBI taxonomy): Bacteria > Bacillati > Actinomycetota > Actinomycetes > Pseudonocardiales > Pseudonocardiaceae > Amycolatopsis > Amycolatopsis sp. cmx-4-61. The sequence goes on along the minus strand of NZ_JAEBEI010000005.1, from coordinate 252,169 downwards.
GTCGCCGTAGAGCGGGTAGAAGTGGTCCCAGTTGAAGACGATGTCGGCCCCGAGGTCCTCGGCGGCCGACGCGGTGCGCCGGATGCTGTCGTAGTCGGCGTGCTGCGGCTGGAGCTGCAGGCCGATCCGGATGCGTCGTTCGGTCATGATCGCAGCCTACGACCGCTATCGAACTTCTCGCGCGCCCAGACGGAGACCAAGGGGGGCAGCGCCACCACCAGCCTGCGCGACTTCGGCACCACCGCCCGCCGCGTCAGGATGTCGTAGTCCAGCGCGACGATCTCGTCCAGGATTCCTTCGTACAGCGTCAACGCCGTCCGCACACACGGCCGCGATTCCGGGCGCAGCTGCGCGACGCCCGCTTCGGCCCGCCGGTACACCGCCCGCGTCCGGGCGACGAAGTACGCCAGCGCCGCCCGGATCCGCGGGTCGGGCCGCCTCGCCTCGAGCAGCGCCCGCGAGACGCCGAAGGCGGCCAGTTCCGCCGTCGGCAGGTACAGCCGTCCGCGGTCCAGGTCCTCGCCGACGTCGCGCAGGAAGTTCGTCAGCTGGAACGCCTCCCCGAGCGCGATCGCCCCCGGCGCGGCGTCGGCGAGCGAGCCCACCGTGCCGAACACCGGCAGCATCTGCAGCCCGATCACCGCGGCCGAGCCGTACACGTACTCGTCCAGCTCGGCGAACGTCCGGTACTCGACCGGTGCGAGGTCCGCCCGCATCGACTTCAGGAACGCGTCGAACAGCTCCCGCGAAAGGCCGTGGCGCCGCACGGTGTCGGCCAGCGCCACCAGCACCGGCTCGTCCGGGGTACCGCCCGAGAACACGACGTCGACCAGCTCGCCGACCCGGTCGAGCGCAGCCGCGGGGTCGCTGCCCGGCGCCGGGTTGTCGACCAGCTCGTCCGCCATCCGCGCGAAGCCGTACAGCGTGTGGGCGGCGGGCCGGGCCCGGGGCGGCAGCAGCCGCGTCGCGAGGAAGAACGTGCGCCCGTAGTGGGCGTTGATGCGCCGGCATTCGGTGTACGCGGCCCGCAGCTCCGGCGCCAGGATGCCCGCCGCGTCGAGTTCGTTCACCGGCCGGTGATCCGGTCCGCCGCCAGGCGGCCGGAGATGAGCACCGGCGGGATGCCGACACCGGGGGTGGTGCCGCAGCCGGCCAGGACGACGTTGCCGGCCGCACGGACCAGGTTCGCCGGCCGGAACGGACCCGTCTGGGTGAACGTGTGCGCCAGCGAGAACGGCGTCCCGGCCGCGAGCCCGCGCGCCGCCCAGTCCGCCGGGGTGATCGTCTCGTCCACGGTGAACTCGCCGCCGAAGCCGGTCAGGCCGCGCGCTTCCAACGTCCGGAAAAGCTCTTCTCGGTACGGTCCCCGGACGCGGTCCCAGTCGATCGGCCCGCGCCGCAGGTTGGGCGCGGGCGCGAGCACCGAGACGATCTCGCCGCCGCGCCCGGCCAGTCCCGGGCTGGTCGCCGTCGGCCGGGTGACCAACAGCGACGGGTCGCTCATCAGCTTGCCCTCGCGGATGATCTCGGCGAACGTCCGCTCCCAGGCGCCGCCGAAGAAGATCGTGTGGTGGCCGAGGTCCCACTTCTCCGTGGTCCGCCCGTGCACCACCACGGCCGACGGCGAATACCGCAGCGGCACGACTCGCCGGGGCCGCGCCCCGATGAGCCGGTAGGCCGTGCCGAGTTCGGTGGCCAGCACCACGGCGTCGCACGCGATCCGCTCGCCCGAGCGCGTCCGGACCGCGCGGACCCGCGAATTCACCCGCTCGAGCCACGCGGCTTCGGTGCCGAACCGGACGTCCGCGCCCGCTCGCGCGGCCGCCCCGGTCATCGCCCGGCCGATTTCGCCCATCCCGCCTTCGGGGTAGTAGACGCCGCCGACGGTGTCCATGTACGCGATGACGCCGTACGCGCCGATCGCGCGGGCCGGGTCCAGACCGGCGTAGAGCGCCTGGAACGTGAAGAGCCGCCGGACCCGCTCGTCCCGCAGGTAGCGGGCGACGCGGGGGCCGAGCCTGCCGAACCCGCCCAGCGCGCCGAGCCGCGCCAGCTCGGGGCGGGCCAGGTCGAGCGGCGAGTCGAAGTTCGCCGCCAGGAAGTGGTCCTTCTGGACGGTGTACAACTCGGTCAGCCAGCGCCGCAGCGCCCGGTAGCCCGCCGCCTCACGGGCGCCGGCGAAGGCGTGGATCTCGGCCTCCATCGCGTCGCCGTCCGTGCGCAGGGCCAGCGAGCTGCCGTCGGCGAACCGCGCCCGGTACGCCGGGTCGAGCCGGGTCAGGCGCAGGTGCTTGGCCAGGGGCTCGCCGACCGCGGCGAACGCTTCTTCGAGCAGCTCCGGCATGGTGAGCACGCTCGCGCCGGTGTCCACGGCGTTGCCGTCGAAGCTCTGCTGCCCGGCGCGGCCGCCGGGGGTGTCCGCCTGTTCCAGCAGCGTGACCTGCCGTCCGGCGCCGAGCAGGTGCAGGGTCGCCGAAAGCCCGGCCAGCCCGGCCCCGATGACCACGACGTGGTCGGCCGCCCCGACGGACCTCCTGCGCGTGCGCACGTCAGTACGTCCGCTGGGTGGCCTTGACGACCAGCCCGGTCAGCGCCGCGGGTGCGGGCTCGGCCAGCTGCGCGCGGTCCAGCGCGGCCATCGCCGCCGTCGTCAGCTCGTCGATCCGGCGCTCGACCGCGTCGACCGCGCCGACCTGCTGCAACGCCATCCGGACGGTCTCGACGCCCTCGTCGGACAGGTCCGCGTCACCGATCGCGTCGGCGATCACGGTGGCCGCGGCCTGTTCGCCCTTCTCCGCCGCGAGCTGCAGGCCGAGCGCGACGAGCAGCGTGCGCTTGCCCTCGCGCAGGTCGTCGCCGGCGGGTTTGCCGGTGACCGACGGGTCGCCGAAGACGCCCAGCAGGTCGTCCCGCAGCTGGAAAGCCACGCCGACCTCGCCGCCGAACTCCAGCAGCGTGGCGATGAGTTCGGGAGACGCGCCGCCGAGCGCGGCGCCCAGGTGCAGCGGCCGCTGGACGGTGTAGGCGGCGGTCTTGAGCCGGTCGATCTTCAGGGCGGCCTCGACCGAGGCGTCGCCGGTGGCCTGCGTCCGGACGTCGAGGTACTGCCCGGCGAGCACCTCGGTGCGCATCGCCCGCCAGGCCGGCCGGGCCGCGGCCAGCGTTCCGGCGGGCAGGGGCGCGTCGGCGAACATGTCGTCGGCCCAGGCCAGCGCCAGGTCGCCGACCAGCACCGCGGTGGCCAGGCCGAACGTCGCCGGGGAGCCGAGCCAGCCGCGGTCGGCGTGCAGCTTCGCGCTCGCGATGTGCACGGTCGGGTGGCCGCGGCGGGAATCGGAGGAGTCGATGAGGTCGTCGTGGATCAGCGCGCACGCCTGGATCAGCTCCAGGCTGGAGACCGCCTGCAGGACGCCCTCGGCGTCCGGGCCGTCCGGGTCGCCGCCCGCGCCGCGCCAGCCCCACCAGGCGAACGTCGGGCGCAAGCGTTTGCCGCCGCCCAGCACGAACCCCCGCAGCGCGTCGATCCCGGCGGCCACGGTGGGTTCGGTACCGAGGATTTCGCGGCCCGCCCGATCGAGGAACCCGGCCAGCGCGCGCTCGACGCAGGCGGGCAGGTCACTGTCGGCGACGGGCGCGTTCATCCCGCCATCCTCGCCGAACCCGCGGGGGCCGGGGTGGCCGGGGCACCCGGATGTGGCGAATCAGACTCCGGCCGTGGCGGCCCAGAACGGTCCCGTCAAGCCCGCTTCGGCGAAGTAGGCGACGGCGTCGTGCGGTTCCCGCCGCCGGTAGCCGCGCTCCAGCCGGCCCGCGTACCAGCCGCGGGCCAGGCGCCAGAGGGTCACCAGGTCCAGCACGGCCCCCTTGGCCTGGCCGGTGCCCGCCAGCCAGGCGTCCACACAGGACTCACAGCAGAAGAGACGCTGGTTGGCGCACGTGTGCAGCACGTCGTCCCACATCCGGGCGGCGGGCACCAGGAAGTGCGCGACCTGCGTGCCCTCGGGCGGCTGCGCGCGGTCGACGACCAGCGCGTGCGGCTGCCCGCAGCCCGGGCAGCGGGTCGCGACGAGCACCTCCGGCTCGGCGTCCACCAGGTGGGGGATGGCGAACGAGTCCCACGCGCAGCCGCCCCACCACAGCGTGTGCGAGCCCATCACGGAGAAGCCGAGCGCCTTCGCGGCGAAGGGGTGGGCCAGCACGACGTGCTCGCACTCGTCGAGCACCAGGTGGTGGGCGTCGGCGAGGCGGTGGAGGGCCTGCTTCGCGACGGCTAGCGATCCGCCCGCGGCGTCGGCCAGCTCCGGCGCGGTGGGCGCCCGGCCGTGGCGGGCGAACGCGCGGTGGACCGCGAGGCGCACGTCCTCGTCCCAGCTCTCGTCGTCCTCTCGCACCGCCCCAGTCTAGGCCTGGAAGGTGACTCGAATGACGGTCTCGCGACGCGGACGGGGGCTCCCGGATGGCGGGCGGCGGCCCTTAACATGCGGGTATGACGTCGGTGATCGAGCGGTTGCGCGGAGACGGGCCGAAGTTCTCCATCGAGTTCTTCCCGCCCCGGGACACGGCGGACGAGGCCGTCCTCTGGAAGGCGATCCGGGAGCTCGAGCCGTACGACCCGGCGTACATGTCGATCACCTACGGGGCCGGCGGCTCCAGCCGCGACGGCACGATCCGCAGCATCGCCCGCGTCGCCACCGAGACGACGCTGGTGCCGATGGCGCACCTGACCGCGGTCAACCACTCCGTCGCCGAACTGCGCAACGTGATCGGCTGGTACGCCTCGGTCGGCGTCCGCAACATCCTCGCGCTGCGCGGCGACCCGCCGGGCGACGTCTACGGCGACTGGATCCCGCACCCCGAGGGCCTCACCTACGCCGAAGAGCTGGTCCAGCTGGTCCGCTCGCTGGGTGACTTCTGCATCGGCGTGTCGGCCTACACCTACGGCCACCCGCGCTCGGCCGACCTGGAGTCGGACACGAAGTACCTGGTCCGCAAGCTGCGGGCGGGCGCGGACTTCGCGATCGCGCAGCTGTTCCACGACCCCGAGGACTTCCTGCGGCTGCGCGACCGGGTCGCCGCGACCGGCTGCGACGTCCCCGTGCTGCCGGGCGTGATGCCGCTGACGACCATGCGGACCCTGCAGACGACGATCAAGCTGTCCTGCGCGCCCGCTCCCGGCCGGCTCCTGGACCGGCTCGAACCGCTGGCCGACGACCCTAAGGCGTTCCGCGCGGCGGGCATCGACGTCACCACCGAGCTGTGCGAGAAGCTGATCGCCGAGGGCGTGCCGAACCTGCACTTCTACACGTTCAACCGCTCGAAGGCGACGCGCGAGGTGATCGCCCGGCTGGGTCTCGTCCCGGCCCGTGCTTAAGTGCGGTGACAACCGGGGCTTTCGCCCCGGGCCGGGCTCCGCCACCCGGACCCCCGTACTGAAGTCCGTACCACCGGGTACGCGTGGCCCGGTAGCGTGCGGCGCATGGCTTCTACTGCTTCCGAAGGCGTGCACGAAATCTGCGACCGCTACGTCGACGACTACGTGGCCGCGGACCCGGTGGCGGCGACCGTCCACGGCGTCGCCGGCCACGATGACCGGCTGACCGACTACTCGGCGGACGGCTTCGCCGAGCGCGCCGGGCTGGCCGCGCGGGCGCACGCCGCCGTCACCGCCGCCGAGCCGCGGGACGCCGCCGAGCGGGCGGCGAAGGCCGTGTTCACCGAGCGCATCGGCCTGGAGCTGGAGATCCACGAGGCCGGCCTGGACGTGGCGAGCCTGAACGTCATCGCCAGCCCGGTGCAGGAACTGCGGATGGTGTTCGACCTGATGCCGCTGGAAACCGAGCAGGACTGGGCGGTGGTCTCGGCCCGGATCGGCGAGGTCCCGCGTGCACTGGCGAACGTCCGCAGCGGCCTGCTTTCGGCGGCCGACGCGGGGCACGTGTCGGCGCTGCGGCAGGTCGCGAAGGTCGCGGAACAGTGCGAGACGTGGGCGGGCCTGAAGGAGGAGACGGGCTTCTTCACCGAACTCGTGGGCGGTGCGCCGTCACCGTCGCTGAAGGCGGACCTCGAGCACCGCGCGCGGGCCGCGGAGGAGGCGTTCGCGGAGTTCGCGGGCTTCCTGCGGGCCGAACTGGCGCCGAAGGCCCCGGTCAAGGACGCCGTCGGCGAGGACGTCTACCGGCTGTGGTCGCGGTACTTCGTCGGCGCGGCACTGGACCTGCGGGAGGCCTACGAGTGGGGCTGGGCGGAGTTCGCCCGGATCGAGGCCGAGATGCGCGCGGTCGCGAACCGGATCAAGCCGGGCGCCTCGCCGGCCGAGGCCGCGGCGGCCCTGGACGCGGACCCGCGGTACCGCATCCACGGCCGCGCGCAGTTCGAAGCGTGGATGCAGCGCCTGTCCGACGACGCCCTGAAGTCGTTGCGCGGCAAGCACTTCGAGATTTCCGACCGGGTGATGGCGCTGGAGTGCAGGATCGCCCCGCCGGGCGGCGGCGTCGGCGCGTACTACACGGGCCCGAGCGAGGACTTCGCGCGTCCGGGCCGCATGTGGTGGTCCCTCCCGGCGGGCCGGGACGAGTTCAGCACCTGGCGCGAAACGAGCACGGTGTACCACGAGGGAGCACCGGGCCACCATCTCCAGATCGCGACGGCGGTGGACCAGTCGGCGGGGCTGAACAAGTACCAGCGGCTGCTGGCGTTCACGTCCGGCCACGCGGAGGGCTGGGCGCTGTACGCGGAGCGCCTGATGGAGGAACTCGGCTACCTGTCGGACGACGGAGACCTGCTGGGCATGCTGTCGGAGCAGCTCTTCCGCGCGGCCCGCGTGGTGGTGGACCTCGGCATGCACCTGGAGCTGCCGATCCCCGCCGGAACGGGCTTCCACGAAGGTGAACGCTGGACCCCGGACCTGGGCCTGGAGTTCATGCTGACCCGCACGATCACCGACCAGGCCCACATCCGCGACGAGATCGACCGCTACCTGGGCTGGCCGGGCCAGGCCCCGGCGTACAAGATCGGCGAGCGCCTCTGGCTGGCGGCCCGCTCGGAAGCCCGGTCCCGAGCGGGCGCGGGCTTCGACATCAAGCGGTTCCACACGGAGGCACTGAAGATGGGCGGGATGGGGCTGGACACCCTGCGGGAGCAGCTGTCCCACCTGGACTGAACCCCCGAGGGGTGGCTGCCCGGCCACCCCTCGGACGGGTCAGCGGACAGCGTCGTACGCGCACGTCCCGTAGCGGGCGCAGGCCGCTCCGGTGACCAGCGCCCAGTAGCGGTCTCCGAAAGACCAGTGCCACCACTCCGTCGGGTAGTTCACGAAGCCCGCGGTGGTCAGTGCCTGTCCGAGGAGCCGCCGATGGGTGCGCGCCTGTTCGCCGATCCCGTCGGCGTCGGTGTAGCAGGCGCCCTCGCTTTCCTCCGGAGTCGCGTTCACGGGGGTGCCCAGATCCAGTTCACGGCCTTCCGCGTCCGCGAGGGTCAGATCCACCGCCGCGCCCGCACTGTGCGGCGCGATTTCCGGTGGTGACACGAACCGGCTCGCGGCGGACCGGATCCGCTCGTCCGGCCAGGCCGGGTGCTCGGCGCGCAATGCCGCCGCGTAGTCCTCGAAGTAGCGGCGCTGCAGGCCGGGCGGACGGTAGCCCTCGATGACCAGCAACCGCAGGCCTTCCGGCAACTGCTCCTGTGCCTCGAGCAGCCGTTGCAGCACGTTCCTGCGCAGGTGGCGGAAAGCGGTGGAGCCGTCCTCCTTCCGTGAGTCCACCAGCAGCGAACCGTCCGTCCGGATGCCGGCCAGCGGCTCGCCGCACTCGCGGACGGGAACGGCCGCCACCCGGGGATCCGCCATCAGGATGATCTCGCTCATCCCGCGATGATCCCGCAACCGCGGCAACGGTAAACCCGATCGCGTCCCCGCGGTGCCTCCGCTAGGTTCCTCCCGTGCACCGGATCCTCTTCGTCACCCCACCGCCCCGCGCCTGAGCGGGGTGGTCCCTCGCCGCGTGGCCCACGCAGGCCCGCGGCTGATTCGTGGTGCGCACCGCCCCGCGTTCGTCGAAATCCCCTTCCTTCGACGCAGACGCAGGAGCGTTCATGTCCCTCGTCCTACCCGCGCGCGCCCGTGCTTCGGCCGCGCTCGTCCTCGCCGGTGTCCTCTGGGGCACCGGCGGCCTCGCCGGCTCGCTGCTCGGCAGGCTGGCCGGCCTCCACCCGCTCGCCGTCGCCGACTACCGGCTGCTCGTCGGCGGCGCCGTCGCGATCGTCCTCTCGAAAGGCGCCTTCCCGCGCACACCCGAAGCCGCCAAGCGCATCTTCGCCGTCGGCGGCCTGTTCGCGCTCTTCCAAGCCAGCTACTTCGCCGCCGTCGCGCTCAGCTCGGTGAGCGTCGCGACCATGACCACGATCGGCGCCGCACCCGTCGTCGTCACCCTCGCGTCGGTGCGGAAACTCCGTCGCTGGACGCTGGTCTCCGTGACGGGCTCCCTCGCCGGCCTGGCGCTGCTCCAGTGGTCACCGGGCGAAGCGATCTCGTTCGGCGGCCTCGGCTTCGCCCTGCTCGCGGCGGCCGGCTTCGCCACCCTCACGCTGGTCACCGCGAAGCCCGTCGACGGCCTGGACCCGCTGGCGACGACGGCGTTCGGCTGCCTCACCGGCGGCCTGCTGCTGCTCCCGGTGGCGAGCTGGTCCGGCATGGCGATCCCGCTGCACGCGGACGTCCTCGCCGTCGTCTGCTACCTCGGCGCGGTCCCGACCGCGGTCGCGTACGCCGCGTACCTGCGCGGGCTGGCGGACGCGCACCCGGTACTGGGGGCGCTGTCGGCGGTGCTCGAGCCGCTGACGGCCGCGGTGCTGTCCGCCGTGCTGCTGGGTGAACGGCTGAGCGGCACGGCTTGGTGCGGCGCCGCCGTGCTCGTCGGGGCGCTGGCCGTCGGGTACTGGCGGCCGGAACCGCGGTGAGGACCGCTGCCCCTCGGCTCAGCGCGGGTCGAGGGGCAGCGCCCGGCCCAGGATCGCGAACGGCCGCGGGTCACCCGCGAAGTGGTAGTCGCGCAGGACGTCGACGAAGCCCGTGCGGCGGTAGAGCTTCCACGCCCGGCTCGTGCCCTCCGGCGTCGACAGCAGCACGTTCGCGCTCGGGACGCCTTCCAGCAGGCTGCGCAGCAGGTCCTCGCCGATCTGGTGGCCCTGGTTCTCCGGCCGGACGTGGATCTCGGTCAGCTCGAAGTAGTCCGACAGCCAGCGGTCGGCCTCGGCGGCCCCGGACCGGCGGCTCAGGCCGTGCCGCACCTGCTCGTGCCACCACTGCCCGGCCCGGCCGCGGTAGCCGTAGGCCACGCCGAGCAGGACGTCGTCGGCGTCGAGCGCGGCCATGCAGCGCCAGCCCTCACGCAGCGCGTGCGTGAGCCACATCGGCGCGCGCTGCTCGGCGGTGCCCGCCGGGTACCGCATCGCCCGGACGTAGATGTCGAGCGCCTCGGGCAGGCGGGCGCGGAACTCGTCCGCGGAGAGCTGGACGTACCGGGAGCAGCCGGCGGGCATCGCGGTCACGGCTGTCCATCTTCCTCCGCGCCGCCGAGCGCGCCCGGGGTGCCCCCGGTCAAGGCCACCAGGTCGGCGAACGTCGTCGGGTAGACGGCTTTCGGGTGCCCGGCGGCGGCCCAGACGACGGCGTGGTCGCGCAGCGCGGTGTCGACGAGCGTCGGCAGCGGCGACGGGTGCCCGGTGGGCGCGACGCCGCCGATCGGCTGCCCGGTGTGCGCCCGCACGAAATCGGCGTCGGCCTTGCCGATTTCGCCCCCGGCCAGCCGGGCGAGCGTGCCCGGATCGGCGCGGTGGACCCCCGAGGTCAGGGCGAGGAGCGCGGTTTTGTCGGACCCCAGGCGGAAGATGAGGCTGTTGGCGATGGCCCCGACGGGCACGCCGAGCGCCTCGGCCGCCTGGGCGGCGGTCCGGACCTCGGCGGGCAGGACACGGATGCCCTCGGCGGCGCCGCGCTGCCCGGCTTCGGCCAGCGCGGCCGCCACCTTGGCGACGGCGGGGTGCTCCAGCGAACTCATGAACCTATGACATCACGCCACCGACCTGGTGTCCCGCACCACGCCCACCCGGGGTTGAGCGCGCACCGGGTCCGGGGTTACTCTGGAAATCGTTCGAACAAGCGTTCGACATTCGGTGAGCGCGCACCGGTCGGGTGCCCGGTACCGGGACGGGGGAAGCGTCTCGGCACCGGGCCCTCGATCGGGCTCACCCCGCGCAGGAGGAGGGTCGTCATGTCCGTCAAGGTCGTGTCCCCCACGGATCCCCGGCAGCCCGAGCTGCCGATGTCGCTGCGCCCGCAGGAGGCGCCGGCCACCCCGTCCCGCGGGCGGTCCCGCCAGTGCCTGTCGCCGTCGCCGCCGGATTCCCGGCAGCCGCAGCTGCCGATCCCCCTGTGCCCCTCGACGGCGGCGGTCGAGTCCCGGCGCGGCGCCGTGGTTCCGGAGCGGACGCGCGCAGAGGAGGGAACCGCCGGGGCCGAGCTGCCGATCCCGGAGCAGGAGCGGCCGCGAATGGCCCGCCCGCGCGCGGCTGCCGGCGTGGAGTCCGGGCAGCTGGAGCTGTCGGCGCCGGAGCAGCCGCAGTCTTCGGCGGACCCGACGCCTGAGCTGCCCATGTCGCTCGGCGCGCCTGCCGCTGACTTGTCGGAATCGGTGTCGGAGCAGCTCCGGCTCTCCGAGGTGTCGCCGGTGCACTCCGGCTCGCCGGTTTCCGCGGAGTCGGCGCCGGAGATGCCTATGTCGCCTCGCGCGCCCGCTGCTGACTTGCCGGAGCTGGCGTCCGAGCAGCCGCAGTCCGCGGCAGTGGACTCCGGCGTGCCGGTTTCCGCGGCCCCGGCTCCGGAGGTGCCCCTGCCGCCCGCCACCGGCGCGGAGCCCGACCAGTCGCAGCTGCCCATGTCGCTGCGGCCGCCCGCCTCCCCGGCCGCCGCCGGGCTGCTCGCCCAGGCGCGTCGCGGGCTCGCCGAAGCCGTTCAGGAAACCCGGCCCGCCGAGCGCTTCATCGGTGCCTACCTCGCCGCCCTGCGGGGGGCGGCCGCCGTGCTCGCCGCGCGGGGGCGGCCGCACCGGGGGCGTGCCCGGCCCGCCAGCACCTGGGTGCTGCTCGACTCCGTGGCCCCCGAGCTGCGGGAGTGGTCCGCGTTCTTCGCCAGCAACTCGGCCACGCGCGCCGCCGCGCAGGCCGGGATCACCGGGAAGGTCACCGCCGAGTCGGCCGCCGGGCTGGTGCGGGCCGCCACGCCGTTCCTCGAACTCGTCCGCCGTCTCGTGCACGGCCTGCCGATCACCGGGGAAGCCCATGTCGCGTGAGCACGGCCCGGTCGACCAGGGGCGGGTGCTCACGGCGTTGGGAATCGAAGGCAGGCTGCTGGCCGAGGCCGTGCACGCGGCGCCCACCGAAGCGCCGGTGCCCGCCTGCCCCGGCTGGTCGCTCGGCGAGGTCGCCCGGCACGTCGGGAGCCTCTACCGGATGGTCCGGCGCCGGCTGACCGACGGCCGCAGCCCCGAAGACTGGCCGCGCGACCCCGAGCCCGGCCAGAGCCTGCAGGGCTTCCTGGAGACGGGCCTCACCGAACTGCTCGACGAGCTCGCCGCGCACGACCCGGAGGAACGCGCCGACACGTGGTGGCCGGCCGACCGGACGTACGGGTTCTGGCGCCGCCGGATGCTGCACGAAACGGTCATCCACCGGGTGGACGTCGAACAGGCGGCGGGCACCGAGCCGCGCGGCATCCCCGACGACGTCGCGATCGACGGCATCGACGAGGTCCTGACCCTGTGGTTCGGGCAGAAGCTGCCGATGCTCGGCCTGACCGGCACGAAGACGGGCTCGGTCGGCGTCCGGGCCGGCGCGCACAGCTGGATCGCCCGGGCCGGACCCGTCACCACGGAAGCCTGGCGCTGTTCGGCCGAAGAGGCCGGGGCCGCGGACGACGTCGTCACGGCCCCGCCCGCGCAGCTCTACCTGTGGCTCTGGGGCCGGGCGTCCCTGACCGCGGTGACCGTGCGGGGCGTCCACGACCAGGCGGCCCAGCTCTGGGCACTGCTGCGGCTCGCGACCCGATGACCCGGCCGGTGGGGAAGCCGAACCGGAACTGTCGGGGGTGGCGGTTAGCCTGCGGCGCATGAGCACGCGCCTGGTGAACCTGGTGATCGACGCAGCGCGGCCGGAAGTCCTCGCGGACTTCTGGGCCGCGCTGCTCGGCTGGCACGTCGCCGTCGAGGAGCCCGGCGAGGTCGACGTCCGGGCCCCGGAGAACGACGGCTGGGACCTCGACCTCGTCTTCGTGCCGGTACCCGAGCCCAAGGAGGTCAAGAACCGCATCCACCTGGACCTGGCGAGCACGACACGGGCGCACCAGGACGAGCTGGTGGCGCGCGCCCTCGAGCTGGGCGGCCGCCGGGCCGACCTGGGCCAGGGTGACGTGCCCTGGGTGGTGCTCGCGGACCCGGAAGGCAACGAGTTCTGCGTCCTCGAACCCCGCGAGCGGTACGCGGGCAGTGGCGCGGTCGCGTCGATCGTGGTCGACGCGCACGCCCCCGGGCCGCTGGCGGAATTCTGGGCGGGGATCACCGGCTGGCCGGTCCAGGCCCGCGACGGCGACGCCCTCGTGGGATTGTGCGCGCCGTCCGGCCGGGGACCGTGGCTGGAGTTCCTGCGCAACGACGACGTCAAGCGGGTCAAGAACCGCGTCCACCTGGACATTGCACCCCCGGCGGACACCGAGCACGCAGCGGCGGTGACGCAGGTCATCGCGGCCGGCGCGGCGCCGGCGGACCTGGGCGGTCCGTCACTGCCCTGGCGGGTGCTGACCGATCCGGAGGGCAACGAGTTCTGCGTGCTCACTCCACGCTGAGCTGCTCCGCCCGGGTCGCGGCGCCGATCGGTCCGAGTGTTTCACCGGCGTTGCCGCGGCGCGTCGAACGCTGACCTGCGCGAAACACCGGCGTCCTGGGGAGGCAACAACCCCGGGGGACCGTGGGGGCATGGAGACTTCCGAAGCGTTGCCCCAGCCGGGCCGGACGGCCGTCGTCGAAGAGCCGGCGGCGCCGTCGGCGTGGCGGGTGCGGATCCGGATGCACGACCACCCGGGCACCCTCGCCCGCATCGCCATCCGGCTCGCCGACCTCGAGTGCAACATCCTCGGCCTGGCCGTGCTGCCGGTGCCCGGTGGCGTGCTCGACGAGATCGTGCTGCGTCCGGCGACCGGCCTGCCCCGGCGGCACCTGATCGACGCCATCCGCGCCGAGGGCTGCGAGTGCACGGCGATCATCGACGCCGACGTCCACGAGCTGGTCGACCCGTCGGCGTCGACGCTGCTCGCGGCCCGCCGCGCGGTCGACGACCCGGACAGGCTGGCCGAAGTGCTGAAGGACGTGCTGGCCGCGGACGTCGTCACGCTCGTCCCCGCCGTCGAGGCCAACCGGGCGCGCACGGAGAGCGGGCACCGCGCGGTGTTCGCGCTGGCCGGCGGCGCTGCGCTGGTGGCGCGCCGCCGGTGGGCGCCGTTCGTGCAGCTGGAGCTGACCCGAGCCGAAGCGCTCGTGACGCTGCTCGCGGCGGCGGCCCGCAACGCGGCCGGCCCGGTGGTCCTCGACCGCCCGGACGGCGCGGCGATCGTCCTGCGCAAGGGCGTCCCCGGCGACGCCGACGCGGTGGCCGAGCTGCACCGCCGCTGCTCGATGGCGACGCTGTTCCGGCGGTACCACACGGGAGTCCGGACGGTTCCGCGCCGCCGCCTGCACCGGCTGCTGGTGCCCCCGCGCGGCACGAGCGTGCTCGCCGTCTTCGGCCGCGAGGTGATCGGCCTGGCCCAGCTGATCCCCCTGACGACGGGCGGCGCCGAGATTTCCCTGCTGGTGGAGGACGACTGGCAGCAGCAGGGAATCGGCACGGCCCTGCTGGCGAGACTGGCGGTGCTGGCGGAGGCCCAGGGCATCACCGAGCTGTCGGCGGACTGCCTGGCCGGCGACGACATAATGCCCCGCACGGCGGCCCGCGCCGGCCTGCGCACGGAACGCAGCATCGAGGACGGCGCCCGGCTCAGGCTGTTCCTGCCGGCCTGAGCGTCAGCGCTTCCAGAACCAGTCTTTGTCGCGCGCTTCGCGCAGAGCGGTCTTCTTGCGCTCGGCGGTGAGCCGGTCGAGGTAGAGGACGCCGTCGAGGTGATCGGTCTCGTGCTGCAGGCATTGCGCCAGCACGTCTTCCCCTTCGACCTCGATCGGCTCGTTGTGGACGTCGACGCCGCGGACCTTCGCGTGCTTCGCCCGTTTGGTGGGGAACCACAACTCCGGCACGGACAGGCAGCCTTCGTCGATCTCGTGCGTTTCTTCGGACAGCTCGACGATCTCGGGGTTGATGACGTACCCGGTCAGCCCGGCAACGTCATAGCTGAAGACGCGAAGCCCGACGCCGATCTGCGGCGCGGCCAGCCCGGCCCGCCCGGCGGGCTTGACGGAGTCGACCAGATCCCGCACGAGCGCCTCGAGCTTCTCGTCGAACACGGTGACCGGATCGCAGACGGACTTGAGGATCGGATCACCGAAATAGCGCAGTTCGCGCATCGCCATGAGCAGAACATCCTTCGTGCGTGTCGGACTGGCAGCTTAGGCCAGCCCGCACCGGCGCCGTAGGCGAATGGCCAACCCGGCCGCACCGGCTCGGACGGGTTGGTGCTTGGGCGGCGCGAGCTGGGGCGGCTCAGCCCGGGCGGGCACGGGTGTTGCCGCAGCGGGTCGGCTCTGTCGGCTGGGTGGGCCAAGGCGAGGCGGTGCCAGAGAACTACCCGGCGGGCCATTCGGAATCCTGGCGAGGAAGTTCCCCGCTCTCCCTCGGGGCGACCTCTCAGGCTCGCAGGCGCAGGCCGGAGGGGGTGGCGCGGAAGCCGGCCTCCTGCAGGACCTCCGCCAGCTCCGAGGTCAGCGCCTGCTCGCCGTCGGCGCGTTGGACCGACAGCTGGCCCAGCCAGCCCTCGCGGACCGCTGCCGACAGGGCCTGGGCCGCCTCCGACAGTGCCTGGCGCTCCTCGGTGAAGCTCAGCAGGGAACGGCCTCCTCGCTCCACGTACAGTGCCGGAACTCCGTCGACCAGGACCGCCAGTGCGCCGGCCTTGCGGGCGGGGCGGTGCTTCGTGTCGCCCGTCGCCGCCGGCCAGGGGAGGGCCGCGCCGTACGGTTGGGCCGGGTCCGCGGCCGCCAGGACCACCGGGCGGCCCGGTGCCGGACGGCCCGGGCCCGACAGCGCGCGCAGGCGGTCCACCGCGCCCTTCGCCGCGAACTGGGCCGCGCCCAGGCCCTCCACCACGTAACCGCGGATCACCTGGCCCGTGTCCTCCATGCCGCGGAGCACCTTGTAGATCCCGGAGAACCCGCCCGTGACGCGTTCGGTGTCCAGCGCGCCGCGGGTCAGGACGCCGTGGCGCTCCAGGAAAGCCTCCGTCCGCGCGTGCGCGCGGCGGGTCGCGTCGGTTTCGCGGGGCGGGGTCAGGGCCCACCGCCCGGCGACCGTCGGCGGCCCGGACCGCGACGGCATCTGCGGCCGGCCCGCCCGCAGCCGCGCGTACCGGCCGCGGGGCGCCTGGCGGCGGGGCTTGTGGGCGCCGTGCCCGGCGACCTGGGCCCGCAACGGCCCCAGCGTGTCGCCCGTGACCAGCCCCGCCCAGACCAGGTCCCACAGCGCCGCCACGACTTCGGCGTCGTTCGGAGCCTTGTCCACCAGCACGGTCGCGCGGTCCACCAGCTGGCGGAAGAACAGCGCCCCGCCCTCCAAAGTGGACACGATCGCGTCGTGCAGCGGGCCGGTCGGGATGTCCTCGACGACCTCCGGCAGCAGCAGGTCGGCGACGTCGGTGGGGGCGAGGGCGATCCAGCCGTCGCCACCGGAGAGCGCGCCGCAGCCCGCCCACGTGACCTCTCCGGCCGTCGTCAGCTCGTCCAGCAGCGCGGGCGAGTAGCCCGGCAGCCGGCCGGGCAGGATGAGCGACTCCACCGCGCTCGCCGGCAACGGTGCCCCGGCGAGCTGCTCCACCACCGACAGCACGTCGTCCGCCGTCGGGGCCGCCCGGACGCGGCCGCCGAACCCGTGCCACGCGGGCAGGAACCGGCCCAGCGCCGCCGGCTCGACCGGCTCGACCTCGGCTCGCAGCTTCGCCAGCGACGCCCGACGCAGCCGCCGCAGCACGGCCGCATCGCAGTACTCGACGCCGACGCCGTGGCTGTCCGGATGCCCGACCGGGCTCAGCTCGCCCCGCACCAGGCGGCCTTCCCCGGTCATCCGGTCGAGCACCCCGGTGACGACCGCCGTCCCCAGTCCGAACCGCGCGGCCGCGTCCGCCGCGGCGAACGGGCCGCGGCCCCGGGCGTAGCGCGACAGCAGATCGCCGAGCGGATCCGCCACCGGTTCGGTGAACGCTTCGGGCACGCCGACCGGCAGGGCGGTGCCCAGCGCGTCACGTACCCGGCCGGCGTCCTCGATGGCCAGGAACCGTTCCGAGCCGCCGATCCGCACCCGGATCGCCCGCCGCGCGGCTTCCAGCTCGGTGAGCCAGCCGGCCTGGATGCCGCGTTCCGCGGCCTCCTCGACGGTCAGGTCGCCGAGGAACCGCAGCAGGTCGGCGGCGTCCTCGGCCGAGCGCGCGTGCCTCTCCGGCTCGAGCCGCTGCAGCGACCGTTGCACCTCGACGACGGCTTCGGGGTCCAGCAGTTCCCGGATCGCCTCGGTGCCCAGCAGCTCGGCCAGCAGCGCCGAGTCCAGGGACAGGGCCGCCGCCCGCCGCTCGGCCAGCGGTGCGTCGGTCTCGTACAGGAACATCCCGACGTAGCCGAAGAGCAGGCTGCGCGCGAACGGCGACGCGGCCGGCGTTTCGACCTCCACCAGCCGGACCTTGCGGGACCGGACGTCGGCCATCAGCTCGCGCAGGCCACTGACGTCGTAGACATCCTGCAGGACCTCCCGCATCGCCTCCAGCACGACCGGGAACCGCTCGTACTTCGCCGCGACCGAAAGCAGCTGCGACGCGCGCTGCCGCTGCTGCCACAGCGGGGTCCGGCGCCGCGGGTCCCGGCGGGGCAGCAGCAACGACCGTGCCGCGCACTCCCGGAACCGGGCTGCGAAGACGGCCGAACCACCGACCTCGGCGACGATCAGCTGCTCGACCTCCTCGGGATCCAGCAGCACGTCGTCCGCGCCGATGGTGACCTCGCCGCCGTCGGCGTCCAGCGCGTCCGGCAGCCGCAGGACGATGCCGTCGTCGGAGTGCGCCACCTGCGCGTCCACCCCGCGGTTCTCCCGCAGCCGCGCGGCGATCGCCAGTGCCCACGGCGCGTTCACCTGGGCGCCGAACGGCGAGTGCACGACGATCCGCCAGTCGCCGAGTTCGTCGCGGTAGCGCTCCAGCAGGATCGTCCGGTCGTTCGGGACGTGCCGGGTGGCCGCCTTCTGCTCGGTCAGGTAGGCGAGGAGGTTGTCACACGCCCGCTCGTCGAGCCCCGCCGCCTCGGCGCGTTCGCGCGCCTTCGTATCGTCCGAAGTGGACAGTTCGCGGACGAACTTGCCCAGTGCCCGGCCGAGTTCCAGCGGGCGGCCCGGGGCGTCACCCTTCCAGAACGGCATCCGCGCCGGCTCGCCCGGCGCCGGCACCACGATGACGCGGTCGTGCGTGATGTCGGTGATCCGCCACGAGGACGTGCCCAGCAGGATGGTGTCGCCGACGCGCGATTCGTAGACCATTTCCTCGTCGAACTCGCCGACGCGCGACCCCGGCTTGTCGTCCCCGCCCGGCGTCATGACGGTGAACAGGCCGCGGTCGGGGATGGTGCCGCCCGACGTGACGGCCAGCCGCTGCGCGCCGGGCCGCCCGCGCAGCTCGCCGGCGATGCGGTCCCAGGTGATCCGCGCCCGCAGTTCGCCGAACTCCTCGCTCGGGTAGCGGCCGGCGAGCATGTCGAGCACCGCGTGCAGGGCGTCGTCCGGCAGCGCGGCGAAGGGGGCCGCCCGCCGGACCAGCGACGCCAGGTCCGGCACCGTCCACGGTTCCAGCGCCACCATGGCGACGACGTGCTGCGCCAGCACGTCCAGCGGGTTGCGCGGGTAGCGGACGGCCTCGATCGCGCCGCTCGCCATCCGCTCCGCGACGACCGCGCAGGAGACGAGGTCGCCCCGGAACTTGGGGAACATCACCCCGGACGACACCGCGCCGACCTGGTGACCCGCCCGGCCGACGCGCTGCAGCCCGGACGCCACCGTCGGCGGCGCCTCGATCTGCACCACCAGGTCGACCGCGCCCATGTCGATGCCCAGCTCCAGCGAAGACGTCGCCACCACGCACGGCAGCTGCCCGGACTTCAGCGCCTCTTCGACGTGCGTGCGCTGCTCCCGCGACATCGACCCGTGGTGGGCCCGGGCGATCACCGGGGGCGCGCCGGTGCTCACCCCGGACTGCCCGACGGCCTCCGCCGGGAACGCGTCGGCCGGGGTGAGCTCGGTCTGCTCGGCGGCCAGCTCGTTCAGCCGGGCGGTGAGCCGCTCGGTGAGCCGGCGCGAGTTGGCGAAGACGATGGTCGAGCGGTGCGCGCGGATCAGGCTCAGCACCCGCTCCTCGACCGCCGGCCAGATCGACGGCCGCTGCACGGGATTGCCGGCCATCTCCTCCATCGTGCCCAGGCCGCCCGGCGCGATGTCCCCGGGCGGGAACGCCTCGGTCATCGACTCCAGCGACTCAAGCGACTCCGGCGACCCCAGTGACTCGAGCGCGTCGAGCGGGCTCGGCGCCGGCCCGCCGCGCGGTGCGTCGAGGTTGCCCATGTCCTCGACCGGGACCTCGACGCGGACCTCGATGGTCTTCGCCAGCTTCGGCTGGACCACGCGCACCGGACGGCCGCCGGCCAGGAACGCGCTCACCTCGTCGACCGGGCGGACCGTCGCCGACAGGCCGATCCGCTGCGCCGGCTTCGGCAGCAGCGCGTCCAGCCGCTCCAGCGACAGTGCGAGGTGCGCGCCGCGCTTGCCGCCGGCGACCGCGTGCACCTCGTCGACGATCACGGTCTCGACGCCGCGCAGCGACTCCCGCGCCGACGAAGTGAGGATGAGGAACAGCGACTCCGGCGTGGTCACCAGCACGTCCGGCGGGGTCTTGGCGAACGTGCGGCGCTCGGCCGCGGTCGTGTCGCCGGTGCGCATGCCGACCTCGATGCCGGGCACCGGCAGCCCGAGCCGGCGGCTGGCCTGCGAGATGCCGGCGAGCGGGGCCCGCAGGTTCCGCTGGACGTCGACCGCCAGCGCCTTCAGCGGCGAGACGTAGAGGATCCGGCAGCGCTTCGTCGCTTCCGCCGGCGGGGGCTCCACCGAGAGCCTGTCCAGCGCCCAGAGGAACGCCGACAGCGTCTTGCCGGACCCGGTGGGCGCGACGACGAGGGCGTGCTCACCCGCGTGCGCGGCCCGCCAGGCCCCTTCCTGCGCCGCGGTGGGCGCGGCGAAGGCCCCCGCGAACCAATCCCGGGTCGCGGGGGAGAAGAGGTCGAGAACGTCAGCTGCCACGTCATTCATGATGCGCGGCACCACCGACAATTTCCGGCGCGCCGGCGACGATCACGCTCTGGGCGAACTGCGGGAACGCCACATCCACCCGCGGCTCGTCGGTGATCAGCCGGTGTTCGCGGTCGAGCGGCGTCCAGTAGGAAAAGGGGGCCTGGTCCAGCTTGGAGTGGTCGGCCAGCACGTACGCCTCGCCGCCCGCGTGCAGCATCGCGTGCTTGACCACCGACTGCTCCAGTGACGAGCAGCACAGCCCCCGGCCGGCGACCACGCCGTCCGCGCCCAAGAACACCCGGTCGGGTGAGATGTGCCGCAGCTGCGCCAGCACGCTCTCGCCGAGGATCGCTTCGCCGGCGTGCCGCAGGCGGCCGCCGAGGACGACCAGGTCGATCCCCGCGAAGCCGGCGAGCTCGCGGATCGCGTCCACCCCGTTCGTGACCACGGTCAGCCCTTCGCGGTGGGCGAGGTGGCGGGCGAGCCTGCCGGTGGTCGTGCCCGCGTCGAGCAGCACCACGTCGCCGTCTCGGACGAGCGCGGCGGCCTGCCGGGCGATGGCGTCCTTGGCCGCGCCGTGCTCCCGCTCCTTCTCGCGGGGGCTGCGCTCGGTGTCGAGCGCGCCGCCGTAGGTGCGGACGACGTGCCCGGCTCCGGCGAGCGAGGCGAGGTCGCGGCGGATCGTCGACTCGGAAACACCGAACTCCCGGGCCAGCTCCGCGATGCCGCCCGAGCCGTCACGGACGGCCTCGAGCAGCATCGCGCGCCGGTCACGGGTGCCTGGTCGCGGCTGGGACATGGGCCGACCCTTCCACAGTCGCGGGTTTCAGCCCGAAGAACGCGAGCCCGGCGGCCACGGCGAGGAACGCGGCCAGCACGACGAACCCGGTGGTCGCCGTGCCGGTGACGTCGGTGAGCCAGCCGACCAGGTAGGGGCCGGCGAACCCGCCGAGGTTGCCCAGTGCGTTGATCAGGCCCATCGCCACGGCGACCACCTCGATGCCGAGGATCCGGCTGGGGATGGCCCAGAACGGCCCGTACGGCATGTAGACGCCGGTCGCCACGACGCACAGCAGCACCAGTTGCACGGCCGCCGGCCAGTGCCCGAGGTTGCCGAGCAGCAGCCCGGCGATCGCGACGAGCAGCGGCACGGTGACCGCGAGCCGCCGGTTGCCGGTGCGGTCGGACCAGTGCGCGCAGGCGACCATGCCGGCCAGCGCCAGCACGTACGGCACCGCCGACAGGAAGCCGACGGCGGTGGCCGAGCCGCCGGTCATCGTCTTCACCACCGAGGGCAGCCACAGGGAGAAGCCGTAGAAGCCGGTGATCCAGAAGAAGTAGACACCGACCAGCAGCAGCACCCGGCGGTCGGCCAGCGCCTGCCGGTATCCCCGCTTCGCGAACGCCGGTTTCGCGTCCTCCTCGGCCTTCAACGTGGTTTCGAGGTACTCGCGTTCCGCCGGGGAGATCCACCGGGCCCGCGCCGGCCGGTCGGCCGCCGCGAACCACCAGACGACCGCCCACACCAGCGGCGGCAGGCCCTGCAGGACGAACACCCAGCGCCACGACATGTGATCGAGCATGAAGCCGGACAGCGGCGACATGAGGATCGCCGAGATCGGCAGGCACGTCATCCACAGCGCGTTCGCCCGCGCCCGTTCCGCCTGGGGGAACCAGGACGCCAGCAGGATGAGCACCGCGGGCCACACCCCGCCCTCGAACAGCCCGAGCAGGAGCCGGGCCAGGTACAGCTGGGTCTCGTTCCGGACGAGCCCGCACAGCACCGCCGCGACCGCCCAGGCGAGCATCAGCAGCAGCACGGTCTTGCGGGCGCTCCACTTCGCCGCCAGCACCGCCGCCGGGATCTGCAGCACGAGGTAGCCGACGAAGAAGATGCCGCTCGCCAGCCCCTTGGCGCTGCCGGACAACGGGAAGTCGTCGCCGATGTAGGGCAGGATCACCGCGACGTTCGTGCGGTCGAGGTAGGCCAGCATGTACATGACCACCGCGACGGGGATGACGTACGCCCAGCGCTTGCGGGGGATCACCGGAGGCTCGGCGGGTAGATGGCGGGCAGTTTCCGGGCGTACGGCGCCAGGGTGGCCGCGGCCTTGAACGCCGCCCGCATGGTGCCGTGCGAAGCCCGGCCGGTGCCGGCGATGTCGAACGCCGTGCCGTGGTCGACCGACGTGCGCAGGATCGGCAGGCCGACCGTCACCGACACCGTGCCGTCGAAGTCGTACGTCTTCGACGCGATGTGCCCCTGGTCGTGGTAGAGCGACAGCACGCCGTCGAACTGGCCCTGGATCCCCATGTGGAACACGGAATCCGCGGGAATCGGGCCGACCACGTCGAGCCCGGCCACCCGCGCGGCGGCGACCGCGGGGGCGATCGCGATGATCTCTTCGTCGCCGAACTTGCCGTTCTCCCCGCCGTGCGGGTTCAGCGCCGCCACCGCCAGTCTCGGCTTCTCCGTGCCGAAGACCTGCAGCGCCGTGTAGGCCTCGCTGATCGCGTGTTCGATGTTCTCCCGGGTGATGTGGTTGATCGCTTCGCGCAGCGAAAGGTGGCGCGTGGCGAAGAAGATCTTGAGCCCGGAGACCCAGAACATCGTGTTGAACCGGGTGGACCCGGTCAGCTCGCCGAGCATCTCGGTGTGCCCGAGGTGCTGCGAGCCCGCCGCCCAGATGGCCTCCTTGTTGATCGGCGCGGTCACGACCGCGTCGACTTCGCCGGCCAGCGCGAGCCGGGTGGCGACCTCGATCGCGCCGACCGCCGCCGCGCCCGCGGTCGCGTTCACCTCGCCCCACGGCAGGTCCTCGGTAACCACGCCGAGGTTGAGCACGTCGATCACGCCGGTGGTGAAGCGCGCGTCGGCGACCGTGGCGATCGGGTTGATCTCCAGGTGCAGGCCGAGGTGCCGGACCAGGCGTTCCAGCACGATCGCGTCGCCGACCGCCACGCCGTGCGCCAGCTGGAGTGCTTCGGGCTCGGCGAGGGTCTTCAGGGTGATCTCCGGGCCGATGCCCACGGGGTCGCCGAGGGTGACGGCGAGGACGGGGAGGTCGCTCACGAGTTCTTCCTTCCGTGGCCGGGTGGCCGGGTGGTCGCGGAGTTCCGGGCGGACGAGCGGGGGTGCTCGCCTGCCCGCAACACGGTGCTCCCGCCCCGAAAGTTCGCCCGCCCGCAGCGGTGTGTGAAGGCGAGCTGTGCCGGGTATTCGCGTTCCTCATCGCTCCGATTATGCGCAGTTCGATCAACTTCAATGACCGAACTGTGCAACTATCGTGCACCTTGATCACCACCCGCGTCAAGGCGCAGTGACTTTCCCGGGTCCGCACGCACGGTGACCGCGCGCATGGCAGCATCACCGCGGGCGCCGTCGGGCGTGTTTTCGCGAAGGGGAGTGCTGTGCGGATCCTGTCGGTGGACCTCGGGACGTCCAACACCGTCGCCGTGCTTTCGGCGCACGGCAGGCCGCCCCGGGTCGTCGAGGTGGACGGCTCGGCCAACATGCCGTCGGCGGTGTTCGCCACCGAAGAAGGCACGCTCATGGTCGGCCGCGACGCCGAGCGCCGCGCCCGCCTCGACCCGACGCGCTTCGAGCCGAACCCCAAGCGCCGCATCGACGAGCAGACCCTGCTGCTCGGCACCGACGTCGTCCCGGTCGCCGACGCGCTGGCCGCCATCCTGCGCCGCGTGCTCGAGGAGACCTCGCGCCAGCTCGGCGGCGAGCAGCCCGACGAGGTCCGGCTGACCCACCCCGCGCAGTGGGGGCAGACGCGCCGGAACGTGCTGGTGGCCGCCGCCCGGCTCGCCGGCATGGGGCCGAACATCCTGCTGGTGCCCGAGCCGGTCGCCGCCGCCGCGCACTTCGCGTCCTTCCCCGGCAAGTCGCTCGCCCCCGGCCAGGCGCTCGCCGTCTACGACCTCGGCGCGGGTACCTTCGACGTCGCGGTCGTCGGCGCCACGCAGAACGGGTTCACCGTGCTCGCCGAGGACGGCCTGCCCGACCTCGGCGGCCTCGACGTCGACCAGGCGCTGATGGTGCACGTCGGGCGCGAGGTTTCGCACTCCGACCCGCAGCGCTGGCAGCGGCTGCTGCGGCCGGAGTCCACGGCTGACCGGCGCACCCGGCGCGCGCTGCAGGAGGACGTCAAGGCGGCCAAGGAGGCGCTGTCGCGGCACCCGCAGACCGAGGTGCCGATGCCCGAGCCGTTCAAGGACGTCCTCGTCACCCGCGGTGAGCTGGAAGGCCTGGTCCGGCCGGCGATGCTGCGCAGCGTCGAACTGCTGTCGCGGACGCTGCGGTCGTCGGGGCTGACCCCGGACCGGCTGGCCGGCATCTACCTCGTCGGCGGGTCGAGCAGGCTGCCGCTGGTCGGGACGATGATCGCGGAGAAGCTCGGCGTCGTGCCGGGCAGCCTCGACCAGCCGGAAACGGCCGTCGCGCTGGGTGCGCAGCACGTGGCCCGTGACGGGCTGGCCGTGCGCACGCAGAACGTCGAGGGGGCGGTGGCCGCGGGTGCGCCGCCGCACCGGCCGCAGTACGCGCCGCCGCCTCCGCCGCCGTCTCCGCAGTACTACGGGAACTTCCCGCCGAGCGGCCCGCAGCCGGTGCCGTCGAACTTCCCCGCGTACACGCCGGAGCAGGCCGAGCCGAAGCGCGGGAAGAAGAAGCTGCTCATCGGCATCGCCGTCGCGGTCGTCGTGGTGCTCGCCGCGGGGCTGACCTTCTTCCTCACGTCGTCGTCCGCCGTGCCGACCTACACGGCGGACCAGTGCAAGACGCCGGGGCAGGCCGACGACAAGGGCTTCACCGGCTGCCTGCGCCAGCTCGCCGGGAAGATCGCCGACACCGGCGACTGCAAGCCCGGCATGGGCAACGGCCCGGCGGCGCCCGCGCAGAGCCTGGGGGCTTCGTCGACCTGCTCCGCGCCGGGCCGGGCGGGCACGCAGGTGACGTACGTCCACGGCGACAGCGCCGAGGCGCTCAAGCAGTACACCGACGGCCTGCTCGCCTCGGCCGGCGGCGACCGCACCGAGGCCGACTGGGGCGGCAACGGGCTCAAGGGGCACTACTCCTCGGCCGCGGGGAAGACGTCGGCGGTGCTCGTGTTCACCGTGTCGGACCGGCCGCTGGCGGGGTTCATCTACCAGCTGAACACCAGCGAGCAGGCGGCGGCGACCACGCCGGGGACGCTGGCCGACTACTTCGAGGCGAGTGTGCAGCCGGGTCGGTAGACGGCGCGAACGGGCCGTTCGCGCCCTGCGGTTAAAGTAGGTCCGATGCGGATCACGGTTTTCCGGCGGCTGATGGCCGACGAGTTCGGCCCCGGGCGGGCGCAGGTGCTGGCCAGGGACCACGTCCTGAGCGCCCTCGGCGGGCGCACCGTCGACCAGGCGCTGACCGCGGGAATCCCGGCCAAGGAGATCTGGCGCGAGGTCTGCGACGCCTTCGACGTCCCCGCCGAACGGCGCTGACCTGGGCGGATACGCGCGGGTCCTGACCCGGGCGGGCGAAAACCCTACCGCAAGGGTGTGTCGCTGCCGACCTCGAACAGGTGTTCGTCTAAGGTGTTGTCCACATCGGGTCCAGCGATCCACAGATTGGGCGCCGCGCCTGGAATTGTCGGTCCCCGCCGCTAGCGTCGGACCGGACAGCTGAAGAACCGACACAGAGAGCCCTCGACGGGGCTCCGACCAGCGAGGTGGACTTCCATGCCTGCAGCACCCGACAAGGACAAGGCGCTCGAGCTCGCGCTCGCGCAGATCGACAAGCAGTACGGCAAGGGCTCGGTCATGCGCCTCGGCGAGGACACCCGGCCGCCCATCGCCGTGATCCCCACCGGGTCGATCGCCCTCGACGTCGCGCTCGGCATCGGCGGCCTGCCCCGCGGCCGGGTCGTCGAGATCTACGGCCCGGAATCCTCCGGTAAGACGACGGTCGCCCTGCACGCGGTGGCGAACGCGCAGCGCGCCGGCGGCATCGCGGCCTTCATCGACGCGGAGCACGCCCTCGACCCGGAGTACGCGAAGAACCTCGGCGTCGACACCGACGCGCTGCTCGTCTCCCAGCCGGACACCGGTGAGCAGGCGCTGGAGATCGCGGACATGCTGATCCGCTCCGGCGCGCTCGACATCCTCGTCATCGACTCCGTCGCCGCGCTCGTGCCGCGCGCCGAAATCGAGGGCGAGATGGGTGACTCGCACGTCGGTCTCCAGGCCCGCCTGATGAGCCAGGCGCTGCGGAAGATCACCGGTGCGCTGTCCAACTCGGGCACCACGGCGATCTTCATCAACCAGCTCCGCGAGAAGGTCGGCGTCATGTTCGGCTCCCCGGAGACGACGACCGGTGGCAAGGCGCTGAAGTTCTACGCGTCGGTCCGCCTGGACGTGCGCCGCATCGAGACGATGAAGGACGGCGGCGAGGCGGTCGGCAACCGGACCCGCGTCAAGGTCGTCAAGAACAAGGTGGCCCCGCCCTTCAAGCAGGCCGAGTTCGACATCCTGTACGGCCAGGGCATCTCCCGCGAGGGTTCGCTCATCGACATGGGTGTCGACCAGTCCATCCTGCGCAAGTCCGGTGCCTGGTACACCTACGAGGGCGACCAGCTCGGCCAGGGCAAGGAAAACGCCCGCCGGTTCCTGCGCGACAACCCGGACATCGCCAACGAGATCGAGAAGCGGATCAAGGAGAAGCTCGGCATCGGCCCGCAGCTCGACGCGGAAGCCGTCGAAGCGGTCCCGGCGCCGGTCGACTTCTGATCGGGGTGGGGTGCGGGATTGGGTGAGGTGTGCTCGCGGGACGCGCTCGCCCTTATCCCTTCGCCGTGTTCTCCGGGGTCGAACCCCCGGAAACCCCACCAGGGGGCCAGGCCCCCTGGACCCCCGGCCGGGGTTGCGGTGGGTGGTGACCTGCGGCTGGGGTGCGTGATCCGGTTGTGACGAACGAGGAGTGATCCAGGTGGCGAGGGCGCCGAAGGTGCCGCCGGCCGAGCTTCCTCCCGAGGAGCGGTACAAGAAGGCCAAGGAGATCTGCTTCGACCTCCTGGCCGCCCGGCCGCGCACCCAGGAAGAGCTGCGGCAGGCGCTGCACCGCAAGGGGTTCGACGAGGAGACCAGCGAGGCCCTGCTCGGCAAGCTCGACCGGGCGGGGTTGGTCAACGACGCGGAGTTCGCGGAGCTGTGGGTGAAATCCCGGCACGCGAACCAGGGCCTGTCCCGCACCGCGCTGGTGGCCGAGCTGCGGCGCAAGGGTGTCGACGGCGAGGTTGCCGCGCAGGCGGCCGGCGAGGTCGACCGCGAGTCCGAGGAGCAGATGGCCAGGGAACTGGTCCGCAAGCGCCTCGGCTCGCTCGGCAACGTCGACGAACAGACCGCCCTGCGGCGGCTGCTGGGCTTCCTCGCACGCAAGGGCTACCCGCAAGGCCTGGCCTACACCGTGATCAGGGAGGAACTCCGCGCGTACGGTGCGGAGTCCACCCTGCTCGACGACGCCGTCATCGACTGACGGCCCTCGGCGGTCCGGCCCGGCAAGCGCCGGGTGACGGTGCGCTGTGCCAGACAGGTTCCGGAGCCGGCCCGGCGCGCACGCCACATGGTCCACAATGGACTCCGTCGACGGCCGGGGTCACGCGGTAGCGGCTCGAAGCACCGTTCCGGCTCACTGGAACGGTGCTCCCGGGAAGCCGACCCCGATCGGCTCCGCTACAGCGTCGCGGCTTCCGCGGCCAGCTTCTCGATCGTGGCGGGGTCGAGCGAGGCCGTCAGCCACGAGCCGCCGATGCAGCCGACGTTCGGCAGCGCCAAGTAGGACGGCGCCGAGGCCACGGTGATCCCGCCGGTGGGGCAGAACCGCAGAGAAGGCAACGGACCCGCGATCGACTTCAGGAACGCGACGCCGCCGGACGCCTCCGCCGGGAAGAACTTCAGTGCCGTCAAGCCGCGCTCGGCCAGCCGCATCGCCTCCGACACCGTGCTCGCGCCGGGCAGGAACGGCAGGCCGGTCTCGAAGCACGCGTCGATGACCGCGTCCGTGCTGCCTGGCGTCACGAGGAACTTGGCGCCCGCGTCGGCGGCCTGCTTCGCCTGGTCCGGCGAGGTCACGGTGCCGGCGCCGATGACGATGTCCGGCACTTCGGCCGCGACGCGCTCGATCGCCGACAGCGCCGCGGGGGTGCGCAGGGTCAGCTCGATGACCCCGATCCCGCCGGCGAGCAGGGCCCGGGCCGTGGGCACCGCGTCGGCGGCGTCGTCGATCACCACGACGGGCATCACGGGGGACAGCTCGAGCAGGTCCTGACCGGTGGTCACTGACCGACCTCCTGGGTTGCGTAAGCGGGCATTCCGAAGTGCTCCGGCGTCAAGCCGCCGAACACCGAAGCGCCCTGGTCGGCGGGGCCGACCGCCCGGCGCAACGCGGCGAACAGCTCTCGGCCGGTGCCGGTCCAGGATGCTTCGGACGGCGGCGAGTCCACAAGCGCACGGCGGGCGAGTTCTTCGTCACCGACGAGCACGTCGAGGCTGCCCGCGGACGCGTCCAGCCGGATGACGTCGCCGTCGGCGATGCGCGCGATCGGGCCGCCCGCCGCGGCTTCCGGCGTCACCTGGATCGCGGCCGGGATCTTGCCCGACGCCCCCGACATCCGGCCGTCGGTGAGCAACGCCACGGCGTGCCCGCGGTCCATCAACACACCAAGAGCCGGGGTCAGGCCGTGCAGCTCCGGCATGCCGTTGGCCCGCGGGCCCTGCTGCCGGATCACCACGACGACGTCGCGGTCCAGTTCGCCGGCCTCGAACGCGGCCGTGAAGTCCTCCTGCGTGGTGAACACCCGTGCCGGCGCCTGGACGACGCGATGCTCGGGCGCCACCGCGGACACCTTCACCACCGCGCGGCCGAGGTTCCCCTTGACCATCCGCAAGCCGCCGTCCGCGGCGAAGGGTCGCCAGGCCGGGCGCAGGACCTCTTCGTCGAGGCTGCGGGTGGGCACGTCCCGCCAGACCAGCTCGCCGTCGGACAGGATCGGTTCGGCGCGGTAGCGGTGCAGCCCGAGCCCGGCCACCGTGTGGACGTCTTCGTGCAGCAAGCCGGCGTCGAGCAGGGTCCCGACCAGGAACTGGATGCCGCCGGCGGCGTGGAAGTGGTTGATGTCGGCGCTGCCGTTCGGGTACACCCGCGCCAGCAGCGGCACGACGGCCGAGAGGTCGGAGAAGTCGTCCCAGGTCAGCTGGATGCCCGCGGCCGCGGCGATGGCGACCAGGTGCATCGTGTGGTTGGTCGACCCGCCGGTGGCGAGCAGCGCGATGACGCCGTTGACGAACGCCTTCTCGTCGAGGATCCGCGCGACCGGCGTGTACTCCTCGCCGCGCGAAATCGCCACGACGCGCCGCCCGGCCTCTTCGGTCAGCGCGCGGCGCAACGAAGAACCCGGCTGGACGAAGCTGGCGCCGGGCAGGTGCAGGCCCATCACCTCGACGACCATCTGGTTCGAGTTGGCCGTGCCGTAGAAGGTGCAGGTGCCGGCCGAGTGGTAGGACGCCGCTTCGGCGTCGAGGAGGTCTTCGCGGGTGGCCAGGCCCTCGGCGTAGAGCTGCCGGACGCGCGCCTTCTCCTTGTTCGGCAGCCCGGAGTTCATCGGCCCCGCGGGAACCAGCACGGCCGGCAGGTGCCCGAACGAGAGGGCGCCGATCAGCAGGCCCGGCACGATCTTGTCGCAGACGCCCAGCAGCAGCGACGCGTCGAACATGTCGTGCGACAGCGCGATCGCCGTCGACATCGCGATGACCTCGCGGCTGAACAGCGACAGCTCCATGCCCGCGCGGCCCTGCGTGATGCCGTCGCACATCGCGGGCACGCCGCCGGCGAACTGGGCGACACCCCCGGCGGAGCGCACGGACTTCTTCAGCCACGCCGGGTACTCCTGCATCGGCTGGTGCGCCGAAAGCAGGTCGTTGTACGACGACACGATCGCGACGCCGGGAGCGCGCACGGCTCGCAGCGCCTCCTTGTCGACGCCGTCCATCGCGGCGAAGCCGTGGGCGAGGTTGCTGCAGGCGAGGCCGCGGCGCACCGGGCCTTCGGCATAGGCTGCGGCCGTGCGGTCGAGGTAGGCGGTTCGGGTGGCGGCGCTGCGCGCGGCGATCCGCGCGGTGACTTCGGCGACGACCGGGTGCAGCGAGGTGGCAGGGGCGGGGCTCATGTCCGGCTCCGGATCACTGGGTGGGGTGGTCCGCGGGACGGCAGCGCTGACGCCTCTGGGTCGTGACACTGGCCACACTACCTCGGGAAAACGCCGAATCAAAATCGATTCAGAAGATCGACCCGCGTGACCCCGATCACCCTCGGAACCGTTAGTGTGCTAGTTGTCACACTGCACGACGCGCGGCAGTGCCTTCGAAGGTTGCCTTCGCCGGTTCCCTGCCAGCCCCACCACACGGGAGGCATGATGTCCACCTCCGAGATCGCCGAGCTGCGGCGAACCATCGGCCAGCTCCGGCAGTGCGTCGGCGCACTGCGCTCTCGCTACGGCGACGCGTCGGCGGTGCGCCGGCTCGCCAACGACGTCGAGCGCCTCGACATCGACATCGCGGACCTCGACGGCGTGCCGCTCGCGGTGCCCGCCCAGGCGAAGGCCGCCGAACGCGTCCCCGTCCCCGACACCCCCTACGACCCGGCGCTGTGGCACGGCGCCGATGACGAAGGCGTCGGCGGCTACAAGCGCGACCAGCGGTGAGCGCTCCCGCTGACAACGGCGTCGGCACCGGCGTCCGGGCCCCGAAGCGGGCCCGGATCGCCGAGCGCACCCTCCGCACGGACCGGTGGTGGCTCCAGCCGCTGCTGACCGTGCTCGGACTGTCGGCGTTCCTCGTCTACGCGACGATCCGGTCGTTCGTGCGCACCGCCTACTGGGTGCCCGACTACCACTACCTGACGCCGTTCTACTCGCCGTGCCTGTCCACCTCCTGCGTCGAAGGCTCGAGCCACTTCGGCCACTGGTTCGGCGACCTGCCCGGATTCATCCCGCTCGGCTTCGTGGTGCTGCCGTTCCTGCTCGGGTTCCGCCTGACCTGCTACTACTACCGCAAGGCGTACTACCGGTCGGTGTGGTTCTCCCCGCCCGCCTGCGCCGTCGCGGAACCGCACACCAAGTACACCGGCGAGACGCGGCTGCCGCTGATCATCCAGAACGTCCACCGCTACTTCTTCTACGTCGCGCTGATCGTCTCGCTCATCAACACCTACGACGCGATCACGGCGTTCCATGGCAAGACCGGCGGCTTCGGGTTCGGGCTGGGCAACCTCATCCTGCTCGCCAACGTGATCCTGCTCTGGGCGTACACGCTTTCCTGCCACTCCTGCCGGCACGTGACCGGCGGCCGGCTGAAGCACTTCTCCAAGCACCCGGTGCGCTACTGGATCTGGACGCAGGTCACGAAGCTCAACACCCGCCACATGACGCTGGCCTGGACGACGCTCGGCACGCTGGTGCTGACCGACTTCTACGTCATGCTCGTGGCGAGCGGCGCGATCTCGGACCTGAGATTCGTCAACTAGCGCACCTTCTCCCAGCAGTGTTCCCGAAAACCTGACGTCCCCCAGTTCCGAGGTGGAATTCCTTCATGACCGAGGTCGAACGGCACAGCTACGACGTGGTGGTGATCGGTGCCGGTGGCGCCGGTCTGCGCGCCGTGATCGAAGCCCGCGAACGCGGTTTCCGCGTCGCGGTCGTGTGCAAGTCCCTGTTCGGCAAGGCGCACACGGTGATGGCCGAGGGCGGGTGCGCGGCGTCGATGGGCAACGCGAACTCGAACGACAACTGGCAGGTCCACTTCCGCGACACCATGCGCGGCGGGAAGTTCCTCAACAACTGGCGGATGGCCGAGCTGCACGCCAAGGAGGCACCGGACCGCGTCTGGGAGCTCGAGACCTACGGCGCGCTCTTCGACCGCACCGCCGACGGCCGGATCAGCCAGCGCAACTTCGGCGGGCACACGTACCCGCGGCTGGCGCACGTCGGTGACCGCACCGGGCTGGAGCTCATCCGCACGATGCAGCAGAAGATCGTTTCGCTGCAGCAGGAGGACTTCGCCGAGACCGGGGACTACGAGGCGAAGATCAAGGTCTTCGCCGAGTGCACGGTCACCGAGCTGCTCACCACCGAGGGCCGGATCGCCGGCGCGTTCGGCTACTGGCGCGAGAGCGGGCGGTTCATCCTCTTCGAGGCGCCCGCGGTCGTGCTCGCCACCGGCGGCATCGGCAAGTCGTTCAAGGTGACGTCGAACTCGTGGGAGTACACCGGGGACGGCCACGCGCTGGCCCTGCGGGCGGGCGCGAAGCTGATCAACATGGAGTTCGTCCAGTTCCACCCGACCGGGATGGTCTGGCCGCCGAGCGTCAAGGGCATCCTCGTCACCGAGGGCGTGCGCGGCGACGGCGGCGTCCTGAAGAACTCCGACGGCAAGCGGTTCATGTTCGAGTACGTGCCCGACGTCTTCAAGGGGCAGTACGCCGAAAGCGAAGAGGAAGCCGACCGCTGGTACGCCGACGCGGACAACAACCGGCGCACGCCGGACCTGCTGCCCCGCGACGAGGTGGCCCGCGCGATCAACTCCGAGGTCAAGGAGGGGCGCGGCTCTCCGCACGGCGGCGTCTTCCTCGACATCGCCAGCCGGCTGCCGGCCGAGGAGATCCGCCGGCGGCTGCCGTCGATGTACCACCAGTTCAAGGAGCTGGCGGACGTCGACATCACCGCGGAGCCGATGGAGGTGGGCCCGACCTGCCACTACGTCATGGGCGGCATCGAGGTCGACCCGGACACGGCGGCGGCGAGCGTGCCCGGCCTGTTCGCGGCCGGCGAGTGCTCGGGCGGCATGCACGGCTCCAACCGGCTCGGCGGCAACTCGCTGTCCGACCTGCTGGTGTTCGGCCGGCGGGCCGGGCTCGGCGCGGCCGAGTACGTGCTGGGCCTCGAGGGCAGGCCGGTGGTGCAGGAGTCCGATGTGGACGCCGCGGCGACGATGGCGCTCGCGCCGTTCGACCCGCCCGCCGGTGCTTCGGCGGAGAACCCGTACACCCTGCACACCGAACTCCAGCAGTCGATGAACGACCTGGTCGGCATCATCCGCAAGGCGGGCGAGATCGAGCAGGCGCTGGTGAAGCTGGCCGAGCTGCGGCAGCGGATCCTGCGCGTCACCGTCGAGGGGCACCGGCAGTTCAACCCCGGCTGGCACCTCGCGATCGACCTGCGCAACATGCTGATGGTCAGCGAGTGCGTCGCGAAGGCGGCGCTGACGCGGACCGAAAGCCGCGGCGGGCACACGCGCGACGACTTCCCGAGCATGGAAGCCGACTGGCGCAACAAGCTCCTCGTATGCTCGGCCACCCCGGGCGACAATCCGGTGGTGCCGGACATCGACGTCGAGGTCAAGGCGCAGGAACCGCTGCGGCAGGACCTGCTGGAGCTGTTCGAATTCGGCGAACTCGGGAAGTACTACACCGACGCGGAGCTCGAGACCCACCCGGGGAGCAAGGCATGAGTTACAAGGCGAGTTTCCGGGTCTGGCGCGGCGACGCCGGCGGCGGCGAGCTGCAGGACTTCACGGTGGAGGTGAACGAGGGCGAGGTCGTCCTCGACATCATCCACCGGCTGCAAGCGACCCAGGCCGCGGACCTCGCCGTGCGCTGGAACTGCAAGGCGGGCAAGTGCGGCTCGTGCTCGGCGGAGATCAACGGCCGCCCGCGCCTGCTGTGCATGACGCGGATGTCGACGTTCACCGAGGACGAGGTGATCACGGTGACGCCGATGCGGACGTTCCCGGTGATCCGCGACCTCGTCACCGACGTGTCGTTCAACTACACGAAGGCGCGCGAAATCCCGTCGTTCACGCCGCCGGCGGACCTGAAGCCGGGCGAGTACCGGATGCAGCAGGTCGACGTCGAGCGGTCGCAGGAGTTCCGCAAGTGCATCGAGTGCTTCCTGTGCCAGAACACCTGCCACGTGGTGCGTGACCACGAGGAGAACAAGGAAGCCTTCGCCGGGCCGCGGTACCTGATGCGGATCGCGGAGCTGGAGATGCACCCGCTGGACGTCGCCGACCGCCGTGACGCGGCCCAGGACGAGCACGGGCTCGGGTACTGCAACATCACGAAGTGCTGTTCCGAGGTGTGCCCGGAGGGCATCCACATCACGGACAACGCGCTGATCCCGATGAAGGAGCGCGTCGCGGACCGCAAGTACGACCCGATCGTGTGGCTGGGCAACAAGCTCTTCCGCCGGGACAAGTAGGGCTTTCTCCTCGACGCTCGCGAACCGGCTTCGGGCCGGTTCGCGAGCGTCTTTTTGCGCTATGCCTCCGGCGGCACGATCTTCGCTTCCATGCCCGCGTGCTCGGTCAAAAGGTAGAGCAGGTTCGAACCGTCGATGAGCTCGAGCGGCTTCCCGGCGGCGAAGTCGTAGCTCGCCGGACCGTAACCGGATGTCGTCACGAGGATGCCTTTGGACGCACCCTCGTTCTGCATTGTCCCGAAAAGGTCGCGAACGGCCGACACATCGACGGTGTTGCGGTACCGCTTGGCCTGGATCACCACCTTTCCGCCGAAGATGGGCCGCGGATCGAACGCGACGCAGTCGACGCCGCCATCCCGCGACGGGCGGGTCTGCTTGGTGTCGAGTCCCATTCTGCTGAACAAGTTCTGGATGAGGGCTTCGAACTCGCTGGGGGTCAGCTCCATGAGGTTCGGTCGCTGGTCGAGGCCCGATAGGACATCGGTTTCTTCGATGAACCGCTTGTCGACCATGTCGAACTCCAGCACCGGGCGCACCGGGGCCAGGTCGCTCGGCCGCTTGGACACCGAGGCGTTCAGCCGTTCCAGGCAGGCAAGCGGCTCCACGAGGGCCAAGTCGAGATCGGCGAACACCTCGCGGGTGGTACGGACAGTGACCAGGCACGGTCGCACCTCCTTGCCCGTCCCGGGGTCGGTGGTGGTGACCATGCCGTTGAAGACGACGGTGTCCACGAGCCCGGCTCGGTCGGCCTCGAAGATTTCGTGAAGGGTGCGAAGGGCGATCTGGGCGACCACGGAACCGTACAGCGCCTTGATTTCACGGACCGGCCGTGCGGTCGAAGTCACCTCGTCCTTGGACTTGACGTACTTGTACTCGCGCACAGCCGGAACGCAAGTGAGATTCGGAAGTTCGTACTCCACGACGAGCTGAGTGGATTCGGGGATGTAGGCGAGCCGGTACTGCTGGGGGAACTTCTCCGGGTAGTCGGAATTGGCCAGGACCAGCGTGAAGTACTCGAGAACTGCCTGAGGTTCACGCCGGGCGAAGGCAGCCGCCAGGGCGGCCACGTCCGCGTTGTGTGCTGCGACTTCGCTTTCCCGTTCCGCACATTGTTCGTCGTAGGCGGCCTTGGCCTTCTTCAATGCCTCGCCGCGCGCATGCTCGGCCTGCTGGTGTTTACGTGCTGCAGCGGCGTTGCGCTGCTGTACGGCGCCCAGCTCTTGATGCCAGGCAGCATGGGCGTGAGAGAACTTTTGCTGGGCCGCAAGGACATCCCGATCGTACTTGCCCTTGCCGAAGACCTTGGCCATTCCGGTAGGTGGTGGCGGGGCGAACTGGTCGAAGGAAGGTTCTTGACGTGCACTCTCGAGCCGCGGTGGCGGTGTGGCGCGTCCGACGGCTCCCGGTGCGAACGGTGGGTGCTCAGCGGTGCGCTTCAGCGATTCGAGGTCGATGAAGTCGTCTACTTCGAGTGTCGCGGAGAGGAGCTGTTCCAGCTCTGCCACCTCGGCTTCGAGGTCGGCGTTCTGGCTGGTCACCCGCGCCTGCTGGAGTTCGAGGTGGGCTTGCTTCTGCTGCTTGATGGCGTCGGCTCGCGCCCGGGCATCGGCCTTTGCATGCTGTTCGGCCAATCGCAAAGCCACGGTCTGGGTGCGGAGAGCTTCCCGCTCCGCCCGTTGTGCATCCCGCTGGGCTTGCGCTTGCTGGCGTGCGTAGGTTGCCGCCGCCCGCTGCCTCTCCCGCTGGCGACGGGCTGCGTCCCGCTGCATTTGAACGAGAATCCCGGTACGCCGTGCCATCGGTGCTCCGTCCCCTTCAGGTCGCTGATCGGTCGGCGCGAACTGGCTTCGGACATGGCTGGAAGGACAGTGCGCCGACGTGGTTGTTGATCGCTGGCCGAAGAAAAACTGATACGTCTTGTGATCGTTCCGTTACGGGCGCGGGGCGAGGTGCGGCCGGTTTCGGCTTCGTGCGGTGCACGGCAGTATGGCGGTATGGAGATCGAGGTGCTGCCGCCGTCCGCAGGTGCCGCGGTGATCGAACGGGTCGCCGAGCTGGTCAACGAGGTCTACGCCGAAGCCGAGAAGGGGCTCTGGGTCGGCAGCACCGACCGGACGTCCGCCGACGAGGTGGCGGGCTTCGTGCGGGACGGGGAGATCGCCGTCGCCTTCGTGGACGGGGAGATTGCCGGGTCGGTGCGGATCCAGCGGCTCGACGACGTGACCGGGGAGTTCGGCATGCTCGCCGCCGATCCGGCGCGGCGGGGGCTCGGGGTCGGGCGGGAGCTCGTGCGGTTCGCCGAGCGGACGAGCCGGGCTGCCGGGTGCCGGGAGATGCAGCTCGAACTGCTGGTGCCGCGGGACTGGACGCATCCGGCGAAGCAGTTCCTGGCCGAGTGGTACGGCCGGCTCGGTTACCGCGTGACGCACCGCGCCGACCTCGCTCAGGACTACCCGCACCTCGCGCCCTCGCTGGCCACGCCGTGCGACTTCCTGATCTACCGCAAGGATCTCGGGTGACGGTGCTCGTCGGGGCGCGCGTGTTCGACCCCGAGACCGGGGAAAGCACCCGCGCGGACGTCCGGTTGGCCGGCTCACGCATCGCCGAGGTCGGCCTGGGGCTCGACGGCGAGCGCGTCGACTGCTCGGGCGGGCTGCTGATTCCCGGGCTCATCGACTGCCACGTGCACGTGGCCTTCCCGCGGCCCGAGCCGTTGCCGCGCAGTGCGCGCATTCTCGAGGCCGTGCCGGTGTTGCGGCGGCTGCTGGCGCGCGGGGTCACCACCGTCCGGGACGCCTGGGGCGCCGACGCCGGGTTCAAGCACGCCCTGCGTGCAGGGTGGATCGCCGGGCCCGATCTGCTGGTCAGCCTGCGTCAGCTCGGCCCGACCGGCGGGCTCGGCGACGACTGGGAGCCGCCCGCGGGCGCCGTCGACCACTTCGGGGACCCGTCGCTGCCCGACCCGCTGTTCGACGGGCCGGACGCGGCGCGCGCGGCCGTCCGCCGGATGGTGCGGGCGGGCGCCGACTGGGTCAAGGTCGGCGCGAACGGGGCGATGCGGGCCGTGCGCTCGGGCGCGGACGTGCGCCCCACCGACGACGAGCTCGCCGCGCTGGTCGACGAAGCCCGCCGCTGTGGCCGGGACGTCCTGGCCCACGCGCACACGGCGGAAGCCGTTGTCTCGGCCGCCGGCGCCGGGGCGCGCAGCATCGAGCACGGCACCTTCCTCGACGACTCCGCAGTCGCCGCCCTGGCCGGCGCTTGGTACGTGCCGACGCTCTCGCCGATCAGCGACAGCGAGTTCGCCGAGACGCATCGCCGTTCGCTGCGCCTCGCGGCCGAAGCGGGCGTGCGCATTGCCGCGGGCTCGGACCTCGCCCCGCGTCCCCATGTCGACTTGACGACCGAACTGCGGCTGCTGGCCGAGGTGCTCGGCGAGGCGGCCGCCCTGAAGGCGGCCACCTCCGAGGCGGCCCGGTTGCTCCGCTTCGACGGCGACCGCGGCCGCATCGAGCCGGGGTTGCGCGCCGACCTGGTGCTGCTGGACGGCACGGATCTCGACGTGACCGACCTGCCCGGGCGGACCCGGGCGGTGTGGCACGACGGGAAAGCCGTCAGCGCAGTGAACTGAGCAGCGCGTTCCACGCGGGGTGGGCGACGGTCACGTGCCCGGCGGTGGGCGCCTTCGAGTCGCGGACCGCGGTGCCCTTCGGGGTCAGGGCCACTTCCACGCAGGTCTGGTGTTCCTGGCCTTCACTGTGGCTGCTCTTGAACCAAGTCCGCTGTCGGCCCACCCTCGATCACTCCCTCAGGCGTTCGTACTCGTCCGCGAACCGGACGAGCCACTCACGCGATTGTCCCTCGGGAAGGGCCACTTGTTCCAGGCGTGTGACGAGAAGGTAGAACGCTTCCACCGCGACGCGCTCGTCCACGAACAATCCGGCGGTGAAGGTCTCCTCGTAGACCACCGGTGCGTGTTCGGGGAATTCCATGATCGTGAAGGTCGTGCTCAACACGCGGAACGTGGGGTCGGACTCCGGCACCACCCGGATGACGCAGTGCGGGAGGTTGGTGGCCAGCACGAGGTTCTGCAGCTGTTCGTGCATGAGCGCCGGATCGCCCACGACCGAGCGCAAAGCGCGCTCGTGTACGAAAAAGGTGGAGATGGGCGGGTGGGGGCGCTGCAGTAGCTGCTGCCGGTCCACGCGGGCCCGCGTGAGCATGCCGAGCCGATCGGCGGTGTAGCGCCCGGTGAGCTCGAAACAGGTGCGGACGTACTCCTCGGTCTGCAGCATCCCGGGGATGGCGGCCGGGCTGTAGTAGATGATCGATCGCGCGAGGTTTTCCTGGATGATCAGCGATTTCATCGGGTCGACGAGCTTGTCGAAGTAGGGCCGCACCCAGTACAGGTCACTGGGCGGCTCGGCCAGCTCGAGGAGCCGCGCGCGTTCGGCGGCCTTGGTGCCGCAGTGGGCGAGGTAGATCGCGGCGTCGATCGGCGAGATGCGGCGGCCGTTCTCCCAAGCCGACACCTTCGACGCCGACCAGTCCGCGCGGCGGGCCAGCTCGCGCAGGGTCAGCCGTTTCAGCTCGCGCTGGCTCTTGAGTTCGTAGGCCATTTCCCGCGTGCGCACCGTGCTCTTTTCGGTCATGGCAGGGACGGTAGAGGGGACCTCCGACAAAACGGCGTGCGCCGCGCGCGGATTCACCGCAAGGAGGTCGGTGTTTCGCCTGTGTGACAACGAAAAGCG
This sequence comes from Amycolatopsis sp. cmx-4-61, assembly GCF_046548775.1. Classification (NCBI taxonomy): domain Bacteria; kingdom Bacillati; phylum Actinomycetota; class Actinomycetes; order Pseudonocardiales; family Pseudonocardiaceae; genus Amycolatopsis; species Amycolatopsis sp. cmx-4-61. The sequence continues at coordinate 213,573 of NZ_JAEBEI010000005.1, read as the reverse complement.
GTCGCGAAGCGCTGCGAAGCTGCTTCGCAAAATGAAGCGCGCTTCGCGCCTTCGCGCGACACAATGGGCCCATGGAATTCACTCCAGGAATCGAACTGTCCCGGCGGTTCCACGCCGAAGCGGTCCGCCCGATCCTGCGGCGGGCGTTCCCGCGCATCCGGTACACCGCCGCGCTCATCGGGTACGGCTCCGAGGTGCTGGGCTTCGATTCGCCCCGCTCCACCGACCACAACTGGGGGCCGCGGCTGCTGCTGTTCCCCGACGGCGACGCAGCCGGGCTCCCCGGCCTGCTCGCCGACCACCTGCCCCGCACCTTCCTCGGGTACTCGACGCACTTCGTCACCGACGACGAGGGCACCCGGCTCCTCGCCCCGGCGTCCGGCCGGGTCGACCACGGCGTCGTCGTCGCCGGGCTCGACGAGTGGGTCCGCGGAACGCTCGGGTTCGACCCGCGCCGGCCGGCGCGGGCCGACTGGCTCGCGACCCCCACGCAGGTCTTCGCCGAATTCACCGGCGGCGCGGTGTTCCACGACGACCTCGGGCTCGAAACCCTGCGGCAGCACGTCGCCTGGTACCCGGACGACGTCTGGCGGTACGTCCTGGCCTGCCAATGGCAGCGGATCGGCCAGGAGGAGGCCTTCGTCGGGCGGTGCGGCGAGGCCGGGGACGAACTGGGGTCCGCGGTCGTCGCCGCGCGGCTCGTCCGAGACCTGATGCGGCTGTGCCTGCTCATGGCGCGCCGGTACCCGCCGTACAGCAAGTGGCTCGGCAGCGCCTTCGCCCGGCTGCCCGCGGCCGCGCGGCTCACCCCGCACCTCACCGCCGCGCTGGCCGCGACCACCTGGCACGAACGCGAGCGGCACCTCGTGGCCGCCTACGAGCGCGTCGCCGGACTGCACAACGCCCTCGGCCTGACCGGCCCGGTGGAGCCGCGGACCAGCGGCTACCACGACCGGCCGTACCAGGTGATCCACGCCGGCCGCTTCGTGACGGCGCTGCTCGCGGGGACGCGGCCGGCCGCCCTGACCGGGGCGATCGACCAGTTCGTGGACAACACCGACGCGCTCGGGGACCGCGCGTTCACGCGCCGGGTGGTTGACTGCCCGCATGGCTGAACCGAAACCGCGGGACCTGGCCGCGCTGCTGCTGACGCTGACCGTCGTCACCGGGGTGGTCGACGCCGTCAGCTTCCTCGGGCTGGGCCGGGTGTTCGTGGCCAACATGACCGGGAACGTCGTGTTCCTCGGGTTCGCCGCGGCGGGGGAGACGACGCTGTCGGTGGTCGCCTCGCTGACCGCGGTCCTGGCGTTTCTGGCCGGCGCGCTCGCCGGTGGCCGGCTGGCCCGTCGCGGGGACGACTACGACACCCTCCGGCAGGCCACCGCGGCGCAGGCGGCGCTGATTGCCGTCGCCGTCGTGCTGTCGGCGACGCTCGGCAGTTCCACGCGGCTGGGCAGCGAACTGCTGATCGTCGCGCTCGGGCTGGCGATGGGCCTGCAGAACGCGGCCGTCCGCCGGATCGGGGCGCCCGATCTGACGACCACCGTGCTGACGATGACGCTGACCGGCTTCGCCGCCGACTCGAAGGCCGCCGGCGGGCCGGGTGCGCACCCGCTGCGGAAGATCGCCGCGGTGGGGGCGATGCTCGCCGGCGCTTTCGTGGGCGGACTGCTTCAGCTGCACGTGGCGATGTGGGTCGCGCTCGGCCTGGCTCTCGTGCTGGTCCTGGGGGTGCTGACGGTGCTGCAGTTCGGCCGGCGGACGGCCGTCAGCGGCGGTTGACCTTGATGTCGTCCATGCAGGTCGAGCTGACCGTGAGGTCGCGGTACGGGTACCCCTCGCGGTCCAGCAGCTCCATCGCCATCAGCTCGGCGTGGTCGTGCGCCCGCGCAGTGGCGTCCTCGCCCGCCGCGACGTCGACAGCGACGTCGACAGCGACGTCGACGGTGACGGCGATGCGGAAGCTGAAGCCGCCCAGGTGCTTGCTGTAGGTGAGCGCTCCGCGTTCGCTGAACGACAGGTCGGCGAGGCTCTCGTCGCTCGCGTTGGCCCGCAGCTTTTCGCGGACGGCTTCGGCGGGCCGGTCGAACTTGCCCCGGACGAGGACGCGGTAGGTCGGCATGGGGGCGAGGGTAGCGAGGCCGCGGCGGGCGGCGGAACGCATTTTCCGCGGCCGGAGGGAGGCTCAGCCGAGCGAGCGGCCGCCGTCCACCAGGAGGCGCTGGCCGGTGATGAACCCCGCCTCCTCCGACGCGAAGAAGCTCACCGCCGCCGCCACGTCTTCCGGGGTTCCCAGGTGGCCGGCCGGGACCGAGGCCTGATAGGCCGAGCGCTCGGCGGGCGGCACCGATGCGTGCCGCTCCACCGGGATGAACCCCGGGGCCACCGTGTTGACCGTGATGCCGTCCGGGGCCAGCTCGCGCGCCCAGGCGCGGGCCAGGCCGATCTGGGCGCTCTTGGCCGTCGCGTACGCCGAGCGGCCCGGTGGCGGGCGGTCCGCCACCTCCGAGTCGATGTGCACGATGCGGCCGTGGCCGCGGGCGCGCATGCCCGGCACCACCGCGTGGCCCAGCAGCACCGGCGAGCGCACGAAGAAGTCCAGCTGGGCCAGGTGATCCGGCCAGTCCACCCCGGCCAGCGGCGCCTCCGGCTGCGGGCCCGTCGCGTTCAGCACCAGCACCGCGATCGGGCCGAGCACCGCCGTCGCCGCGTCGACCAGCTCGCCGACCTGGCGCCGGTCCGTCACGTCCGCCGCGAACGCCGCCGCGCGGCCGCCTTCGGCGAGGATGCTCTCCGCGGCCGTCTTCAGGTCGGCGTCGTCGTGGCGGCCGTTGACCGCGACGGCGAACCCGTCCCTGGCCAGCCGGCGCGCGATCACGCGGCCGAGACCCCGGGAACTGCCGGTCACCAGTGCCACACCCATGCGCCCGACGCTAGGGGACGCCCCGGGACACGACAAGGCCCCCGGGACGCGTCCCGGGGGCCTCGAACGGGTGACTCAGGCGGGCGCGGCCGCGAGGTCCTCGGTCACGACGGGCCCGGTCGTCACGACCTTCTTGTTGCGGCGGTTGCGCCGCTCCAGGAACGTCGCCAGCGCCGTCAGCAGCAGGCACATCACGACGTAGATGGCGGTCGCCACGATCGTCGACGGGACGATCGGCCGCCCGAACGAGCCCTGCGAGCCGATGTAGCGGGCGTAGTACAGCAGCTCCTGGTAGGTGATGATGAACCCGAGCGCGGTGTCCTTCAGCAGCACGACCAGCTGGCTGATGATCGTCGGCAGCATCGCCCGGATCGCCTGCGGCAGCAGCACCAGGAACATCACCTGCGTCTTGCGCATGCCCAGCGCGTACGCGGCTTCGCTCTGCCCCTTCGGCAGCGACTGGATGCCCGCCCGGAACACCTCCGCCAGCACCGAGCCGTTGTACAGCGTCAGGCCGAGGACCACGCCGAGGAACGGCGTCGTCGGCACGCCCGCGGTCGGCAGGCCGAAGTAGAACAGGAACATCAGGATCAGGGCGGGGATGGCGCGGAAGAACTCGACGACGAAACCGGCGATCCGGCGGATCCACACGTGGTCCGACAGCCGGCCGGCCGCGAAGACCGCGCCGAAGACCAGCGCGAGCACCGCCGCGGCGGCGAACGCCTCGAGCGTCGACAGCACCGCGTTGCCCAGGTCGCGCTGCACCTGCGCGTACTGCAGCCACTCCCACTTGCGGGCGGTGAACTGGCCGCTGTCGTAGAAGCGCCACCCGATGTAGGCGACGAAGGCGACGACCACGAGCGTGCCGATCACGGCGTAGCTGCGGTACCGCAGCCGCGCCTTCGGCCCCGGGACGTCGAACAGGACGTTGCTCATGCGCACACCTCGCTGACGCTCGCTACGGCCTGAGCCGCAGGCGCAGTGTTGAACGATTCGCTCGCAAGCTCCCTCATCGGGCCACGCTCCAGCGCTTCTCCAGGCTGCGTTGGACGATCGACAGCACGGCGACCAGGATGATGAAACCGAGGGCGACCCACAGCAGGCCGACCAGCTGGTTCTCGCCGCGTTCGGACAGGTACGAGCGGATCGCGCCGGCCTCCGCGACGGAGAAACCGGCCGCGATCGTGGTGTTCTTCAGCAGCGCGATCAGGGTGCTGATCAGCGGCGGCACGACCGAGCGCAGCGCCTGCGGCAGCACGATCTGGCCGAGGATCTGGCCGAAGGTCAGCCCGAGCGCGCGGCCCGCCTCGGCCTGGCCGACCGGCACGGTGTTGATGCCCGAGCGCACGACCTCGCAGATGAACGCCGAGGTGTACACGGTCAGGGCGGTCACGGCGGCCGGGAAGTAGTCGAGCTTGACGATGTCCAGCAGCGGGTAGGCGAACACGAAGAACGCGAACACCAGGGTGAGCGGCGTGTTCCGGGCGATCGTCACGTACGCCGTGCCGACGGCGCGGAAGACGGGGACCGGGCTCACCCGCAGCATCGCCAGGATCGTGCCCCAGATCAGGCTGCCGACGGCGGCGAGCACGAACAGTTCGATCGTGCGGAGGAAGAACGGACCGAACAGGTCCAGGTTGTTGAGCAGGACGTCCATGGAGCCTTCCCCGCGTCCGGTTGCCAAGGGTGGTCGGTGGATGAACGGAGCCGGTGGACCGGGCGTACCCGATCCACCGGCCCCGTGTCACGTCAGTACCGCTCGAGGGTCGGGACCTTGGCCTCCGAGCCCGACTTGCCGAGGGTGGCGTCGTAGATCTTCTTCCAGGTGCCGTCGTCCAGCGCCTTCTGGAGGATGTCGTTGACCTTGTCGCGCAGCACCTTGTCGTCCTTGTTGAGGCCGATGCCGTACTTCTCGGTCGAGAAGGTCTTGCCGACGACCTTCAGGTTGTCCGGGTCCTGCGAGGCGTAGCCCTTCAGGATCGCGTCGTCGGTCGTGACCGCGTCGACGTCCTTCGACAGCAGCTTCTCGACGCACTGCGAGTACTTCTGGAACTCGACGATGTTGTTCGGCTCGGTCAGGTTCTGCTGCCGGACCTTCTGGATCGGGGTCGAGCCGGTGACCGAGCAGACCTTCTTGCCCTTGAGGGTCTCCGGGCCGGTGATCGAGCTGTCGTCCTTGCGCACCAGCAGGTCCTGCCCGGCGATGAAGTACGGGCCGGCGAAGGAGACGGTCGCCTTGCGCTTGTCGGTGATCGAGTAGGTGCCGACGTAGTAGTTCACGTCGCCGTTCGCGATCGTCTGCTCACGGGCACCCGAGTCGACCGTGCGGAAGGTGATCTTCTCCGGGTCGAAGCCGAGGCCGGCCGAGACGAGCTTCGCGATCTCGATGTCGAAGCCGCCGAACTTGCCGGTCGTCGGGTCCTTCTGGCCCAGGCCGGGCTGGTCGTCCTTGGCGCCGACGGTGAGCGCGCCCGCCGCCTTCATCTTGGCGAACACCGGCGAACCCTGCAGGTCGACGCCGGACGCGACCGGGTAGCTCAGCGCCGCGGGCGCGTTCGAGCCGCTCTGGCCGCCCGAACCCGGCGAGGTCGGCGTGCCTTCCTTGCCGCAGGCGGTCAGCGTGGTCAGCGCCAGCCCACCGGCGAGCAGTCCCACCGCGAGGGTGCGGATCCTCATGTGAATCTCTCCTGTAGTCGTCACCCGGACGCCGACGGCGCCGCGGAACGTTGTTCTCAGTGGGTCAGGATCTTGCCGAGGAAGTCCTTCGCGCGCTCGCTCTTCGGCGCGGTGAAGAACTCTTCGGGCGTCGTGTCCTCGACGATTTCGCCGTCGGCCATGAAGATCACCCGATCGGCTGCCCGCCGGGCGAAGCCCATCTCGTGGGTGACGACGAGCATCGTCATGCCGTCCTTGGCCAGGCCCGTCATGACGTCGAGGACCTCCTGGACCATCTCCGGGTCCAGCGCCGAGGTCGGCTCGTCGAACAGCATGACCTTGGGCCGCATCGCCAGCGCCCGCGCGATGGCGACGCGCTGCTGCTGGCCGCCGGAAAGCTGCGCCGGGTACTTGTCCGCCTGGTTGGCGATGCCGACGCGCTCCAGCAGCTCCATCGCCGTCTTGCGCGCTTCGGCCTGCGAGGTCTTGCGGACCTTCACCGGCGCGAGCATGACGTTCTCGACGATGGTCTTGTGCGCGAACAGGTTGAACGACTGGAACACCATGCCGACGTCGGCCCGCAGCGCGGCCAGTGCCTTGCCCTCGGCGGGCAGCGGGACGCCGTCGACGGCGATCTCGCCCGAGTTGATCGGCTCCAGCCGGTTGATCGCCCGGCACAGGGTCGACTTGCCCGAACCGGACGGGCCCAGCACCACGACGACCTGGCCGCGAGGCACCTCGAGCGTGATCTCCCTGAGCACGTGCAGGTCGCCGAAGTACTTGTTCACGGCGGACGCCTTGATCATCGGCGCCGCCACCTCCGCGGTCATCTGGCCTCCCGGGTCGTTCGTGCAAATCGGGCATGGGTCACCACGCGATGGCGAGAACCTACCGTTGCTGCACCGGCTGGCAAGGCCGCTTGAGCAATACTTAGGGTTTCAACTGAGTATCGATGTCCGTTTCGGTGGGTGTCCACCGGAGGTCACCGGGAGTGACCGTCCGGGTGGCCGGTGCGGGTGCCGCCCGGAGGTCCTAGAGTTCCCGTCACCGGCCGGGTGGGGCAGGTCATCCATGGGAGGCGGACGGGTGCGGGTGCTGCTGGTGGAGGACGACGACCGGGTCGCGGGCGCGCTCATCCCGGCGCTGACCCGCCGCGGCCTGGCGATCGCCCGGCTCGCCACCGGCGCCGGCGTGCTCGACCGGGTGCACGAGGTCGACGTCATCCTGCTCGACCTCGGCCTGCCGGACATCGACGGCGTGACGCTGTGCCGCCAGATCCGCGCGGTCAGCGACGTCGCGATCATCGTCGTCTCGGCACGCGGTGAGGTCGACGACCGGATCCAGGGCCTGCGCGCGGGCGCCGACGACTACCTCGTCAAGCCCTACGACGTCGAGGAGCTGCTCGCGCGGGTCGAGGCCGTGCGCCGCCGCCGCGGCGAGCACACGACGACCGAACCGGTGGTGATCCGGGTCGGGGACGTCACCGTCGACCTGTCCCGGCACGAGGTGCTGGTCGACGGCAGGACGGTCGCGCTGTCCCGCAAGGAGTTCCAGGTGCTGGCGCTGGTGGCGGGCGCGCGTGGCGCGGTCTGCTCGCGCGAGCACGTGCTCACCGAGGTGTGGGGCCACCGCGGCCCGGCGGAGAGCCGTTCGCTCGACGTCCACGTCGCCACGCTGCGGACGAAGCTCGGCCGTCCGTCGCTGATCGAGACCGTCCGCGGGGTCGGGTACCGGCTCGGCGGCCAGGTCGCCCGGAGCTGAGGGGCGTGCGCGTCCGGCTGCAGGGCATCGTGCTGACGCTGGTGGCGTTGCTGGTGTTCGGCCTGGGCATCCCGCTGGCCCGGAGCATCGCCGCGGGCGCGCAGCAGGACCTGTTCCTCGACCGGCTGACCGACACCGCGCGGTTCGCGTCGTTGGCGCAGCGTCCGCTGCTGGACAACAAGCCGTCGCTGATCATCCCCGATCTGACCCGCTACAACGAGGTGTACGGCGTCCAGGTGGCGGTCGTCGACCAGGACGGCAAGCTGTTCGCCTCCTCGCTGGGGGGATCCGCCGCGCGGATCGACCTGAAGGCCGACCGGGTCAGCGGGCCGGTCCGCGAAGCGCTCGCCGGCCGCCGCTCCCAGCCCGCGGGGGTGCTGATGCCGTGGGATTCGACGCCGCTGGTGCTCGCCGAACCGGTGCTCGCCGACGGCGAGGTGCACGGCGCGGTGCTCACCGTGTCCGACACCGGTGCCGAGCGCGCGGACGTGCTGTGGTGGTGGCTGCTGCTCGCCGCGGGCGGGATCCTCGCCTTCACGCTCGCGCTGGCCGTGGCGATCCCGGTGGTCCGGTGGATCCTGCGGCCGGTGCACCGGCTCGACGACGCGACCGGCGCGCTGGTGGCGTCGGTGCTCAGCGGCCGGGAGGCCGAGCCGGTGGGGGAGAGCGGCGGGCCGCCGGAGCTGCGGCAGCTCGGCCGGTCCTTCGACCGGATGGCGTCGAGCGTGTCGGGCGCGCTGGCGGCGCAACGCGCGTTCGTCGCCGACGCGTCCCACCAGCTGCGGAATCCGCTGACCGCGTTGAAGATCCGGCTCGGCAACCTCGAAGGCCACGTCGACGACGAGCCGGCGGCCGCGGACCTGGACGCGGCGCGCGTCGACGCGGGGCGGCTGCACCAGATCCTGGACGGGCTGCTGACGATGGCCCGTGCCGAGGCCTCGGGCGGCGAGCTGGACCCGGTGGTGCTGGACGAGGCCGTGGCCGAGCGGGTCGAGGACTGGTCGGTGGTCGGCGAAGCCCGCGACGTGCGGCTGATCGTGGAGACCTCCGGCGAGGGCCTGCGCGTGTGCATGCCGCCGCGCGGCGCGGAGACGATCCTGGACGCCCTGCTGGACAACGCGCTGAAGTTCACCGCGGCGGGCACGGAGATCCGGATCGCGGTGACGCGGGAAGGCGACCGGGTGCGGTTGTCGGTGCGCGACCACGGACCGGGGCTGCGGCCGGACGAGCTCGACCGCGCGCTGGACCGGTTCTGGCGCAGTCCCGCGCACCAGAACGTGCCCGGGTCGGGGCTGGGGCTGGCGATCGTGAGCGAAATCGTCGCGCATTCCGACGGGCAGCTGGAGCTGGAGCTGCCCGAGGGCGGCGGGCTGCGGGTCTCGATGGTGTTCCCGGTGGCCTGACCTCCGGGACCGCCCACCTAGGTCTTCTGGGCCCGGTAGTACCGCAGCGCGCCGGGGTGCAGGGGGATCGGCTGGGTCTCGATGCCCGGGTGGACGTCGATCGACAGCGCGGCCGGGTTGGCGTCCGCGAGCTGGGAGCGGGCGTCGAACAGGCCGCGGACCAGGGCCTCCGCCACGTCGTCGGGCATGGTCTTCGGGACCACGAGGAAGTTCGGCACCACCAGCGTCGTCACCGGCAGGGGCTGGTCGTACGTGGTCGCCGGGATGGTCGCCGTTCCGTAGACCTGGCTCAGGGCCTGCATCTTCGGCATCAGGTCGGCGATGTCGAGCAGGCGCAGGGAGCCCTTGTCGTTGTAGCCCACCAGCTTCGGCGTCGGCAGCCCGCCGGACCAGAAGAACGCGTCGACCTCGCCGTTCAGCAGGGCCTTCACCGAGTCGTCGAGGCCGTGGGCGACCGTTTGGACCTGCCGGGTCAGACCGGCCACCGCGAGCAGCTGGTCGGCGATGTACTCGACACCCGACGCCGGCGAGCCGATCGCGATCCGGTGCCCGGCCAGCTGCGACACCGACCGGATGTCGGAGTCGGTGCGGACCACGATGTGCAGGTAGTCGTCGTGGATCCGGGCGAGCGCGGCCAGGCCGGGGCGCTTCTTGTACCGGTCGGCGGCGACGTCGGCGGCGACGAACGCGACGTCGGCCTGGCCGGCCAGGACCTTGTCGACGTTGTCGGGCGAGCCCTGGGTCTGCAGCACCTGCGGCCGGTCGATGTCCAGGCCGGCCTGCCAGGCGGTGGCGAGGGTCTGGGCGAGCGTGTCGTAGACGCCACCGGAGTTGCCCGCGGCGATCCGCAGTTTCAGGTGGCCGAACCCGGCCGTGCAGGCGCTGAGCACCAGCAGCAGGGCGGCCGCCAGCGCGAGCGCGCGCGTCCGCCTGCTGCTGGTCACGGGCTGATCGTGCCAGACTCCGCGGCCGGTGGGCAGGTCAGCTGCCGACGCCGAGGGCCGCCAGCAGCACGAGGACCACCGTGGCGACGGCGAACACCCCGTGCGCTCCCACCACGACGACGGGGAAGTGCTGCTCCGGCACCGCTTCGTCACGGGCGCGGCGGCCGGGGAGCCACCGGGCGAGCATGGTGAACCCCAGCAGCGCCACCGGGACGAGCAGGACGAATGCGATCCACGCCAGTGCCGTGCCGCCGGCGAAGAGGTACACGATCCACAGGATCAGCCCGGCCGCCGCGAGGGCGAAGTGCCCGAAGACCAGCCCGGGGGAGAAGCGGCTGTGCCGCGAGCGCGTCCCGCCCTTGGCGATCCAGGTGCCCAGCAGGACGAAGCCACCCACGGCGGTGACCAGCCAGGCGATCAGTGCGGCGATGTCCATGACCGGCTCCTCCGGGATCAGTGGGTGTAGCCCTCGGCCTGCGTGGATTCGGTGGCGACGCGGACGCCGTAGCGGTAGGCGAGCTTCCCGCCCAGGTAGCCGGACACCCCGAGCGCCAGCAGGGCCGCGGCCGACAGCACGAGCGGCCCCGCACCGACCGGCCCCTCGTCGGTCGTGCGGCGCCAGAAGAACCCCACGACGTAGGCGGCGGTCACCGCCAGGTTGAGGCTCATGTGCGTCAGGCCCGTGCGGAACGCCCGGGTGCCGCGGGGGATCGCCAGCAGGTCCAGCGCGCCGACCAGGGCGGCGGCGAGCGCCCCGATGACACCGATCGCGATCAGCCAGAGCGAACCGCGGGCCAGGAAACCCGGGTCGTCGACGATCAGCGACCCGATGTCGAACACCAGGCTGGACACCCAGGCGCCGATCGGGACGGTGACCAGTATCGGATGGAACGGGTGCCCGTACGGGCCGGCCAGCACCGCGCTGACCGGCTGCTTCGACTGCTCGACGTGCTGCGACATGGCGACTCCCTTTTTCGCCAACGAAGTTTGGTCTTATTGCCGGGCGGGGTCAAGTCGACCTGGTGAGCATGACCCGATCGGAGTTACGGACAACAAATTCGGTGTTAGCCTGCGGAGGTGGAGCCGATCACCGCGCTGGCCGTGCTGGACGACCCGTCGCGGCGCGGCATGTACGCGCACATCCGCCGGGTGCGGCGCCCGGTCACCCGCGACGAGGCCGCCGAGGCGGTCGGGATCTCGCGCAAGCTCGCGGCCTTCCACCTCGACAAACTCGTCGCCGCCGGGCTGCTGCGGACGCGTTACGAGTTCGTCGGCGGCGTCCGCAAGGTCGGGCGGGCCCCCAAGGTGTACGAGCCCTCCGGCGCCGAGGTGCGGGTCAGCGTCCCGCCGCGCCACCACGACGTCCTGGCCGGGATCCTGCTGGACGCCGTCCTCGAGGAACGCGCCGGCGAGACGGCCCGCGACGCCGCCCTGCGCGCCGCGCACCGGCACGGGCACGAACTCGGCGCCGCCGAACGCGCCCGGGCCCGGCCCGGGCGCCTGGGCGCCGAGCGGGCGCTGACGCTGGCCTCGGCGCTGGTCGAGCGCCACGGCTTCGAGCCGGATCGCGAGACCCCGGCCTGCCTGCGGCTGCGCAACTGCCCGTTCCACCCGCTGGCCGCGCGGGCCCCCGAGCTGGTCTGCGGGATCAACCGGGCCTTCCTCGACGGCGTGCTCGACGGCCTGCAGGCGGCCACGGTCGAAGCCGTCCTCGATCCCCGGGCGGGCGAATGCTGCGTGGAGCTCCGGCCCGCCACGCCGTAGCTCAGCGGTCTTCGCGCAGCCGCAGGACCGCGTGGAGGACGTCGTTGACCGGCGTCGGGATGCCGCTCTCCCGGCCGAGCCGCACCACGGACCCGGTCCAGGCGTCCAATTCGGACGGTCGGGCCGCCGCGATGTCGCGCTGCAGCGACGTCGTGCCTTCGGCGGGCTGCCGGTCGACGAAGGCCAGGGTGGCGGGGACGATGTCGGCGGGCAGGTCGACGCCGGACGCGCGGGCCAGCTGTTCGATCTCCGTCATGGCCGCCTCCAGCGTCCGCCGGGTCTCCGGGTGTCCGCGCAGCTCGCCAAAGGTGGCGCCGGTGACCGCGCCGAGGCCGCCGATCGGGGTGATGAACAGGAACTTCGCCCACAGTTCGGCCCAGATGTCGGCCGGGGGCGTGGTGGGGATGCCGGCGGTGGCGAACGCGGCGCGGATCCGCTCGGCCCGTTCGCTCGGCCGGTTGTCCCACTCGGCGAAGTCGAGCGAGCCCGCGCCGCCGACGTGCCGGATCGTGCCCGGCCCGGCGAGCGCGGCGATCACCTTCGCCACGCCGGGCAGGACGGCGTCCTCGCCCAGCGTCCGGGCCACCTGCGCGGGCGCGTCGACGCCGTTCTGCAGCGTCAGCACCGCGTCCGTCCCGGCCGGGACCGCGGCCACGGCGGCGTCGAGCTGCCAGGTTTTGACCGCCAGCAGGACGGCGTCGGGCGTGCCGAGCTGCGCCGGGTCGCCGGTCGCGTGGACGGGCCGGGTCGCGGCTTCCCCGTCCGGCCCCAGCACGGTCAGGCCGCGTTCGCGCAACGCCGCCAGGTGTTCGCCGCGGGCCAGGAAGGAGACGTCGTGTCCGGCGGCGGCGAGCCGGGCCCCGAAGAACCCGCCCAGGCCGCCCGCGCCGATGATCGCGAATTTCACCCGCCCTACGTTACCGGTTGAAGCGGTAACCGGATAGTCTTCCCGAGGTGGGAGACAAGCAGGGGTTCCGCTTCCACGGCGGGCGGCCTTCGGTGAACTTCACGGCCACCGTCGGCGAGCGGTGGCGCGACGGCGGGTTCGAGCGCCTGCCCGACCCCGCGGCGCTCGGCCGCTGGTGCACCGAAGCGGGCCTGACGCCGGCCGATCCGGCGTGCACGGCGGCCGACCTCGTGGCGGCGCGCGAACTGCGCGAAGCCGTCTACCGGCTGATGCTCGGCCGGCTGTCCGGCACCGCCGCCGCGGACGAGGACGTCGCCACGGTGAACCGGTGGGCGGCGCACCCACCGCCCGTCACCGCCCTGCGCGTCACTTCGGCCGGTCTGCGGGCAGAGCGAGTTCCGGCGACCGTGCCGTCCTTGCTCGGCCTGATCGCCGCGGACGCCGTCGCCGTGCTCGGCGGCGGCGACGCGGCCCGGTTGCGCGAGTGCGCCAACCCCGAGTGCTCGCTGCTGTTCCTCGACACGTCACGGGCGGGTGCGCGCCGCTGGTGCTCGATGGCGGCGTGCGGCAGCCGCGACAAGATGCAGCGCTACCGGGCCGGCGACCGGTAGCGCCGCGCGGACCGGACACCGCAGCGCGCCCGGCCGCGGAAGTCCGGATCGAGTGAATTCGTCGAATTCACAACACCCCCGAAAAAGATCAGGTTACTGCGCGGCGAATTACTCCGGACGCTCCTTGACCCCGCTCGGCGAGGGCGCTGATCATTCCCGCAGCGAATTCCTCCGCGCGCTTTTCCCGGCCCGTCGCCACACGCGCACCCTCCCCAGGAGAACGAGTTGACCCTTGCGCCCTTGGACCGGCGGACCTTCCTGCGCTGGTCCGCGCTCGTCCCCGCCGTCGCCGCCGTGCCCGCCGGGCTGGGCGTGCCCGCGTGGGCGGACGAGGCGGCGTTCGTCGACGCCTACCGCACGAACGTCTCGGCGAACCGCACCCCGGAGACCAACGCCGTCGTCCGGATCCTGACCGGCATGCAGCGGCTCTGGCGCACCGGGTCCACATGGGACAGTGGGACCGTGCTCGACGCGGCGGTGCTGCGGGCGAACGTCCGGCACTGCGTCGCCGTCACCCGGGCCCGGACCGACGACGAAGCCCGCCGCGCCTTCGTCTTCGACCGCCAGCACCAGTCGTACGCCGCCATCGGCGGCCTCGGCCCGCTCGCCGAGCTCTACCGCAGCGGCGCCCAAGCCGTCACGAGCATCACCTCCGCGCCCGACGGCACACCGCCGGCGAAGGTCGACGACACGATCCCGGCGGACGCACCGGCGGGCTCGGCCCTCGGCGCCGGTTCGCACGACTCCGCCCTCGGCCTGGTCGCCCGGCTCGTGGACACCGTCCGCGGCAACTTCGCCTCGGGCAACCCGAGCAAGTACGCCTACCAGTACCCGCGGCCCTGGCGGCTGACCGCCGACAGCCGGGTCGTCCCGACCGGCGAAACCGACGCGCTCGGGTTCCCGGTCTACCGCTCGGACGTGGTCGTCGCGCCGCAGCTGCTGCGGCAGCGCAGCACCAGCCCGGTCGACGACGCCGGGTTCCCCAGCGGCCACACCAACGCCTTCCACCTGGCCTGCCTCGCGCTGGCCTACGCGGTCCCCGAGCGGTTCCAGGAACTGGTGGCCCGGGCCCACGACCTGGCCGACACGCGGATCGTCGCCGGGATGCACTCGCCGGTGGACGTGATCGGCGGCCGCATCATGGCCACCGCCCTCACCGCCGCGACGCTCGCGGACCCCGAGAACGCGGCCCTCAAGGCGGGCGCGCGCGACCAGGCGCTGAAGTACTTCACCGCGAAGACCGGCACTACGGCGGACACGCTCTTCGCCCGGGCGCACACCGGTGCCGACGAGTACGGCGACCGCCGCGCCAACGCCGCGATGGTCGCGCACCGCGCGACCTACGGCCTGCCGCACCGGGCCACGCGCGCCGAGATGCGCGTCCCGAAGGGCGCCGAGGTCCTCCTGGAGACGCGCTTGCCCTACCTCGACGCGGCCCAGCGGCGGGAAGTCCTGCGCACGACGGCGTTCCCGGCCGGGCACCCGCTGCTCGACGGCCCGGAACAGTGGGGACGGCTCAACCTCTTCGCCGCGGCCGACGGCTACGGCGCGTTCGACACGAGCGTCCGCGTCACGATGGACGCCACGCGCGGCGGCTTCGGCGCGAACGACAGCTGGCGCAACGACATCGGCGGGGACGGCGGGCTCGTCAAGGCGGGCACCGGGACGCTGGCGCTCGCCGGCGCCAACAGCTACCGCGGCGGCACCCGCGTCGAGGCGGGCACGCTGGTGGCGGCGACGCCGGGCGCGCTGGGCACCGGGGACGTCGAGCTCGCCGGCGGTGTGCTGCGCGCGTCGGGCCTGCGGACCGGCGGCTACCACCAGACCGGCGGCACGCTGTCCGTCGCCGCCGAACCGGCGCTGCTGGTGTGCGGCGAGGCCACGCTCGAGCGCGGCAGCGTCCTCGAGCTCCGGCTGCCCGGCGCCTGCCCGGCGCACGAGGTCGACGTGCTGCGCGCGCGGCGGCTGCGCGGCCGGTTCTCCGCCCTGCGAGCCGACCGCCCGGGGTACCGGGTGGTTCCGCGGTACACGCCCACCGGTTTGTCCGTCCGAATCCTGCGGGAGTTCTCGTGAAGAAACCCCTCGCCGTGCTGGCGCTCGCCGTCGCGGTGTCCACAGTGGTCGCCCCGGCCGCGCACGCCGCCGACGGCGGCAGCTTCTCGGTCCTGAGCTACAACGTCGCCGGCCTGCCCGAGGGCATCTCGAGCGCGCCGACACCGCGTGACCCCGCGACGACGGCGATCGGGCAGCGGCTCGGCCCCTACGACGTCGTGCACGTCGAGGAGGACTTCAACTACCACGCGAAGCTCTACGCCGCCGACACCCACCCGTACCGCACGCCGACCAGCGGCGGCGCGGGGATCGGCAGCGGGCTCAACACGCTGTCTTCGCTGCCGTACGACACCGACGACTTCGAGCGCGTCCGCTGGACGTCCTGCCAGCTGGACTCCGGTGACTGCCTGACCCCGAAGGGCTTCACCTTCATGCGGGTGCGGCTGGCCGAGGGCGTGTACGTCGACTTCTACAACGCGCACACCAACGCCGGGACGAACGACGGCGACGAGGCTTCGCGCGCGGCGGACCTGGCGCAGCTGACCGAGTTCATCCGCGCGCACTCGGCGGGCAACGCGGTGGTCGTCATGGGCGACACGAACACGCGCTACACCCGCGCGGCCGACACGATCGCCGGGTTCGCCTCCGACAACGGCCTGACCGACGCGTGGGTGAAGCTCGTGCGCGGCGGGGTCGCGCCGGCCCCGGGCAGCCCGGCGCTGGTGTGCGACGAGCAGGCGGTCACCAACGACTGCGAGGTCGTCGACAAGGTGCTCTACCGCAGCAGCAAGCTCGTCTCGCTCGAGGCGACGCTGTACAACAACGAGCACGCGAAGTTCCTCGACGACGCGGGCAGGATGCTGTCCGACCACGACCCGGTCACCGTGCGGTTCAGCTGGACGCGCAACCCGGCGCTGCAGCTGTCGGACCAGTTCGGCGGCCCGCACGGCGACTACTTCACCGACGTCCCCGCGGTTCCGGCGGGCGCCCGGGTGCGGACGTGGTCGCTGCGCAGCGGCAACCGCGTCGACCAGGTCGGGGTGACGCTTGAGAACGGCACGACGCTGACCCACGGCGGCACGGGCGGCACGGCAGCGTCGCTCACCCTCGGCACCGGCGAGTACGTCACGACGGCGACCCTGTGCCAGGGCAAGTACGGCGGCACCACCCGGATTTTCTCGGCGCGCTTCACCACCAACCTCGGCCGGGTGCTCGCCGGCGGCTCGGCGACCGGCGACTGCGTGACCCGCACGGCCCCGGACGGCTGGCAGCTCGCCGGGTTCCACGGGCGGACCGGCGACGCGGTCGACAAGGTGGGCTTCGTCTACACACAGCGGTAATCGGCGGCCATCCCCCGAGGCGCCCCGCGGTCCGGTCCCGGACGGCGGGGCGTCACGCTGTCCAGGAGTTCCTCGGCGGCGGCCATGGTGGGCCGGGCCGCCGGGTCGGGGTGCAGCAGCCGCAGCACGGCCTCGGTGAGCGGATGGCGCTGCTCGCCGCCGAGTGCGGCGTAGAGGGTGGCGCCGAGGGAGTAGACCTCCGCCGGGAAGTCGGGGAAGCCGCCGTCGAGCACCTCGGGGGCGAGGTACGCGCGGGCGGTGCGCCCGCCGCCCGCGAGCCCGGCGTGTCCCTCGGCGGAGATGACGACGTGCCCCGGATCGACGGCGGCGTGCAGGACGCCTTCGTCGTGCGCGGCGGCCAGGGCCGCGGCCAGCTGGGCGCCGAACCGCGCGACGAGCCCGGGGGCGAGCGCGCCCTGCTCGCCGAGCAGCTCGGCGAGCGTGCGCGCCCCCGGGTACTCGAGCACGAGGTAGGTGGTGCTGTCCTCGTCGACGACGTCGCAGATGGCCGCCCGCGGCGTGGGGATGGCGGGCGCGGGCTCGTCGAACAGGGGCTTCACGGCGACGATCCGGTCGAGCCGTTCGTCCTGCGCGTGCCAGACGGCCGCGTCCCGCCCGGCGGGGCCGAGCAGCCGGTACCGGTCCCCGATCAGTGTGCCTTCGCGCGTCACGTCGTCGTCCCTCCGCGTCGTCCACCGTCCTGCCGGGGAATACGGCGGAAATGCGGATCCGGTTCGCTTGATCGACTCGATTTCCCCCGGCCGGGTGGACGGCCCCGCCCGGCGATCGGACCTTGACACGGTGTGGCGCAGGTCACCTACACTGGGTGTGTTAACGCTAACAAAGGGTCCCCGCCTGCGCGAGGAGAATCGCGATGCCGCAACGACGTGGCTTCACCCTGGCCCTGCTGGTGCTCGTCCTCGCGTTCGCCGGGACACCCGCCGCGCACGCCGCGCCGGTGACGGTGTCCAACGGGAGCCAGTTCACCGACGCGTCCGGTGCCCTGGTGCACGCCCACGGTGGCGGCCTGCTCAAGGTGGGGGCGTACTACTACTGGTTCGGCGAAAACCGCAACGCCGACGACACCTTCCGCGCGGTCTCGGTCTACCGCTCCACCGACCTGAAGACGTGGGAGTACCGCAACGACGTGCTGACGCAGGCGTCGGCGGCCGAGCTGGGCCGGGCGAAGATCGAACGGCCGAAGGTCCTCTACAACAGCTCGACCGGGCAGTACGTGCTGTGGATGCACAAGGAGAACGGCGACGACTACAGCGAAGCGCGCGCGGCCGTGGCGACGTCGTCCACTGTGGACGGGACGTACGCCTACCGCGGCAGCTTCCGCCCGCTCGGTGTCCACATGTCGCGTGACCTGACGCTGTTCGAGGACGACGACGGAACCGCGTACATGGCGTCGGCGGCCCGCGAGAACGCCGACCTCAACGTCTACCGGCTCACCGCCGACTACACCGGCGTGTCGGCGCTGGTGCGGACGCTGTGGCCCGGCTCGTACCGCGAGGCGCCGGCGATGTTCAAGCGCAACGGCGTCTACTTCCTGCTCACCTCGGCCGCCACGGGCTGGCAGCCGAACCAGCAGAAGTACGCCACCGCCACGAGCGTCACGGGGGCGTGGAGCGGGCTGGCGAACGTCGGGGACGCCACCGGGTACGGCAGCCAGACCGCGTATGTGCTTCCCGTGCAGGGTTCGCAGGCGACCTCGTACCTCTACCTGGGCGACCGCTGGGCGGGGGCCTGGAACCGGCCGGTCAACGAGTCCCGGTACGTGTGGCTGCCGCTCGGGTTCCCCAGCGCCACCGGGCTTTCCCTGAACTGGTACCCGAAGGTCACCGTCGACACGGCGACCGGCGTGGTCGCCGGGGTCGGGACCGGCAGCGCGTACGAATCGCTCGTCGCCCGGCACAGCGGCAAGTGTGCGGACATTCCGGGTTCGTCCCGCAGCGACGGTGTGGCGCTGACGCAGTACACGTGCAACGGCGGCGGGAACCAGCAGTGGAGCGAGGTCGACCTCGGCAACGGGTACGTGAACCTGATCGCCCGCCACAGCGGCAAGTGCCTCGACATCGCGGACGCCTCGACGGCCGACGGCGCGGCGGCGGTGCAGTGGACGTGCACCGGCGGCACGAACCAGCAGTGGCAGGCCCAGGACGCCGGCGGCGGGTACGTCCGGATCGTGGCCCGGCACAGCGGAAAGTGCCTCGACGTCGTCTCCGCGTCGACGGCCGACGGGGCCGCCGTCAAGCAGTACCCGTGTACCGGGGTGACGAACCAGCAGTGGCTCCGGCGAGCGGCCTGAACAGCTCCGTTCGGCCCTTGACGGCCCGGAAGGGGCTCGCTAGTTTTTTGCGAAACTCCTTCATGTTTGGGGCCGCCATCATGCGCATGCTCGTGGCTTTGCTCACCGCCGTGGCGCTGACTTCCGGCGTCGTCGCCTCCGCTGTCGCCGAAGACGTTCCCGCGCACCGGTTGACCGTGCGCGGCTCGGCTTTCGCCGACGAGTACGGCCGTGAGGTGGTCCTGCGCGGCTTCGACGTTTCGGGGGAGACGAAGCTGGCGGAAAACGGTTTCCTGCCGTTCGCGAACGCGGCGGACGCCCGCCGCTCGGCGCAGGCGATGCGGGCGCTCACCGGCGCGAACGCCGTGCGGTTCCCGATCGCGTGGGCCGGCACGCAGCCCGTGCGCGGGCCGGTGGACACGCGGTACCTGGCCGCGCTGACCGAGCAGCTGAAGGCGTTCCTGGACGAGGGGTTCACCGTCCTGCCCGACTTCCACCAGGACCTGTTCTCCCGCTACCTGTTCGACCGCGGCAGCTGGTACACCGGCGACGGCGCCCCGAAGTGGGTCGTCGACCTCGGCGGCTATCCCGCGGAGAGCTGCGGCATCTGCGCCCACTGGGGCCAGAACATCACCCAGAACGGCGCGGTCCAGGACGCCACGAAGGACTTCTGGCACAACGCCCGCGGCGTCCAGGACGAGTTCGTCGGCCAGGCCGGGCAGACGATGACCTACCTGCGGACGAACCTGAGTGCCGCCCAGTTCGCGGGCATCGCCGGGATGGACCCGTACAACGAACCCTTCGCCGGGCGGTACGACCAGGGCCAGGACAGCAAGGCGTGGGAGCAGAACGTGCTCTGGCCGTTCTTCCAGCGGTTCCGCGCCGCGATGGATTCGGCGGGCTGGCAGGACAAGCCCGCGTTCGTCGAGCCGAACATGTTCTGGAACGCCAACATCTCGTTCCAGCTGCACCCCGGCGGGTTCCAGGACACCGGCGTCATGGGCCCGCGGTACGTGTTCAACACGCACTTCTACGACCAGCTGGCCCAGTCCGGCGTGTTCATGCCGGGCAAAGCGGGCGACGGCCAGTACAGCGCGGACTTCGGCACGGTCCGCGACCGCGCGGCGGCCTTGGGCACGACGGCGATCGTCACCGAGTTCGGCCACCCGATGACGGGCTACACCTCGGACAAGACGCCGACGGTGGACAAGGCGATGTACCAGGCGCTGGATTCCCGGGTGGCCGGGGCGAACTGGTGGAGCCGGCCGGCGCAGTCGGGCCCGGTGCTCTCGGCGACGCAGTGGCAGTGGGATACCTACAGCGGCCGCCACCACGAGCTGATGAACGACAACCCGGACAAGATCAAGACGGACGGCGACGCCTGGAACGGCGAAGACTTCTCCGCGGCCCGCACGGCGGACGACGGCACGGTCCGGCTCCGCCAGGACGCCCGGCTGCTCGACCGCCTCTACCCGGCGGCCGTCGCCGGGCACACGCTGGCGTTCACCTACGAGGACCGTTCGCGCGACGGCAGCCAGACGCTGAGCTGGAACCGGATCCCGTCGACGATGCCGGCGACGGCGGCGCTGACCGGCATCGGGCGCTACGGCGTCCTGGTGTGGCAGGGGACCGACGCGGGCGCGCCGACCGAACTGCACGTCCCGGCGGGGATGACCCCGACGGTGGTCACGGACCTGGCCTCGGCGGCCGGGGTGGGCGACCGCCTGCGCCTGCCGGCGACCCCGGGTCTGCACTATGCCCTGATCGCGGAGCCGGCGGCGGCACCCACCGCGGCCCAGCTGGCGGCGGTCCGCGCGGAACTCGCGGCGTGGGCGCCGGCGGCGGCCCGCTAGCGCAGGGTCGCGATCCCGGCCAGGAAGAGGTCCACGCCGGCGAGGAACTGCGCCCGGTCGTCGTGCTCGCGCAGGTGCGCCGCGGCTTTGTGCACGAACGGGTACTCGGCCGGGTCGAGTGCTGCCCACCGTGCCGAAACGGAGGCGAGGAACGCCGAGCGGTCCGCCGCTTCGGAGGTGAGCAGCCGGGCGTTCGCGGCGTTCTGCCCGGCCACGCCGAGGACGTAGTTCACCAGCGCGCCCGCCGCGTCGAACAGCGCCCGCTCGGGCACGTCGAGCGCCTCCAGCAAGGCGCCGATGCGCTCGTAGATCTCCAGCAGCGCGGGCCGCCACGGCTCCCGGGACAGCTGCGCGCCCACCCACGGGTGCTCATCGATCGCGTCGAACAGGCCCAGTGCCACCGTGCGCAGCGCTTCCCGCGGCTCGGCGTCGCCGCTCACGCCGCCCACGCCGCCCACGCCGCCCACGACGCGCGCGACGACGTCGTCGGTCGCCGCCGCGAGGAGGTCGCTCTTGTTCGCGACGTGGTGGTAGATCGCGCCGTAGCCGGTGGACAGGCGCGCGGTGAGCGCGCGGAACGTCAGCGCCGCCTCGCCGCCGTCGTCCAGGATCGCGGCCGCCGCCCGGACGATCACCTCCTTGGACAGCCCGTCCGTGCGCCGTTTCGCCATGCGGCGATCATCGCATGGTTGGAACGTCGATCCAAACTCGTGCTAGCGTGGTGATTGGAACGACGATCCAACCGGAGGTAATCATGACTGTCACGATCATCGGAGCCGGCCTCGGCGGCCTCGTCCTGGCCCGTGTCCTGCACCGGCACGGCATCCCGGCCGAGGTCTACGAGGCCGAAGCCTCGCCCACCGCGCGCCGCCAGGGCGGCATGCTCGACATCCACCCGTGGAACGGCCAGCAGGCCCTGGCCGCGGCCGGCCTGCTCGAGGGGTTCCGGGAGCTCGTCCTGCCGGGCCGCGAGTCGACCCGCGTCGTCGGCCGCGACGGCACCGTGCTGCTCGACCAGCCCGACGACGGCACCGGCGAACGGCCCGAAGTGCAACGCGGCGAACTGCGGCAGCTGCTGCTCGACTCGCTGCCGCCCGGCACCGTCCACTGGGGACACAAGGTGACCGCGGTGCGCGCGCTCGGCGACGGCGCCCACGAGGTCACCCTGGCCTCCGGCGCCACCTTCGTGACCGGCTTGCTGGTCGGGGCGGACGGCGCGTGGTCGAAGGTCCGGCCGCTGCTTTCGGCCGCCACCCCGGAGTACGTCGGCGTGTCGGTCGTCGAGACGTTCCTCTTCGACGGCGACAACCGCCACCCCGCCGCCGCGAAGGCGGTCGGCGCCGGAGCGCTCTACGCGCTGGCGCCGGGCAAGGGGCTCGTCGCGCACCGCGAGGGCGGCGGAACCCTGCACACGTACGCGCAGCTGTTCAAGCCCCAGGACTGGCTCGCCGACGCCGATGCCGCCACGGTGACGGCCGAGACCGCCGCGGAGTTCGACGGCTGGGCCCCCGAATTGACCGCCCTGATCACCGAAAGCGACACCCCGCCGGTGCTGCGCCGCCTCGGCACCCTGCCGGCCGGGCACCGCTGGGACCGCGTGCCGGGGGTGACCCTGCTCGGCGACGCCGCCCACCTGATGCCGCCGAACGGCGAGGGCGCCAACCTGGCCATGCTGGACGGCGCCGAACTCGGCCAGGCCCTCGCCGCCCACCCCGGCGACGTCGAGACGGCGCTGGCCGAGTACGAAGAGGCGATGTTCGCGCGCGCGGCCGCCGAAGCAGCGGACGAGGACATCTACGCGATCATGTTCGGCGAGGACGCGCCGCACGGCATGGTCGCGCTGCTCACGGGGGAGTAACTAGCCGGTGCCGGTCCCGGTGCCGGTTCCGATGCCGGCCCCGATGCCGTCGAGCAGGAAGCCGAGGCCGATGCGGAAGGTCTCGTCGGCGTCGTGGTGGGCGGCGTCGTGGATCACCTTCTCCAGCGCCGGGAACCGCCCGGTGGCGAACATCCGCATCAGGTAGGGCCCCAGGGCGGCCTGCCACTGCCGCTCGTCCATCCCGCTGTTGCGTTCGGCCCGCCGCTCGGCGATCTCGCGGCGGACCGCGCCGATCACGTAGGCGTCGACGGCGGTGACCATCGGCATCACCACGTCCACGTCGACGCCGTCCAGCGCCGCCAGCACCGCTTCGCCCCTGGCCAGGGCGTTCGGGCCGAGCTGGGGCCGGCCGCCGATCAGGTCGGCGAACCACTCGTGCCGGTGCACGGCCTGCCGGGTGGCCTCGGCCGCCGAGGTCAGCACTTCCCGCCAGCTTTTCCCAGTGGGCCGGATCTCGGCGTGGACGGCGTCGACCATCAGGTCGAGCAGCTCGTCCTTGGTGTCGATGTAGCCGTAGAGCCGCATCGGCCCGACGTCCAGCGCGGCGGCGATCTTGCGCAGGGACACGGCTTCGAGGCCGGCTTCGTCGGCCAGTTCGACGGCTGTCCGGACGATCAGGTCCCGGCTCAGCGGCGCCGGCGCCGGTCGGTTCGCCGGTTCCGGCCGCTCCCACACCAACATGGGGGTGACAATACATCGGCTCCCGCGATACAGTGTATCGAGACGTACGGCGTATCGGAGGGGGATCACGGACATGGACATAGACATGGACATCGCCATCGTGGGCGCCGGCATGGGCGGGCTGGCGCTCGCCCGCGTGCTGCACGTGCGGGGCATCGAGGCGGTCGTGTACGAGCGCGACGCTTCCCGCGGCGCCCGCCGCCAGGGCGGCATGCTCGACATCCATTCCGGGCAGCGGGCGTTGCGCGAGGCCGGGCTGCTCGAGCAGTTCCTGGCGGTCGCGCGTCGCGAAGGGCAGGACATGCGCCTCCTGGAACCGGACGGCACCCTGCTGCTCCAGGAGGACACGCCCGAGGACGCCCCGATGGCGCGGCCGGAGATCGACCGCACGGACCTGCGCAGCCTGCTGCTGGACTCGCTCCCGGAGCAAGCGGTGCGCTGGGGCCACGCGTTCGACCACGCCGAGGACGGCGTCCTGCACTTCGCCGACGGCAGCAGCGCGCGGTACGACCTGCTGGTCGGCGCGGACGGCGCGAACTCCCGGGTCCGCCCGCTGGTCACCGACGCCCGCCCGCGGCACCTCGGCCAGAACGCCGTCGAGCTCGCGATCCCGGACATCGACCGCCGGCACCCCGCCCTCGCGGCCATGGTGGGCCGCGGCAACTACTGGGTGTTCGGCGAGGGCAGGTCCCTGGCGGCCCAGCGCAACGGCGACGGCAGCGTCCGCCTCGGCGTCAGCTTCTACAACACGGGTGAGAACTGGTTCACCGAGAACGGGTTCCGCTTCGACGACCCACCGGCGGTCCGCGCCCGCCTGACCGAGCTCCTGGCGGGCTGGGACCCGCGCATCACGGCCCTGATAACAGCGGCCGACGACACGATCACCCCCCGCGCCCTGACGGCGCTCCCGGTCGGCTTGACCTGGCCCGCGAACCCGACGATCACCCTGGTCGGCGACGCGGCGCACTTGATGCCCCCGGTGGGCGAGGGCGCGAACATGGCCATGCTGGACGGCGCGGTCCTGGGGCTGGCACTGGCGGCCCACCCGCACGACCCCGGCGCGGCGGTGGCGGAGTACGAAAAGGAGATGTTCGAGCGAACCAGCGCGGCGGCGCGCATGTCGGCGGACATGCAGGAGCTGCTGATGTCCCCGGACGCGAGCCGTCGGTTGCTCGAGTTCTTCACGTCGCATTGAAGGTGGGATCTTTGTATCGCCCTGAGGACATCCACTTGGGCGACGTGCGTGTTCACGCGCGTCGGGAGCAGGGTCGCTTCTTTCGCGGTGGGTCTTACGACCCCCATGAGGCCGCATCCATGATCGCTTTGGAGGCGATGCTCGCAGGCGCCCAGGACGTGCGCGTCAGCGTGATCGGAGGGTGGATTCGCGTCTGCGCCGATGTCGATTGGCTGCACGGAATCGAGGCGGAAGCGTTCAGCGGGTTCGCGCCGTTCGAGCCGGGTCCGCCGAACGGTGTCACTTCGGAGTTCTTCCCCGTCGTGTTTTCGACTTCCGTGGTCACGGCAACGCGCTCCGAAGTCCGGATCCTCAAAGGTGACTCCGCAGGACCACTCGACGGTCTGGACGGCGATTGGGAGCGCGTGGTCGCTTTCGAGGTGGCAACGGATCGGTGAGCCGTTTTCGGCGAACCGGCCGCCGCCGGGACGAACGAGCAGGTGGGCGGCGGCTTCGGCCGGTCAGCCCGGGGCTACCCTGGAAGCCGATGACCGAGAACAAGGCACCCAGGGCGTACCAGATCCGCACCTTCGGCTGCCAGATGAACGTGCACGACTCCGAGCGGCTCGCCGGGCAGCTCGAGGACGCCGGCTACGTCCCGGCCACCGCCGGGGCCGAGCCCGACCTGATCGTGTTCAACACCTGCGCCGTCCGGGAGAACGCGGACAACAAGCTGTACGGCACCCTCGGGCACCTGCGCCCCGACAAGGTCGCGAATCCCGACCTGCAGATCGCCGTCGGCGGGTGCCTCGCGCAGAAGGACCGCGGGGAGATCGTCAAGCGGGCGCCGTGGGTCGACGTCGTGTTCGGCACCCACAACATCGGGTCGCTGCCGACGCTGCTGGAGCGCGCCCGGCACAACGCCGCGGCCGAGGTCGAGATCCTCGAATCGCTCGAGACCTTCCCCTCGACGCTGCCCGCGCGCCGCGAATCGTCCTACGCGAGCTGGGTGTCCGTTTCGGTCGGCTGCAACAACACCTGCACCTTCTGCATCGTCCCCGCCCTGCGCGGCAAGGAACGCGACCGGCGGCCCGGCGAAATCCTGGCCGAGGTCGAGGCGCTCGTCGCCGAGGGCGTGCTCGAAGTCACCCTGCTCGGCCAGAACGTCAACTCCTACGGCGTCGAATTCGGCGACCGGCTGGCGTTCGGCAAGCTGCTGCGCGCGTGCGGCACGATCGACGGCCTCGAGCGCGTCCGGTTCACTTCGCCGCACCCGGCCGCGTTCACCTCCGACGTGATCGACGCCATGGCCGCGACGCCGAACGTCTGCCACCAGCTGCACATGCCGCTGCAGTCCGGGTCCGACCGGGTGCTGCGCGAGATGAAGCGGTCCTACCGCTCGGCGCGCTTCCTGAATATCCTCGACGAGGTCCGCGCGGCCATGCCGGACGCGGCGATCACCACCGACATCATCGTCGGCTTCCCCGGCGAGACCGAAGAGGACTTCCAGGCGACCCTGGACGTCGTGGCGCAGGCCCGCTTCGCCAGCGCGTTCACCTTCCAGTACTCGAAACGGCCCGGCACGCCGGCCGCGACGATGGCGGGGCAGCTGCCCAAGGAGGTCGTGCAGGAGCGCTACGACCGGCTGGTCGAGCTGCAGAACGCGATCTCCTGGGCGGAGAACAAGAAGCTCGTCGGCCGCCGCGTCGAACTGCTCGTCGCCGCGGGCGAAGGCCGCAAGGACGCCGAGACGCAGCGGATGAGCGGCCGCGCCCGCGACGGGCGGCTGGTGCACTTCACCCCGGCCGGCGCCCACGTCGACCGCGCGGTGCGTCCCGGCGACGTCGTCGAAACGGTCGTCACCTACGCCGCCCCGCACCACCTGGTGGCCGACGGCGACCTGCTGTCCCACCGGCGGACGCGGGCGGGCGACAACGCGGAGGCCGGCCTGCGGCCGAAGACGAGCGGCGTCACGCTGGGTCTGCCGGGCTTCGGAGCTCCGGCCGCTCAGCCCGAACCGGTGAGTGGGTGTGCGCTGTGACCGAGCCCAGGGGCAACGGCGAACTCGCCGGCCTGGCGGCCGAAATCGACGAGGCGGGCTCGCGGGTGTCCCGCACGGTGGAGCTGGGCCGCCGCGGGTTCACCATCGCGGTGTTCACGTTCGTGCTGCTGATCTGCCAGATCCTCCCGTGGGTCGGCGACAAGGCGGGCTGGCAGGTCCTGGCCGGCGAGGGCGGCGGCATCCCCCAGCTGTTCGCCGCGACGTCGACCGGGGTGGGCATCCTGGCCTCGGCACTGGCCCTGGTGACGCGGCGCTGGTGGCTGGCCTGGGTCTGCGCGGCGGGCGGCTGGTTCGCTTCGGTGGACGGCCTGCTGTCGATCTGGTCGCAGCAGTCCTCCCACGCGCCGGGCTCCGCGGGCGGCGGTCCCGGGTTCGGCATGGTGATCGCCTTCATCGCGATGATCTGCCTCGCCGTCCAGTGGATGCGGACGGCGTTCTCGCGTTCTTGAGACCGGCGGGGACCGGGTTCAGCCGACGTGCAGGGTGAGGGTGCCCGCCGAGTACGCGGCGGCGTAGAGGGCGGTCTCGGGGTGGTAGAGCCGCAGCGAGACGGTGGCGCTCACGCTGAAGCTGAGGCGGACGGAGAACCCGCCGTTCGGCCGGCAGGTGGTGTCGGCGATGTTCACCCAGGCACCGGCCTGCAGCTGCTGCACGATGACGGCCTCGAGGGACCCTTCACTACGGGGCGCGTCGACCACCTTGAGGTTGCCCTTGAGGTCGACCTTCTCGTTGACCTTGACGTGGTCTTTCCCGAGCTTCCCCTCGACCTTCACCTTCCCCTTGCCGGCTTCGACGGCGGAGGAGAGCGGAGCGGCCCCGGCGGGCGCGGCGACCGCGGGAGCGAGCCCGACGAGGGCGATGCCGATGGCGAGAGCGGAAAGAATCCTGCTGGCGCTGTGGGGTGTCCTGATCATGACCAGAGTGCAGCACCGCGCGCGGCCCGCAGCGCGCGGTAACCCCCGGTCGGGGCGCTGACCGAACCCCTTCGAGTGGGCCGGCTTGCGCAAGACCGGGCGCCCGCAGAGCCCGCCCGCAGAGCCCGCCCGCAGAGCCCGCCCGCAGAGCCCGCCCGCAGAGCCCGCCCGCAGAGCCCGCCCGCAGAGCCCGCCCGCAGAGCCCGCCCGCAGAGCCCGCCCTCCCTGGGGGCTGCCCCCGCTTCCAGCCTATCGCCGGCCACCGACAGAACCCCGCCGAAACCGCACCCGACCGCCTCACCCATCCACATCACAACGCCTCTGTGGACAACACGGCAAAGCCCTCTTCACCAGCCGAAAGCTGGTGAAGAGGGCTCCCACGCAAAGCACCCTCGGCGCTCCGCGACAGCCTTGGCGGTCAGCGGCAACCTCGGCGGTCTGCGACAGCCGCCTCAGCGGTCGGCGGCATCCTGGGCGGTCTGCGACAGCCGCCTCGGCGGTCGGCGGCGTCCTGGGCGGTCTGCGACAGCCGCCTCGGCGGTCGGCGGCGCCCTGGGCGGTCTGCGACAGCCGCCTCAGCGGTCAGCAGCACCCTCGGCGGTCGGCGACAGCCGCCTCAGCGGTCAGCGGCACCCTCAGCGATCAGCGACAGCCGCCTCGGCGGCGTGCAGCCACTCGCGCCACTGGGCCGCCTGCTCGTCCGCCTTCTTCGCGCGCCGCTCGTCTCCCGCCGCGCGGGCCTTGGCCGCCTGGGACTCGAACTGCTCCACCCGCTCGCGGAACTGGGCCGCGCGGGCCTGGGCCTCCGGGTCCGTCCGGCGCCAGCGGCTGTCCTCCGCCGACTTGACCGCGTCCTGGACCGCCTTCAGCCTTCCGTCCAGCTCGCGGATGCGCTCGCGGGGGACCTTGCCGATCTCGTCCCACTGCTCCTGGATGCGCCGCAGGGCGCTCTTCGCCGCCTCGAGGTTCGCCGAGGCGTCGATCTTCTCCGCCTCGATCAGCAGTTCCTCCTTGCGCGCGGCGTTCGCGGAGAACTCCGCGTCACGCTCGGAGAACACCGCCGACCGGCGGGCGAAGAACTTGTCCTGCGCCGCCCGGAACCGCTGCCACAGCGCCTCGTCGCTGTCCTTCGGCGCGCGGCCGGCCGCCTTCCACTCGGTCATCAGGTCCTTGTAGCGGCCCGCCGTCTCGCCCCAGTCCTCGGACTCGCTGATGGCCTCCGCCTCGGCGATGAGCTCTTCCTTGCGCTGCTTGGCCGACGCGCGCTGCTTGTCCAGCTCGGCGAAGTGCGAGCCGCGCCGCCGGTTGAACCCCTCGCGGGCCTTCGAGAACCGCTTCCACAGCTCGTCGTCGGTCTTGCGGTCGACGCCCTTGACCGTCTTCCACTCGTCCAGGATCGCGCGCAGGCGGTCGCCCGCCGCCTTCCACTGGGTCGAGTCGGCCGCGATCTTCTCGGCTTCCTCGGCGAGTTCCTGCTTGCGGGCGACGGCCGCCGCGCGGGCTTCCTCGCGCTCCGCCTTCGCGCTGGCCAGGGCCTTCTCGGCGTGCGCGATGACGTACTCCAGCCGCGCGGCGAGCGCGGCCAGGTCGCCGACCACCGCCGCCTCGGCCAGCCCGTCCCGGATCTGGGTGGCGTTCGACAGCGCGTGCTTCGGGTCGCCGGCCCCGGAGATCAGCCGCGTCTCCAGCAGCTCGACCTCGGTGCGCAGGTCGTCGAACCGGCGTGCGTAGTGCACCAGGCCCTCGTCGGGGCTGCCTGCCTGCCAGACGCCGACGGCCCGCTCGCCCTCGGCGGTGACGACGTAGACGGTGCCCTCCTCGTCGATCCGGCCCCAGGTCGACGGGGTGGGTTCGGCGGGCGGCACGGGCGGGGCGGCGTGCCCGGCGTGCAGCGCGTGCGGCACCGGGTGCGGGGCCGGGGTACCGGTGGAAGTGTTCTCCTGGGCCATCGCAGGCTCCTTATCGCCTGTACGCCCGCTCGCGCGGGCGCCCCGCCGTTCGGGCGGGGCCGGGTAATGCGGTCGTCACGGGCCGTGCTCGGATGCTACGGCCTCACGCGGCATTCAAGCAGCTCAGCGCGCACCGTGGTACTGGATGGGCCACTCGAAGCACGTGATCCTACTTCCGGTGGACGCTCTGCATCGGCCCGCCGGTATTGTCAGCCGCCGTGAACAGCCCCGTCGTCCCGCTCGCGGTGGTCGGGCCGACGGCCACCGGCAAGACCGCGCTGGCCGTGGAGCTGGCCCGCGAACTCGGCGGCGAAGTCGTCAACGCCGACGCGATGCAGCTCTACCGGGGCATGGACATCGGCACCGCCAAGGCCACCGCGGCCGAGCGCCGCGGGGTGCCACACCACCTGCTCGACGTCCTGGACGTGACCGAGACGGCGTCCGTCGCGGCCTACCAGCGGCACGCGCGGGCCGAGATCGAGCGGCTGCTGGCCGGCGGCAGGGTGCCGGTGCTGGCCGGCGGGTCCGGCCTCTACGTCCAGGCCGTGCTCGACGACCTGCGGTTCCCCGGCACCGACCCGGCCGTCCGGGCCCGGCTCGACGCGGAAGCCGAGGAACTCGGCACGCCCGCGTTGTACACCCGGCTGGGTGAACGCGATCCCGTTGCCGCCGCCAAGATCCTGCCGACCAACACCCGCCGGATCGTGCGCGCCCTCGAAGTCATCGAGATCACCGGTGAGCCGTTCTCGGCGAACCTGCCCGAGCCCGGCCCGGCCCGCTACGGCACGGTCGTCATCGGCATCGACCGGGACGCCGGCGAGCTCGACGAGCGCGTGAACGAGCGCGTCGAGCGCATGTTCCGGGCCGGGCTGGTCGACGAAGTGCGCGAACTGGAAAAGCGCGGCCTGCGCGAGGGGAAGACGGCGTCGCGGGCGCTCGGGTACCAGCAGGTGCTGGCGGAGCTGGACGGCGAAGGCGACTTCGCGGCGGCCGCCGCGGCAACGGCGCAGGCCACCCGGCGCTTCGTCCGCAAGCAGCGCTCCTGGTTCCGGCGCGACCAGCGGATCCACTGGTTCGACGGCGCCGATCCGGAGCTGGCCGCGCGCGTCCTGGATACCCTGGGCCGGTAATCTTGACGCCATGGGCGGAATCGAGTTCCTCAAGGGGCACGGCACGCAGAACGACTTCGTGCTGCTCCCCGATCCGGCGGCCCGCCTCGAGCTGACCGAAGCCAGGGTCGCCGCGTTGTGCGACCGCCGGCGCGGCCTCGGGGCCGACGGCGTGCTGCGCGTCGTCCGCGCCGCCGCGCTCGACCGGCCGTCCGCGGGCGAGTGGTTCATGGACTACCGCAACGCCGACGGGTCGATCGCCGAGATGTGCGGCAACGGCGTGCGTGTGTTCGCCCGGTACCTGGTCGACGCGGGCCTGGCCGCCGAGGGCGAGTTCGTCGTCGGCACCCGCGCGGGCGACCGCCCGGTCGTGGTGCACCCGGACCGCTCGGTCACCGTCCACATGGGACCGGCGACGATCACGGGGACGTCGGTCACGGTGGTGGCCGGCCGCCCGTTCTCCGGCGTGGCGGTCGACGTCGGCAACCCGCACCTGGTGTCGCTGCTCGACGACGACGTGGCGGAGCTCGACCTGCGCGAGCAGCCCGACTTCGACCACGACGTCTTCCCGCACGGGGTCAACCTCGAGTTCGTCAACCGCCTCGGCGAGGGCGCGTTGCGGATGCGCGTGCACGAGCGCGGGGTGGGGGAGACCCGCGCCTGCGGCACCGGCACGGTCGCGGCGGTGGCGGCGGCGTTCCACCTGGCCGGCACCGACACGGGCGCGTCCGCGGTCGACATCCCGGGCGGCCGCGTCGAGGTGACGGTCTCCCGAGGCGCGTCCACGCTGTCCGGGCCCGCCGAGATCGTCGCCCGCGGCGAGCTCGACGAAGGCTGGTGGACCGCCGCCGGTTCCTGACCGGGGCGGTCCACCTCCGTCAGACCGTCGCGTGGAGGGCGAAGTCGCCTTCGTGGGTCGTGACGTCCGAGATCGCCCCCGCGGTGCGGATGTCCGGCTCGATCTCCCCGAACCGCGCCAGCACGTCCGCCGGGCCGGTCACCGCGAGGCGCTCCACCGCCGTGCGCATCGACACCTTCGCGTCGGTCTTCGCGCGGCGCACCGCCGCGATCACCTGGCTCGCGAGCGCCAGCAGCTCCGGGTCACCGCCGGACTCCGCGGCCGAAGGCCAGCCCGCCCGGTGCACCGAACCGGGACGCCACCACGACCAGACTTCCTCGGTCGCGAACGGCAGGAACGGCGCGAACAGCCGCAGCAGCGCCGAGAGCGCCGTCACGAGCGCCGCCCGTGCGGACTGGGCCGCTTCCGGCCCCCGGTCCCCGTACGCGCGGCCCTTCACCAGCTCGACGTAGTCGTCGCAGAACGTCCAGAAGAACGTCTCCGTCACCTGCAGCGCCCGCGCGTAGTCCAGCGCTTCCAGCGCCGCCGTCGCCTGCTCGGTGACGACGGCCAGCGACGCGAGCAGGGCCCGGTCCAGCGGCTCGGTGGCCACCGCGTCCGGGGCGGGCACGCCGAGGCCGAGCACGAACCGGCTCGCGTTGAGCAGCTTCGTCGCCAGCCGGCGGCCGACCTTCATCTGGCCTTCGTCCACCGCCGTGTCGACGCCCGGGCGCGCACTCGCCGCCCAGTACCGGACGGCGTCCGAGCCGAAGCGCTCCAGCAGGTCCACCGGGGTGATCACGTTGCCGACCGACTTCGACATCTTCTTGCGGTCCGGGTCGAGCACCCAGCCCGCGATCGATGCCGCCCGCCACGGCAGCACGCCGTGCTCCAGTTCCGCGCGCACCGCGGTCGAAAACAGCCAGGTGCGGATGATCTCGTGCGCCTGCGGCCGCAGGTCCATCGGGAAGACGCGGGAGAACAGGTCGTCGTCGAGGCTCCACCGGCCGACGATCTGCGGCGTGAGCGACGACGTCGCCCAGGTGTCCATCACGTCGGGGTCGGCGGCGAACCCGCCCGGCACGCCGCGCTGCTGTTCGGTGAACCCCGGCGGGACGTCGCTGCTCGGGTCCACCGGCAGGGTGGCCGGCAGCAGGCGCGCGTCGTAGTCGGGCTCGCCGTGCTCGTCGAGCCGGTACCACAGCGGGATCGGCACGCCGAAGAACCGCTGCCGGCTGATCAGCCAGTCCCCGGCCAGGTTCTCCACCCACGACGAGTACCGGACGCGCATGTGCTTCGGCACCCAGTCCAGCTCTTCACCACGGGCGAGCATCTTCTCCTGGAAGGCGGCGTCGGTCCCGCCGTTGCGCAGGTACCACTGCCGGCTGGCCACGATCTCCAGCGGCCTGTCGCCCTTTTCGTAGAACTTCACCGCATGCGTGATCGGCCGCGGTTCCCCCTGCAGGGCGCCGCTTTCGCGCAGCAGCCGGACCAGGATCTCGCGTCCCGTGTGGACGGTCTTGCCGACCAGTGGCGCGTAGGCCTCCGGCGGCACCCCGGGCGGCGCGTCCGGCAGGAACCGGCCGTCGCGGCCCAGCACCACCCGGGTGGCCAGCCGCAGCTCCCGCCACCACGTGACGTCGGTGGTGTCGCCGAACGTGCACACCATCGCGATGCCGCGGCCCTTCTCCGGATCCGCCAGGTGGTGCGCCACGACGGGCACCTCGACGCCGAACACCGGCGTCCGCACGGTCTGCCCGAACAGCGGCCGGAAGCGCTCGTCGTCGGGGTGCGCCACCAGCGCGACGCACGCGGGCAGCAGCTCCGGGCGGGTCGTCGCGATCACGACGTCGGCGCCGTCCGGCCCGGTGAACGCGAGGTCGTGGAACGCACCCGGACGTTCGCGGTCCTCCAGCTCGGCCTGCGCGACGGCGGTGCGGAACGAGACGTCCCAGAGCGTCGGCGCTTCGGCCTGGTAGGCCTCACCGCGCTCGAGGTTGCGCAGGAACGCGCGCTGCGAAATCAGCCGCGACTCGTGCCCGATCGTCTGGTAGGTCATCGTCCAGTCGACCGAGAGCCCGAGCTGCCGCCACAGCTGTTCGAAGGCCTGTTCGTCGGTCTCGGTCAGCTTTTCGCACAGCTCGACGAAGTTGCGCCGCGAAATCGCGACGACGTCTTTGCCCGGCTTCTCCGGTGGCCGGAAATCCGGGTCGTAGGGCAGCGCGGGCTCACAGCGGACGCCGAAGTGGTTCTGCACCCGGCGTTCGGTCGGCAGGCCGTTGTCGTCCCAGCCCATCGGGTAGAACACCTCGAGCCCGCGCATCCGCTTGAACCGCGCGACGACATCGGTCTGGGTGAAGGAGAAGACGTGCCCGATGTGCAGCGACCCGCTGACCGTCGGCGGGGGCGTGTCGATCGAATAGATCTCGTCCCGGGTCTTCGTCCGGTCGAAGCGGTAGGCACCCGTGGTCTCCCATACGGGTACCCACTTGGCCTCCAGACCGTCGACACCGACCTTGTCCGGGACTCGCGGGCGTTCGTATGGGGTACTCATGAAGCAACCTTAGGGGGCGCCGGAACCGGTTTTCGCCTCGGTCGGCAGGTCGCGCATGCGCCGCAACGGCGACCAGAGCACCCAGACCACCGCGGCGGTCTCGCCGGCCACCGCCGCCCAGATCGCGCCGGTCAGGCCGAGCCACTCGCCGAGGCCGCCGCCCAGCAGGCCGCCGAGCGGCATCGTGCCCCAGACGACGCACCGCACGCTCGCGTTCATCCGGCCGAGCAGGCGGTCGGGGCAGATCGCCTGCCGGTACGACACCTGCGCGACGTTGTAGACGATGATCCCGAAGCCGGCGGCGGCTTCGCCCAGCACGGCGAGGCCGAACCGCCAGTCCGGCGCGGTGAGCGGGAGCAGCAGGTGACCGGGCAGGGTGAACAGCGGCACCAGCCAGATCGCCCGCGCCTGGCCGATGCGGCGGGTCAGCGCGCCCGAACCGAGCGCGCCGAGGATCCCGCCCGCGCCGCCGGCCGCCAGCAGCACGCCGATCGCGGCCGGCGGGAGGCCCGCGACCCGCGTCAGGAACAGCACCTGCACGGCCGCGAGCGCCGCGTTGAAGAAGTTCGCGGTCGCGGTCGTGCCGACGATGGCGCGCAACGGGCGGTCGGAGAAGACGAACCGCAGCCCTTCGGCGATCTGCGGGAGCAGCCTGGGGTGGCTGCCGCGGTCCGGCGCGGGTTCCTGCGTCCGGATGCGCAGCAGGCACAGCGCCGAGGTGAGGAAGCCGAGGCTGGTGACGAGCACGGTGTTGGCCGCGGTCACCAGCTGGACCAGCACGCCGGCGGCGCTCGGCCCGGCGATCTGCGCGGTCGACTGGACGGCCTGCAGCTTCGTGTTGCCTTCCAGGAGGTGTTCCCGGCCGACGAGCGACGGCAGGTACGACTGGTAGGCGATGTCGAAGAACACCGTCGCCATGCCGGTGAACAGCACGACCACCAGCAGCTGTGCGAACGTCAGCACCCCGGCCCACCAGGCGAGCGGTACGGTCAGCAGCAGCGCGAAGCGGGTGAAGTCGGCGGTGAGCATGACGCGGCGGCGGCTCAGCCGGTCCACCCAGACCCCGGCCGGCAGCCCGATCAGCAGGAACGCGGCCGTCTCGGCCGCGGTCAGCAGCCCCATCTCGAACGGCGTGGCGGCCAGCGTCACGGCCGCGAGGAGCGGGATGGCGGTGTTGCCGACGAACGTGCCGAACTGGCTGGCCGTGTCGCCGGCCCACAGTCGTCGGAAGTCCGCGTGGCGGAAGAGTGACCCCCTGTGCATGGTCCCCGAGTGTGGCCCGAGTGATTGGAAAGTGTCAATCACTGTTCGCTCTAGGCTGTGTGCGTGTCCCCTGAGCAACGACGTGCCGCCACCGAAGCCGAGGCCGCCGCGCTGGCCTCCGGAATACGGCTGCGCATCATCCGGTTGACCTTCTCGGAGGCGCTGACGAACAAGGAGCTGGCGAGGCGGCTGGGCCGGGACCCCGCGACGACGCTGCACCACGTGCGCAAGCTCGTCGAGACCGGCTTCCTCGCCGCGCAGCCCCCGCGCCGCGGGGCCCGGGGTGCCCGGGAAATTCCGTATCTTTCGACGGGGCTTTCGTGGACACTCGACTCATGCGGTGACAAGGGCGTGGAACAGGCGGTGCTCGAGGCCTATCTGGCCGAGATCGCCGAGACCGGATTCGAGGGCGTGCACCAGTCGCGCCTGGTCGTCCAGGTGGCCCCCGAGGAGCGGGCGGAGCTGGAAACACGGCTCAACGCCCTGCTCGAGGAATTCCGCGCGCGCCCGCGCCGTCCCGGCGCCGAGCGCACCGCGATCTACCTCGCCACTTATCCCAGCACGTAAAAGTTCGGTTCCCGCGGCGAATCGTGGGAACATGGAGGCACGATGACAGAACTGACACACACCGAAGACCACGACGACGACCTGTACGACCCGTCGACCGGCGAGATGGAACTCGAGGACCGCGCGTCGCTGCGCCGGGTCAGGGGACTGTCCACGGAGCTGGACGACGTCACCGAGGTCGAGTACCGGCAACTGCGGCTCGAGCGCGTCGTGCTGGTCGGCGTGTGGACCGAGGGCACGGCCCTGCAGTCCGAGGCGTCGCTGGCCGAGCTGGCGCGCCTGGCCGAGACGGCGGGCTCGGAGGTCCTCGAAGGCCTCATCCAGCGGCGGACCAAGCCGGACCCGGCCACCTACATCGGCTCGGGCAAGGTGCGGGAGCTACGCGACATCGTCGGCTCCACCGGTGCCGACACCGTGATCTGCGACGGCGAGCTCTCGCCGAGCCAGCTGCGGCAGCTCGAGGAGAAGGTGAAGGTCAAGGTCATCGACCGGACCGCCCTGATCCTCGACATCTTCGCCCAGCACGCCCGGTCCAAGGAGGGCAAGGCGCAGGTCGAGCTGGCCCAGCTGCAGTACCTGATCCCGCGGCTGCGCGGGTGGGGTACGTCGCTGTCCCGGCAGGCCGGTGGCCGCGCCGGCGGCGCGAACGGCGGCGTGGGCCTGCGCGGTCCCGGTGAGACCAAGCTCGAGACCGACCGGCGGCGGATTAACAAGCGCGTGGCGAAGCTGCGCCGGGAGATCGCGGCCATGGACACCATCCGCGAGACCAAGCGCGGGCGGCGGCTGGCCAACGAGGTGCCCAGCGTGGCGATCGTCGGCTACACCAACGCCGGCAAGTCGAGCCTGCTCAACGCGCTGACCGGGGCCGGGGTGCTGGTGGAGGACGCGCTGTTCGCCACCCTCGACCCGACCACCCGGCGCGCGCAGACGCCGGACGGCCGCGGCTACACGCTGACCGACACCGTCGGGTTCGTGCGGCACCTGCCGCACCAGCTGGTGGACGCGTTCCGCTCGACGCTCGAGGAGGCCGCGGACGCGGACCTGCTCGTGCACGTGGTGGACGGGTCCGACCCGGCGCCCGAAGAGCAGGTCAGCGCGGTGCGTGAGGTGCTCGCCGAGATCACCCGCAAGCGCCAGGAGCCGCTCCCGCCGGAGCTGCTCGTGATCAACAAGACCGACGCGTCCGACGAGGTCAGCCTGGCCCGGCTGCGGCACGCGCTGGCCGGTTCGGTCCAGGTTTCGGCCCGCACCGGGGCCGGCATCGCGGAGCTCGTCGAGGTGATCGCCGAGCGCCTGCCGCGCCCGGAGGTCACGGTCGACGTCCTGGTGCCCTACTCGCGCGGCGAGCTCGTCGCGCGGGCGCACGCGGACGGCGAAGTCCTCGAGGAGGAGCACGCCGAGGAGGGCACGCGCCTGCTGGTGCGGGTCCGCCCGGACCTCGCGGCGGCCTTGCGCGAGTACGAGACCAACTCGACCGGGGCCTGACACGTCTCCGTAGTGTGCGATCCACGGGGGTCGCACACTACGGAGGTGGCTGGGTGCGCTGGATGGTCGCGGTCGCGGCGGTGTCCGTGGGGGTGCTCGCCGCTCCTGTGCCCGCTTCGGCGGCACCGGCGCCGGAGCCGTTGTGCACGGTGAAGGACTCCCGGATCGGCGAGCTGTCCGGCCTGGTCTCCGACGGCACGCAGCTGTACGCGATCAACGACGGCGGCAGCAAGGTCCAGGTGTTCGTGCTCGGCCGGGACTGCAAGGTGCAGAAAGTCCTGACCGAAAAGACCGACCCCTTCGACGTCGAGGACCTGGCCCGGACGTCCGACGGCCGCTTGTGGCTGTCCGACACGGGTGACAACAAGAAGGGCCGGCTGACGGTCGCCCTGCTGGAGATGACTCCCGAGGGCAAGGTCACGCTGCACCGGCTCACCTACCCGGACGGCCAGCACGACACCGAAGCGCTGATCATGGACAAGGCGGGCACGCCGTACCTGATCACCAAGGACGTCCTCGGCGAGGCCCGCGTGTACCGGCCTTCGGGGCCACTGGCGAGCCCGGGACCGACCCCGCTGGAAAAGGTCGGCACGGTGAAGATCGCCACGACGGACACCCAGGGCGGCCCGGTCGGTTCGATCGGTTCGGTCCTGGTCACGGGCGGCGCTTCGATGGCCGACGGCAGCGTGATCGCGTTGCGGACGTACACGGACGCCTATGTGTACGCGGCTCCGGACGGCGACGTGCTTGCCGCGTTGCAGCGCAACCCCGTGCGGATCCCGCTGCCGGGGGAGAAGCAGGGCGAGGCGATCGCGTTCGACCCCGACGGAACGCTGCTCTCCGGCAGCGAAGGTGTGGGCCAGCCCCTCCGCGCGGTGCGGGGCGCGGCGGCACTGGCCGCGCAGTCCGGCGCACCGGCGGAGGGGACGACCTCGACGAACGCGTCGTCCGGCTCGGCGGGGGACGGGGCCGGGCTCCCCGTCCTGCCTGCCGCCGGGATCACGCTCGCGGTGGTCGGCCTCGGCTGGTTCGGCTTCCGCAAGCTGCGTCGCCGGGCCCGCCGCTGACCTCCGGCTCCCCACGGCCGAAGATCATCCGATCCGGTGAAGATTTCCGGGCCGTGCGAAAGCCCGGGATCTCCTAGAGGCGGCGCAGAACGGCCACGACCTTGCCGAGCACCGTGGCGTCGTCGCCGGGGATCGGGTCGTACGCCTCGTTGTGCGGCATCAGCCAGATGTGGCCGTCCTTGCGCTTGAAGGTCTTGACCGTGGCCTCGCCGTCGATCATCGCCGCGACGATCTCGCCGTTGTCCGCGTCCGGCTGCTGGCGGACCACGACCCAGTCGCCGTCGGTGATGGCCGCGTCGACCATCGAGTCGCCGGTGACCTTCAGCAGGAACAGCTCGCCCTCGCCGACGATCTCCCGCGGCAGCGGGAAGACGTCCTCGATGGCCTGCTCGGCCAGCACCGGGCCACCGGCGGCGATCCGGCCGACCAGCGGCACGTACGCCGCCTTCGGCATGACCGGCTGCTGGTCCATCTCGATGCCCATGGGGTTGTCGTCGGTCGCCGAAAGGACGCCGACCGCGCGCGGCCGGTTCGCGTCCCGGCGCAGGTAGCCCTTGCGCTGCAGCGCGCGCAGCTGGTGGGAGACCGACGACGTCGACGTCAGCCCGACCGCCTCGCCGATTTCCCGGACGCTCGGCGGGTAGCCGAACCGGCTCACCCACGAGCGGATCACGTCGAGGACCTGCTGCTGGCGGACGGTGAGGGTCTCGTCCACGTCGTACACCTCGGGCATGGTGTGCACCTTGCCCGAGCCGCCGGGGGACCCACTGGTCCTGCCCGCCTTGTTCTCCTTCGCCACTGCGTCGCCTCCCAGACGTTCGCTGCACGTATCTGCGCGCCGGCCGCCGCCCGCCGGGTGCGGGCAGGCTCGCCGGCGGCATCTGCCCGGCAGATGCCCTGGTCACCGACGTTAGCCCCCGGGCACGGCGATTTCAAACATCTGTTCGATCGACACGCCGTGTCCGCTCGATTTTGTCGGTGGCAGGTGGTAGACCTTCGCACGGGCGTTCGATAGAACGCCTGTTCGACCTTGATCCACGGGCCGGTCCCGGCCCCGGAAACGGGCGGACACAGGGTTTCGAGGAGGTTCGGATGTCCATTCTGGCCGAACGCGGACACGTTCGCCCGGCGACCCCGGTCCCGGCGCCCCTCCGTCCCGTGCGCGTTCTGCGCGGGCGCCGCGGCGAGGTGCCCCGCCCGCCGACGCGCGCGCGGGTCGTGGCGGGCCGCCGCCCGGCCGGCGCTCCCTGTGCGGCGCCGCGGCGGGTG
This sequence comes from Amycolatopsis sp. cmx-4-61, assembly GCF_046548775.1. Taxonomy (NCBI): domain Bacteria; kingdom Bacillati; phylum Actinomycetota; class Actinomycetes; order Pseudonocardiales; family Pseudonocardiaceae; genus Amycolatopsis; species Amycolatopsis sp. cmx-4-61. Next base: position 174,259 of record NZ_JAEBEI010000005.1, on the reverse strand, counting down.
CCGGTGCGGTGGCCGTGGCTCGCCGGGCTCGCCGTCGCGAGCTGCCTGATGATCACCGGTTTGGGTTTTCTGGGAAGCGGGTCGTCCGGTGCCGCGGTGCCCGCGCGGACCGCGACGGTGTCCGTCGGCCAGGGCGACACGCTGTCGTCGCTGGCCGCCCGCTTCGCGCCGGACAGTGAGCCTGGCGCGGTTGTCGCCAAGATCAAGGAACTGAATCGCCTGGACGGGGCCGTGCTGGTGCCGGGGCTGCCGCTCACGGTCCCGGTCGCCGACTCGGTCGCCGTCGCCGCACCCTGATCCGCGGGCGCCGTCAACCGCACACACCCGGGCGAGGATCGCGCCTGGCGTGCCGCTTGCGCGCGCACCGCTCGAGTTCTACCCTTCGCCGCTATATGTAGTAGTTACACCGCTGTAGTTGGTCCACAGGTTGGGGTAGGCTGGACAGCAGTTGTCCACAGCTGGTCGGCTCTTACCCACCGGATGTCCACAAAACGATCACCAGGTGCGCCGGAATGCGTGGGTGGCCGCGGGGACGTCGACCGGGGCGGCCGGCGCGGAGGGGAAGGTGATCGGCGGATGAGGTGCCCGTTCTGCCGGCATGCGGACTCTCGGGTCGTCGATTCCCGAGAGGTGGATGAAGGCCAGGCGATCCGCAGGCGGCGCTCGTGCGCGTCGTGCGGACGGCGGTTCACGACGTCGGAGACGATGGTGCTCGCCGTCGTCAAGCGGTCCGGGGTCACCGAACAGTTCAGCCGGGACAAGGTGGTGAGCGGCGTCCGCCGCGCCTGCCAGGGCCGGCCGGTCGACGACGACGCGCTGCAGCAGCTCGCGCAGCGCGTGGAGGAGTCGATCCGCTCCGCCGGGCTGGCGGAGATCCCGAGTCACGAGGTCGGCCTGGCCATCCTGGGCCCGCTGCGTGAACTCGACGGGGTCGCCTACCTCCGGTTCGCCAGTGTCTACCGCTCCTTCTCCTCGGTCGAAGACTTCGAGAAGGAGATCGCCGACCTGCGTGAGGCCATGGCGGGTGCTGCTGCCCAGGAGAGCGATCAGCGCGAAGACGGCGACTGAGCCGTCCCGCTGCGGGAGAGGGTTCAACCGATGACCGAAACCGTGGGAACGGGGGCCCGCGCGGCCGCCGGCAAGAAGAGCAAGGCCGCCGGCGGGCTGAGCGTGCAGCGCGTGTTCACGACCGAGGGGCAGCACCCGTACGACCAGGTCACCTGGGAGCAGCGGGACGTCGTCATGACGAACTGGCGCGACGGCTCGGTCAACTTCGAGCAGCGCGGCGTGGAGTTCCCCGACTTCTGGTCGGTCAACGCCACCAACATCGTCACCAGCAAGTACTTCCGCGGCGCCGTCGGCAGCCCGCAGCGCGAGCGCAGCCTCAAGCAGCTCATCGACCGGGTCGTGCACACCTACGTCAAGGCCGCGCGCGACCACGGCTACTTCGCCACGCCGCAGGACCTCGAGATCTTCGAGCACGAACTCACCTGGATGCTGCTGCACCAGGTCTTCAGCTTCAACTCCCCGGTCTGGTTCAACGTCGGCACGCCGTCGAAGCAGCAGGTCTCGGCCTGCCAGCCGTACGACGCACTGGTGAGCACCCCCGGCGGTGCCGTCCCGATCGGCCGCTTCGTCGAGCTGGACGCCGTGGGTGCCAAGGTCTACGACGCGAACGGGCTGACCAAGGTCGTCGCCACTAAGGCGAACGGGATCAAGGAAGTCCTGCGGGTCACGACGAAGTCGGGTCACGTCCTCGACGTCACGGCCGATCACCTCGTGTGGCGGGCCAGTGCGGGTGGCGGGAAGTTCGTGCCCGCCGGCGAGCTGCGGGTGGGAGACCAGCTCGAATGGCACCGTCGCAGCGCGTTCGGCGAGGAAGAGATCCGGGAAGCCGACATCGCCGAAGCCGCGCTGGCGGGCTGGCTGCAGTCGGACGGCTTCGTCGGTCAGTACGACGGGACGAACCGTTCGCTCACCATCGAAGCGATCACCGTGAACGACGCCGAGCTGGCCTGGGTGCGGACAGCGCTCGATCGTGTCTTCCCGGACGTTCACCGCCACGAACGTGCCGTCGAAACCCAGGACGAGACCCTCGACTGCCGCCGAACCCGGCTCCACGGCAACGTGCTGGAGAACTTCGTCGACGCCTGGGGCTTGCGTGCTCGCGGCATCGACATGGAGGTACCGGAGTTCCTGTACACAGCGCCGCTTCCGGTGGTGGCCGCGTACCTGCGGAGCATCTTCCAGGCCGAGGGCTATGTCTCCGCGCGGGAGCGGTCCACTTTGGTCGCCCTGGACATGATCGGCGAGAACCTGGTCCGTGGTCTCCAGCAGCTGCTGGCCCGGTTCGGCATCTTCGCCCGGGTGGGCCGCAAGGAGGAAAAGCGGCCGGACCGGCACGACCTCTGGGGCATCCGTATCCAGAACGCCGGTGATCGGCGGATCTTCGCGGACGAAATCGGCTTCATCGATCCGGTGAAGACCGCGAAGCTCGAGGCGTCCTTCGAAAAGCCCGGCCTGCCTGCTCACGAGCGGAAGCGGCTGGAGATCGCCGGGATCGAGAGCCGGGGCGAAATGCCGGTCTACGACATCCAGACGGAATCCGGCGAGTACCTTTCCGGAAATCTCCGGGTTCACAACTGCTTCATCCTCGCCGTCGACGACACGATGGAGTCGATCCTCAACTGGTACCGCGAGGAGGGCCTGATCTTCAAGGGCGGCTCCGGCGCCGGCCTCAACCTCTCCCGCATCCGCTCCTCGAAGGAACTGCTCACCTCGGGCGGCACCGCGTCCGGGCCGGTCTCGTTCATGCGCGGTGCCGACGCGTCCGCGGGCACCATCAAGTCCGGCGGCGCGACCCGGCGCGCGGCGAAGATGGTCGTGCTCGACGTCGACCACCCCGACATCGAGGAGTTCATCCAGACCAAGGCCCGCGAAGAGGAGAAGATCAAGGTCCTCCGCGACGCCGGGTTCGACATGGACCTCTCCGGCGCGGACATCTCCTCGGTGCAGTACCAGAACGCGAACAACTCGGTCCGCGTGTCCGACGAGTTCATGCAGGCGGTCGAGAACGGCACCGACTTCGGCCTGCGCGCCCGGCTCACCGGCGAGGTCATCGACCGCACCGACGCGAAGAAGCTGTTCCGCACGATGGCCCAGGCCGCGTGGGAGTGCGCCGACCCCGGCATCCAGTACGACGGCACGATCAACGACTGGCACACCTGCCCGGAGTCGGGCCGGATCACCGCGTCGAACCCGTGCAGCGAGTACATGCACCTCGACAACTCGAGCTGCAACCTCGCCTCGCTGAACCTCCTCAAGTTCGTCACGCCCGAGGGCACGTTCGACGCGCCGCTGTTCGCCCGCGCCGTCGAGTTCGTCATCACGGCGATGGACGTCTCCATCTGCTTCGCGGACTTCCCGACCGAGCCGATCGCCGACACCACGCGGAAGTTCCGCCAGCTCGGCATCGGCTACGCCAACCTGGGCGCGCTGCTGATGGCGCTCGGCCACGCGTACGACTCCGACGGCGGCCGCGCGCTCGCGGCGGCGATCACGTCGCTGATGACGGGCGTGTCGTACCGGCGCTCGGCGGAGCTGGCCCAGGTCGTCGGCGCGTACGAGGGCTATGCGCGCAACGCCGAAGCGCACCAGCGCGTGATGCGCAAGCACGCGGCGGCGAACGAGCTGGTCCGCACCTACCACTCGAACGACGCCGCGGTCCGCGCGCTGGCGACGCAGGAGTGGCAGCGGGGCATCGAAATCGGCACGAAGCACGGCTGGCGCAACGCGCAGGCGTCGGTGCTCGCGCCCACCGGCACCATCGGCTTCATGATGGACTGCGACACGACCGGGATCGAGCCGGACTTCTCGCTGGTGAAGTTCAAGAAGCTCGTCGGCGGCGGCTCGATGCAGATCGTCAACCAGACGGTCCCGCGCGCGCTGGAGGCGCTGGGCTACCCGACCGAGCAGGTCGAGGCCATCGTCGAGTACGTGGCGCAGCACGGCCACGTCGTCGACGCGCCGGGGCTGCGTCCCGAGCACTACGAGGTGTTCGACTGCGCGGTCGGCGAGCGCTCGATCGCGCCGATGGGGCACGTCCGGATGATGGCCGCGGTGCAGCCGTTCCTCTCCGGCGCGATCTCGAAGACGGTCAACATGCCGGAGTCGGCGACGGTCGAAGAGGTCGAGGAGATCTATTTCCAGGGCTGGAAGCTCGGCCTGAAGGCGCTGGCCATCTACCGCGACAACTGCAAGGTCGGCCAGCCGCTGTCGACGGCGAAGAAGTCTTCGGAGGTGGCTTCCGCCGAGCCGGAGAAGGTCGTCGAGTACCGGCCGGTCCGCAAGCGCCTGCCGAAGAAGCGCCCGAGCCAGACGGTCTCGTTCACGGTCGGCGGCGCGGAGGGCTACCTGACGGCGGGCTCGTACCCGGACGACGGCCTCGGCGAAATCTTCGTCAAGCTGGGCAAGCAGGGCTCGACGCTGGCCGGCGTGATGGACGCGTTCTCGATGTCCATTTCGGTCGGCCTCCAGCACGGCATCCCGCTGGAGTTCTACGTCTCGAAGTTCTGCAACCTGCGCTTCGAGCCGGCGGGCATGACGGACGACCCGGACATCCGCATCGCGACGAGCGTGATGGACTACCTGTTCCGCCGGCTGGCCCTGGACTACCTGCCGTACGAGAAGCGCTCGCAGCTGGGCATCCTGTCGGCGGACGAGCGTTCGGCCGAGGTGGAGGCCGCCTACGGCGCCCCGAAGGTCGACCTCGAAGCCCTGCAGTCCACTGTGGACGCGTCACCGGAGCCGCACGTGACGGAGCCGGAGCACCCGCACCGTGAAGCCCAGACGACGACGGAGCTGATGGAGCTCCGCCTCGGCAAGGCGGCAGATGCCCCGCTCTGCATGACGTGCGGAACGAAGATGCGCCCGGCGGGTTCGTGCTACGCCTGCGAAGGCTGCGGCGCGACTTCGGGTTGTAGCTGACGGTTCCCGGCCGGACCGGGCGGCTTTCCGCCCGGTCCGGCCGGCGAAATTCGATGGTGTTTCCGGCCCCTCGGTGCCTATCGTGCCGCCGAGGGGAGGGGCATCGGATGCAGCTGAAGGGCCGGGAGTGGCGGACGCTGGTGAGCACCGCCCGCCTGGACGGCCGCGACCACCGGGTCATCCGTCCGGCGCGCCCGATCGCCCATGCCGCGCTGCACGAGCGGCGCTGCGGGGCTCAGTTGTCGGTCGACCGGGCCGCGGCGGTGGACCTCGCGTGCGCGTGGTGGCTAGCGGCGAGATCGCCGCACAGCATCGTCCACCTGCCGCTGCGGGCGAGCACGCCGGGCTGCGCCGACGAGTCCGGCGGGCGGTCGCTCGATCTGGTGCTGCTGCACCACAGCCTCGGCTTTCCGGTGTCCCGCTGGAAGCGGCTGCGCGCTCGGCTGTCCCCGCCCGTACCGCACAAGGTGACGCTGCCGCCGCGGGCTTTCCCGGCGGTGGACCACACCCCGCGTCGGCACCGGGAATTCCGCGATCACCTCCGCTGGCGGATCGCCGCGGACACCCTGTTCCTCACCGGCAGCCGGCCCGCGTACGGATTCGAGGGCGAGGCGGTGCGGTCCCTGGCCGAAGACAGCCCCGCGCACCTGGCCGAAGAGCCCGGTGCGCACTGCTGCGCGGAGATCGCCATCGGGCCATGGAGCCCGTACCCGCGCCGGAACCCGATGGCGCTGCTGCACGTCGAGTGCTGCCCCCGGCACTGGTGAGCCTTCACCGGATCTCCACGGAAACCGCCCCTCGGGTCCACAACTCCCCGGCATCATCGACCCGATGACGTACGCACACTGGCTCCACGACTTCGAAACCGAGGCCGAACGCCGCAGGCAGCGCGCGGATCCGCCGTGGGAACGGGGCGCGAACCTCCACCCTGACGTCGCGAAGAGCGTTCAACGGTTCCAAATCGGCGAAGCCGGTGACGGCGCCAACCTCATCGCCAAGGCCGCCGGGGACGGCACCTACCTCGCCGCCGTGCGGCTCTTCGTCGCCGAAGAGCAGAACCATGCCCGGATGCTGGCCGAACTACTGGCCGCGGCCGGGGTGGGCACCCTCGGGCGGCACTGGACCGACACCGTGTTCGTCCGGCTGCGGCGGGCGCTCGGGCTGCGGCTGGAGCTGATGGTGCTGCTCATCGCCGAGGTCGTCGCGCTGCGGTACTACCGGGCTCTGCGGGACGGGGCAGGCGATCCGCTGGCCGCCCAGGTCGCCGCGCGGATCCTCGCCGACGAGGAGCGGCACGTGCCGTTCCACTGCCACCGGCTGGAGCTCGCCTTCCGCACCATGAACCACCCCGCAAGGGCGGCATTGTTCGGCGCGTGGCGGGTCCTGCTGCTCGGCGTCGCGATCACGGTCGCCGTGGACCACGGCGCGGCCTTGAGACGGCTCGGCGTCGGGCGGCTCGTCTTCGTCGCCGACGTGCTCACCGCGTTCGAGGCCGCGCTCGGGCGAATCCGCGGCGAGCGGCCGAAGCCGCCGTACGTCCCGAAACGCGCCAGGCCGCGCGGGCTCTTCTAGAGCAGGCCGGCCAGCTGCCGCAGCGTCCGGACAAGCCGCTCCGGCGTCACCCCCCGGCTCGTCTGGTGCAGGAACAGCTCCGGCGCCAGCGGGGCCAGCAGCACGTCGGCCAGCACGTCCGGGTCCGGCGCGCCCGCCGCCTCGGCCAGGACCCGGACGTGCGTGCGCCAGAACCCGTACGCGCCCGTCGTGAACCGCGAATGGCCGACCTCGGTGCCCAGCACCAGGGGTGCGTGCCGCTCCAGCAGGGCCACCATCGCCTCGTAGAACGCCGCCAGCCGGGCGGACGGCGGCGCGCCCGGGCCCAGCGGCGGGTCGCCGCGCAGCAGCGTCTCCTGCAGGCGGCGCTCGTGCTCGTCCAGCAACGCCACGGCGATCGAGGCGCGGTCCGGGTAGCGGCGGTACAGCGTTCCGCGGCCGACGCCGGCCGCCCGGGCGATGTCCTCCATCGTCACGTCAGCCGCGCCGCGGGCGGTGAACAGCTCCTCGGCCGCCGTGAGGATCTTCGCGCGGTTGCGGGCCGCGTCGGCGCGTTCGGGCATGGGCACCAGCCTAGGGAATATCCGGACGAGACGTCCAGTTAACTCAAGCGGACACCGCGTCCACTTGAGGAGGAATCGTGCCCCACCTGCTGCACCTCGACTCCAGCGCCCGCCGCTCGTCGTTCTCGCGCGAGCTGTCCGCCCGGTACGCCGCCGGCTGGCCGGGCACCCGGACCTACCGCGACCTGGCCGCCGACCCGGTCCCGGTGATCGGCGAAGCCTGGACGGAAATCTGCGACGCCCTGCTCACCGAGGGGATCACCGACCCGGCGCACTACGCCGACGTCGTCACGACGCCGGGCCAGCGGAAAGCGTGGGCCGTCGTCGAGCCGCTCCTGGCCGAACTGCTCGAAGCCGACGTCGTGCTGATCGGCGCGCCGATGTACAACTTCTCGATCCCGGCCGCCCTGAAGGCGTGGATCGACCAGGTGACGTTCCCGAAGATGTCCCTGCGCGGCAGGCGGTTCGTCATCGCCGGCGCCCGCGGCGGAACGTACGCCGAAGGGACGCCGCGGGCACCGTTCGACCACCACGAGCGCTACCTGCGGGACTTCATCGCCGGGCACTACGACGTCGACGACGTCCGGTTCGTGCACGCCGAACTGACCAATGCCCTGGTCGACCCGCACCTGGCCGCACGCGAGGGCGAGCGGATCGCTTCCCGCGAAGCGGCGCTGGAGGCGATCCGATGGGCTGGGTGACGCTCGTCTGCGCCGGGCTCGTCGAGGTCGCCTGGTCGCAGAGCATCAAGCCGACGGAGAACTTCACCCGGCCGTGGCCGACGCTGCTGTGCTTCGTGCTCGGCGCCGCCGCGGTCTACCTGCTCTCGCGCGCGATGGACACCGTCGGAGTGGGCACGGCCTACGCGGTGTTCACCGGGATCGGTGCCGTCGGGGCGATCGTGCTCGGCGTCGTCGTGAACAAGGACCCGCTGAGTCTCGGCCGGGTGGCCGCGCTGGCCCTGATCGTCGGCGGCGTCGTGCTCGCGCGGGTCACTTCGTGAGCTGCTCCCACAGGAACTCGAACACCAGCGCCCACTTGAACGCCAGCTGCTCGTTGTCGGCCGCGGCGCCGTGGCCGCCCTCGATGTTCTCGTGATACCGGACGTCGTGCCCCTGCTCACGCATCCGCGCCACCATCTTGCGGGCGTGGGCGGGGTGCACGCGGTCGTCACGCGTCGACGTCACGAACAGCGACGGCGGGTACGTACGTCCACTGTGGACGTTCTGGTACGGCGAGTACTTCGCGATGTACTCCCACTCCGCGGCGTCGTCGGGGTCGCCGTACTCGGCCATCCAGGACGCGCCGGCCAGCAGCAGGTGGTAGCGGCGCATGTCCAGCAGCGGCACCTGGCTGACGATCGCGCCGAACCGTTCCGGGTAGCGCGTCAGCATGACGCCCATCAGCAGCCCGCCGTTGCTGCCGCCCTGGATGCCGAGCCTTTCCGGCGTCGTGATGCCCCGCGAAACCAGGTCGGCGGCCACCGCGGCGAAGTCCTCGTACACGCGGTGGCGCTCGGCCTTGATGGCCTGGGTGTGCCAGCCGGGCCCGTACTCGCCGCCGCCGCGGATGTTCGCCACGACGTACGTGCCGCCGCGGGCCAGCCAGCCGCGGCCGATCATGCCGCTGTAGGACGGCGTCAGGGAAATCTCGAAGCCGCCGTAGCCGGTCAGCAGCGTCGGGCCGCCCTCGGCGCCGGAGGGCCGGACGACGAAGTACGGGATCTTCGTGCCGTCCTCCGACGTCGCGAAGTACTGGGCGACGCTCATGCCCGAAGCGTCGAAGAACGCCGGAGCCTGCTTCAGCACTTCGACCTCTTCGCCGACGCGGCCGTAGCTCAGCGTCGACGGCTGCAGGAAGCCGCTGGAGTCGAGCAGGTACTCGTCGCTGACGTCGGGGTCGGTGTCGAAGATGTCCGCGCTGCCGAACTCCGGCCCGCCCGCCAGGGGCTCGTCGGTCCAGCCGTCCGGGCCGGGCGTGAGGGTGCGCAGCTCGCTGCGGACGTCGCGCAGCGTGCCGAGGAGCAGGTGGTGGCGCGTCCAGGCCCAGTACTCGAGCGAGGTGTGCTCGTCGGGGGTGAAGAGCGTGGTGAAGGTGCGGTCGCCGGCCATGAAGGCGTCGAAGAGGATGGCGATCAGCGAGCCCGCCGGGTGTTCGGTGCCGCCGACGGTCCACGCCGTCCGCGGCCGCACCAGCAGCCATTCGCGGCGCACGGACGCGCTCGCGTCGTCCGGAACGTCGATCTTGACCAGGCCGTCCGGCGTCTTCAGGTGCAGTTCCGAGCGGTAGAAGTCGATCGAGCGGCTGACGAAGTCGCGCTCGAAGCCTTCGGTCGGGTCGTGCGACGCGCCGATCGAGACGTCGTCCGGCTTGCCTTCGAAGACCGTGACGGCTTCCGACAGCGGCGTGCCGCGGCGCCACTCCTTGGCCAGCCGCGGGTAGCCGGAGCTGGTCAGCGAACCCGGGCCGAAGTCCGTTCCGATGTAGACGCGGTCCTCGTCGATCCAGCCGATCCGCGTCTTCGCTTCTCCGACCGTGAAGCCGTCTTCGACGAATTCGTGGGCGTCGAGGTCGAACTCGCGCACGACCGTGGCGTCCGCGCCCCCGCGGGAGAGCTCCACCAGCCCCCGCCGGTAGTCCGGCTTCAGCACGGCCGCGCCCTGCCAGACCCAGTTCTCGCCTTCGGCCTCGGCCAGCGCGTCGACGTCGAGCAGCAGCTCCCACTCGGGCTCGGCGGTGCGGTAGGACTCCGGCGTCGTCCGCCGCCATAGGCCGCGCGGGTGGCTCGCGTCCTGCCAGAAGTTGTAGAAGAACTCGCCGCGGCGGCGCACGTACGGGATCCGGTCGTCGGCGTCGAGCACCTCGCGCAGCTCGTCACGCACTGCGGCGAACCGCGCTCCGGTGGTCAGCTCGGCCAGCGTCTCGTCGTTGCGGGCGCGCACCCAGCCGAGCGCTTCGTCGCCGGTCACGTCTTCCAGCCACAGGTAAGGGTCCTCGACACTCATGCCGTTCAGTCTCGCCCGGCGACGGGTCCCGCGGCCACCCGGTGGCGTTTTCGTTTCGTGATCCCGGCCATCCGGGTGGTCCGTATGCTGGTGCCACACAGCAGGGGGAGATCGTGAACGACGCCGAACCGCCGTGGCCGGGTCCGGCCCGGCCACCGGAACACGCGTGGGCGCCGGAGGCGAACCCGTGGACGCCCGGCTGGGCCGCCGCCCCGCCCGTGCCGATCGCGCCGCCGCGCAACCGGCTCTGGGGTGCGGTCAGCGGGGTCCTGATCGTCGTGGTGGCGTTCTCCCTGATCGCCGCCACCATCCCGCACCGGGTGGACGGCCGCGCGCTCCCCGCCCAGGGCGCCGACACCGGGCGGGCGCACGGCGGCTCGGGCAAGAAGCCCCCCAAGTCCGTGCCCGAGCTGGCACGCAACCCGCTGCTCGGCGCCGGCATCAGCCCCGGCCCGGCCACCTGCACGCTGCCCGACCTCGGCCGGGCGCCCGAGCAGCTCAAGGCCTACTACGGCGCGCTCGTCAGCTGCCTGGAGCAGTCGTGGCGCCCGGCGCTGGAGAAGGCGAACGAGCCGACGCTGACCGCCACCGTGTCGGTGACGCTGCCGGAGCACAGTTCGTGCGGCGCGGCGCCGACGGAGAACGAAGCGGTCGCCTACTACTGCGGCGGCGACACGACGATCTACGCCCCGACCGACTGGATGCTGTCGGACGCCGGGCTCAACAAGGCCCGCCACATCGCCACGATCGCCCACGAGTACGGCCACCACGTGCAGCGCGAGAGCGGCATCCTGTCCGCGGCGGCGGACAAGATGACCTCCCCGGACGAGGACAGCGCGGCCGACAAGGAGCTCGTGCGCCGGATCGAGCTGCAGGCGAACTGCTTCGGCGCGCTGTTCCTGACGGCCGTCGCCGGCACGGGGGCGATCAGCCGGTCGCTGGCGAACGCCGCGGTCGCCGACTACGGCCGGGCCAACGACAGCGACACGCACGGCTCCCGCGAGCACCAGCTGTCCTGGGCGAAGGCGGGCTACGACGGCAAGGCCACGAAGGCGTGCGACACCTGGAGCGTGCCGGCGGCCGAAATCAGCTGAGCGCCCAGGCCGGGTCGCGGCCGAGGAGGGCGAGGAACCGGTCGAGCTCGCCGGCGTCCGGGGGCACGTCGAGGCGGTGGGCGAACGAGCCGTTCTGCTCCCGGCCCTCGTCCGGGATCCGCTCGGCGAGCTGCAGGGCGGCGTGCACGGCTTCGGCGTCCGGCTCGTAGGGCAGGCCGAGGGCGCGGGCCAGGTCCCAGCCGTGCGCGACCGTGTCGACCAGGTGCATGTGCGCGGCGATCGGACCGGGGAACGTGCCGAAGTGGTTGATCGTGAGCTGCCGCTCGAGCACGGCGTCGTCGGCGAAGGCGTCGAGGAAGTCGTCGACGGACGCCCGGTACGCGGCGTAGGCGTCGTCGCCCAGGACGCCGGCGTCCCAGTCCGGCGCCGAGCCTTGCCGGGCCGCCGTCGCGAAGGCGTGGTTCTCGCTGACCTGGTGGCGCAGCAGATCGGCGAGCGTCCAGCCGGCGCACGGGGTCGGGCGGGCGAGGTCGGCGGGGGTCACCCCGGCGACGAGCTTGTCGAGGACGAGCAGGGTGCGGCGGTCGAGTTCGCGGAGATCCATACCGGGCACGCTAGGCGGGGGAGCGGACCACGAGAAGTGCCAAAGCCGACTCTCTTCCGGTGTGCCAATCTGGAGCCGTGGACGTCCACATCGATCTGACCGGGACGCGCGGGCACCGCGACGCGATCTACCGCCAGCTGCGCGCGGCGATCCTGGCCGGCCGGATCCGGCCCGGTGAGACACTGCCGCCGACCCGCGAGCTCGCCCAGCGGCTGGCCGTCTCCCGGACGACGGTCAGCGCGGCCTACGACCGGCTCGCCGCCGAGGGGTTCCTCACCGGACGCGTCGGCGCGGGCACGTTCGTCACCGCTTCGCCGGCGGCTCGCCCGCCGTCGGTTCCGGACGGTCCGGGCGTGCAGCCGCTCCCGGAGTGGGACGCCGTCCCGCCGCCGCCCGCGCCGTTCGCCCCGGCGCCGGAGTTCGACTTCCGGCCGGGTGTCCCGGACCTTTCGCTGTTCCCCTTCGACACCTGGCGGCGGCTGCTCACCCAGCGGCTGCGGGCCGGCCAGGCCGACCTGATGACCTACGGCGACCCGCAAGGGCTGGGGGCGCTGCGGGAGGAGATCGCGAGGCACGTCGGCGTGTCCCGCGACGTCCGGGCGAGTGCGGCCCAGGTCGTCGTGACCGCGGGCGCCCAGCAGACGACCGACCTCGTCGCGCGCGTGCTGCTGCGGACCGGCGACCTGGCCGCCGTCGAGGACCCGGGGTACCCGCCGCCGCGGCTGGTGCTCGGCGCGCGCGGGGTCCGGGTCGCGCCGGTGCCGGTGGACGCGTCCGGGATCGTCGTCGACGCCATCCCGGCGGGGACGCGGCTGGTCTACGTGACGCCGTCGCACCAGTACCCCCTCGGCCTGGCGATGTCGCTGGAGCGCCGTCTGGAGCTGCTCGACTGGGCCGAGCGCACCGACGCCGTGGTCGTCGAGGACGACTACGACACGGAATTCCGCTACACCGGACGGCCCCTGGAACCCTTGCACAGCCTGGATTCCCGGGGCCGCGTCGTGTACGTCGGCTCGTTCTCGAAGGTGCTTTCGCCCGCTCTGCGGCTGGGTTTCCTCATCGCGCCGCCGTCGCTGGTGCCCGCCCTGGTCAAGGCCCGCTACCTCACCGACTGGCACGCGCCGAACGTCGAGCAGGCGGCGCTGGCGGCGTTCATGGCCGAAGGCGGCTTCGCCCGGCACGTCCGGCGGATGCGGAAGATCTACCGCTCGCGGCACGAGACGCTGTCCGCGGTGCTCGCCCGCGACTTCGCGGACTTCCTGACGCCGTTGCCGTCGACCGCGGGCCTGCACCTGAGCGCCACTTCGGCCGCCGACCTCGGCCCGCTCGTCCGCGCCGCCCGCCGTCGCGGCGTGCGGCTGTACTCGCTGGGGGACTTCGGGGCGGGGGAGCGGCGGCACGGGCTCGTCTTCGGTTACGGTGCGGTCGCGGCCGGGCGGATCGAGCCCGGGCTGGCCCGGCTGCGGGCACTGGCGGACGAGGGAGCGGCATGACCGACGACGTGATGGTGGCGATCGACGCCGGTCTGCGGCAGCACATCGGCGGCGACCGCGCCGGCGCGTACGCGACCTTCTCGGCGCTGTGGGCCTCGATCGGCGACGACGGCGACCCGCTGCACCGCGTCGCCCTGGCCCACCACATGGCCGACGTCTGCGACGACCCGGCCGAGGAACTCGAGTGGGACCTGCGGGCGTTGGCCGCGGCCGATTCGCTGACCGATTCGCGGGCCCGGGAGCACCACTCCTCCCTGGCGGTGCGCGGGTTCTACCCGTCGCTGCACCTGAACCTCGGCGAGGACTACCGCAAGCTCGGCGACCTGCCGGCGGCCCGCGAACAGCTGGCGCTGGCCCGCGCGCGCCTGGCCGCCCTGGGCGACGACGACTACGCGGCCGGGATCCGGCTGGCGCTGGACGGCTTGGCCGAACGCCTCGGCTGAGGTGGCGCCCTTACCACGAAGACGCCCCGTTTGCCGGACTTTCGCGGGGCGCCGGGGGGCCCTAACCTGTGGTGATCCAGCTCACCGACGGGAAGGATCGCCATGCGGATTGCGGATCTGCTGCGCAAGAAGGGGTCGGCGGTCGCGACGGTCACCCCCGAGACGACGGTGACCACGCTGCTGGCCGGACTGGCCGACCACAACGTCGGCGCGATGGTGGTCGTCGCCCCGGACGGTTCGATCGCGGGAATCGTCTCCGAACGCGACGTCGTCCGGCGCCTGCACGAACACGGCCCGGAGCTGCTGGACGGCCCGGTGTCGGAGATCATGACGAAACTGGTGGCGAGCTGCACCCCGGACGACTCGGTGGACCAGCTGTCGATCCTGATGACGGAGAGGCGCATCCGCCACGTCCCGGTCCTGGCCGACGGGCGGCTGGCCGGGATCGTGTCCATCGGGGACGTCGTGAAGAACCGGATGGAACAGCTGGAGCAGAGCCAGGAACAACTGCAGGCGTACATCGCCCAGGGGTGACGCCGGGGCCGGCTCGCCTTTCCGGGTGAGCCGGGCCCTCGCACAAGCCGGAGTTCCTCGAAGTGCCGTATGCCTCCGATAAGGTCCGATGGTCAGGACCGGCGAGAGGGGAATCGGTATGGCGGAGCTGGGCGAGCGCCTGAGAACCGGCCGCTTCCGGGAGAGCTCATTGAGTCTCTTCGCGGTATTCGTCGACGAAGGGCTGTGTTCGGCCGCCGAAGCTCGCCGGGCTCGCTGGAGCGCCCATAGGTCCGAGTACGGGTCCTTCTACCTCATCCTGTCGAGCGTGGTTCTCGCCTCGTTCACATACCGACTGGTCGAGCCGCTGCCGCCCGAGGCTCGGTCGATGACTGTGCCGTTCGTTATGTGGCCCAGCGTGCTGCTCGTCTTGTACGTATTCGTCGGTGCCTGGGGTGCCCGGTTCGCGGGTGGCCGGATCCATCGCCAGGTCGCGAAGCTGCTGGACGAGCTGGGTGATGTGGACGCACTGGCGTCCGGTGTGTCCTTTCGCTGCCGGCTGGGCAATCCGGCGCGGATCGAACAGATGCGGATCCGCACGCTTCGGGCACTTCTCCGGCGAGCGGCTGTGACTGTTCCCAGGGAGTTGCTGCTCCTCAGTGGTCGTGGCCACCAAGCAGGTGACCTCGTGACGACCGACAAGGTGAAGAACGTTTTCCTCGACGCGCTGACCACTGTGCCGAGGCCGGAATCGGCGGCTGAGCGGAAGGATTTCCGCAGATTCCCGGCTACTCTTTCCGTTGCGGTCATGGAAGCCGACCCGTACTCGCGACTGGAGCGCGCGGTCCGCACGGTGCCGGCGGCTTGCTCGGCTCGTTCCGCGCCGCTCAAGACATGGACGTGGCAACTGAGTTCACTTTCCGTACCGGTACTGCTCTCGATCATCGCTCTCCCGGTCGCGGGATTCCTGATCGTCAAGTTCGCCGGCTCTTCCACACCGGTCGGCTTGGCCGTCGCGGCTGTCGCCACGGCGTTCCAAGCCGCGATGCGGTACCTCAAGAACCACCGGGACTGATCGCCTCCGGGCGAGCCGCTACTCCCGCCAGCCAGACAGTTCCACGCCCTTCGCGACATCCACCCGGTAGGACAGCGACACGGTCTTGGTCTCACCCGGTGCCAAGGTCAGTTTCCACGTGTGTTCGCCCAGTTCCGAAGTCTCCACCGGTTCCGGCGCGGTCTTCACGTCCTTCACCGTGATCGCGTCGTCCCGCGAAACCGGCGCCTGGTCCAGCACCGTCACCTCCGCCGGGCGCGGCCCGTGGTTCCCGACCGAAATCCGGTACTCCGCCTCACGCCGCTTCTGCCCGGACAGCGCCGCCTTGGAAGCCGTGCGCCGCACCAGTTCCCGCTCCACCCGGATCCGGTCGTCGACCCCCAGCGCCAGCTCCAGTTCCTCCCCGGGCGCCCACGGTTCGAGCACGGTCGTGCCGACGAACTCCGCGTCGTGGAACACCGAAGCGCGGCCTGACCGCAGGGCCTGCTCCGACGTGTTCACCACCGTGACGCGCAGGTACGCCTCTTCCGCCAGCACCGGCGCGGTGACGTACCCGAGCGAAGCCGTGAGCGAAAGCTGCGCCAGCGTGGTCCGATGGCCCGAAGCCCCCGACGGCACCGCCACCGGCCGGGACGGCCGGTAGGTGACCGCCGTCGTGCCCTGCTCGACCGACGCCAGTTTGTTCACCATCGGCGGCGAAGCCGCCGCCGCGAACCGCATCCGCGCACCCTCGTGCGCACCCCCGGCCGCCGCCGTGGCCACCCAGCCGCCCGGCTCCGCGAGGACGCGGTCGAGGTACCAGGGCGAAAGTTCCGGCACCACCACCGACACCGCGGGCCGCGCCGTCGACAGCGCCAGTTCGCACTCCGGCCAGTCCTCGCCCGTGTGCTGGGTGACCAGCCCGTACGACACCACGGTGACGTCGGTGCCGCGCACACGCACGTCGTAGCCCGGCTCCCAGCTCGCTCCGGCGACCACATAGGACAGTTCCAGCTCGGCTTCCCCGGCCGGGTCCGCGATCTCCAGCTCCACGACCACCGACGTGCTGTCCCGCCCGGCCTGCGCGCCGTGCGCCTCGATCCGCCGGTCGAGCGCGGCGAGGTCCTCGCGCAGCCGGGCGATCCGCTCGCTCAGCACCCGCCGCGCCTTCAACGCGGCGGCCAGCCGCGCACTCAGCGCGTCCGTCACTTCCGCGACGCGCGCGGGCTCGGTGGTGCTGGCGGCGAGGGCCTTCGCGAAACTGCCGCCGCTGCGCTTCGCGAGCGAAGTCAGCAGATCCACCTTCATCGTTTCGGCGGCTTCGTCGTCGACGACGCCGTCGAGCGTCGCCTGATCGGCACGCCGTTGCTCGACGAGCGCGTCCAACGCCGCGTCGGCGGGGGCGGCGTGCCACTCGGTGCGCACGTCGACGCCGGTGATCAGCGCGGGCCCGGAGCCGGTGACGCGCACCGAAGCCGGGTCGAGCGCGGGCGGGAGCCCGGCGAAGGTGACGCGCGGCCCGCCGTCGAGCGGGGCCTTGCCCCGGCGGGTGATCCGCGCCTGCTGCGGGTAGACGGTGACGGCGGCGATCGGCGCTTCGACGGTCGGCATGCCTCCGACGTTAGTCGCTTGACACCCCCGCGGGCGGAGCGGAAGTGTCTTCAGTCGTCCGCTTCGCCCGGCTTGGGGGTTTGAGTGAAAGCCGCAGTCCTGCTCGCCGCCGTCCTCGCGCTGCCGCTGACCGCGGGCGTCGCCGAAGCCGCGCCACCGGCCCCGGTGTTCACCGGCGGCCAGGCGCAACCGGTGTTCGACCCGGCCGACGTCGTCCGCGAAGACGTCTGGGTCACCGCGCCGGTCGACAGCGACCACGACGGCGCCGACGACCTGGTGCACGCCCAGGTCGTGCGTCCGCGCGCGACCCAGCAGGGCCTGAAGGTGCCGGTCGTCTACCAGGCCAGCCCGTACTACGCCGGCGGCAACGACGTCGCCAACCACGACGTCGACGTCGAGCTGTACGCGCCCGGGTACGCCCGCGGCCCGGAAGGCCCGCGCGTCGCCGCGCACGGCGTCGGCCCGGCCACCCCGATCACCTGGCGCTACCAGGACTACTTCACCGCGCGCGGGTTCGCCGTCGTCTACGGCGAATCGCTCGGCACCGGGCTTTCGACCGGCTGCCCGACCACCGGTGATGTCAACGAGACGATCGGTGCCCGCTCGGTCGTCGACTGGCTCAACGGCCGCACTTCGGCGCGCGACGCGGACGGCGTCGCGGCGAAGGCGGATTGGAGCACCGGCAAGACCGGCATGATGGGCGTTTCCTACAACGGGACGCTGCCCAACGCCGTCGCCAGCACCGGGGTCGAAGGCCTCGAAACGATCGTGCCGATCGCGGCCATCTCCAGCTGGTACGAGTACTACCGCCACGCCGGCGCGGTGGTCGCGGCCGGCGGGTACCAGGGCGAGGACGCCGACGTGCTCGCCGAATACGTCTACACCCGCGCCGACCGGCAGGTCTGCCGCCCGGTGATCGACGGGCTCACCCGCGACCAGGACCGCATCACCGGCGACTACACGCCGTTCTGGGACGTCCGCAACTACCGCAACGACGTCGGCAAGGTGCACGCCTCGGTGCTCGCGGTGCACGGCCTCAACGACTGGAACGTCAAGACCGAGCAGGTCGCGACCTGGTACGAGGCCCTGAAGGCCCGCGGCGTCGAGCACAAGATCTGGCTGCACCAGTCCGGCCACGCGGACCCCTACTCGCTACGGCGCGACGTCTGGCTCGCGACGCTGAACAAGTGGATGTCGCACTACCTCTACGGCGTCGACAACGGCATCCAGAACGAGCCGAAGGCGACGATCCAGCGCGAGGACCTGTCCTGGACCGACGAGGCCGACTGGCCGGCGCCGGGCACCTCCGACGTCCGCGTGTACCCGTGGCCGGGCGGCCGGTCGAAGGGCACGATCGACACGCGCCACCCGGTGCCGGGCACGGCGGCCGTCGAAACCCTCGCCGACGACTCGTCGAAGACGATCGAGCAGCTGGCCGGCCTCGCTTCGTCCGGCAACCGCCTGCTGTACGCGACTTCGGCGGCGAAGCAGGCCGTACGCCTCTCCGGCACGGCCCGCGCCGACCTGGCGCTGGCGTTCGACCGGCCCGCGGCGAACGTCTCGGCGATCCTGCTCGACCGCGCCCCCGACGGCACGTCCCACGTCATCAGCCGCGGCTGGACCGACCCGCAGAACCGCACGTCCCCGGCCCGCACCGAGCCGATCACGCCCGGGCGGACCTACCGGATCGGCGTCGACCTGATGCCGAAGGACTACCTCCTCGCGGCGGGCCACCGGCTGGAGGTCCTGGTCGCCTCCAGCGACCACGACTACACGGTGCGGCCGAAGCCGGGCGCGGGGCTCGCGCTCGACCTGACGAGGACGTCGGTCACGCTGCCGGTCACGGGCGGCAAGCCGGCGCTGCGGGCCGCGTTCGGCTGATGCTGCCGGCAGACCTGCGGGCCGACGTCCGCACGTTGTGGGACTACCACGACCTGCGGCACGCGCCGCGGCGCTCGGACGTCGGCATCGGGCTCGGCAGCCGGGACCCCGGCGTGGCCGTCCACGCGGCGGAGCTGTTCCACGCCGGCTGCTTCCCGCTGATCGTGTTCACCGGCGCGAACGCCCCGACGACGGTGGAGCGCTTCCCGCGCGGAGAAGCGGTGCACTACCGGGAAATCGCCTTGGACCTCGGCGTCCCGGACGAGGCGATCCTGGTCGAGCCGCAGGCCCGCAACACCGGCGAGAACATCGTCTTCACCCGGCGGTTGCTCGAACAGCGGGGGATCGCCGTCCGGACCGTGACGCTGGTTTCGCGGCCCTACCAGCAGCGCCGGGCGTACGCGACGGCCAAGCGGCTGTGGCCCGGGACCGACCTGGTCTGCGCGGCGAAGGGTGTGTCGCTGGAGGACTACCTCGCCGGGAGCGAAGAGGCCGAACGGGTGATCGGCATGCTCGTCGGCGAGACGCAGCGCATCACCGAGTACGCCGAGCGGGGCTTCGCGATCCCGCAGCGCGTCCCGCCCCGCGTCGAGCGGGCGTTCGGCAGGCTGGTCGAGGCCGGCTTCACCCAGCGGCTGGTCACGGTCCGCGCCGACGATCACCGAAGGTAACGGTGGTCGCCGGTCAGGCGGGAGAGTCCGCCACCACGCGAACATCCCGCCCGCGTCGTGGGGAATCAGCCGGCGATGCCCGTCCGGTAGGCGAAGGCGACCGCCTGCGCGCGGTCGCGCAGGCCGGCCTTGGCGAACAGGTGGTTCACGTGGGTCTTCACGGTCGCCTCGCTCACCACCAGGGTGCGGGCGATCTCGGTGTTGGACAGGCCCGCGGCGATCAGCCGCAGCACTTCAACCTCGCGTGCGGTGAGGCCGTCGACCTCCCGGACGCGCGCCGGGGTGCTGCGGGCGGCGGCTTCGACCAGCCGCCGCTGCAGCTCGCCGTCCACTGTGGACTGCCCGGCCGCGGCCGAGCGCAGCGCCCGCGCGATGGACTCGGCGTCGGCGTCCTTGGTGAGGAACCCCCGCGCACCGGCGCGCAGCGCGGCCAGCAGCGACTCGTCGTCGGCGTACGTCGTCAGCACGACGACCTCGGTGCCCGGGTGCCCGGCGCGGATCCGTTCGGTGGTTTCGACGCCGTCGCAGCGCGGCATCCGCAGATCCACCAGCACGACGTCGGGGTGGTGCTCGGCGACGAGCTCGAGCGCGGCCAGCCCGTCGGCGGCGGCACCGACCACCTCGATCCCGGGCAGCAGCCCGAGCAGCGTGACCAGGCCTTCCCGGACCACCGCCTGGTCGTCGGCCAGCACGACGCGCAGCGTCACGCCGGCACCATCAGGTGAATCCGCCATCCGTCCTCCGCCGGCCCGCTGTCCAGGCGCCCGGCCAGCAGCGCGACCCGTTCGCCCATCCCGCGCAAACCGTAGCCTGCCGCCGGCGCGGCCGGCGGCCGCCTGCCCTGCCGGTCGGCCACGGTCAGCTCCACCGACCCGGCGCCGTAGTGCAGCGTGACGTCCACGTCGGCGTGCGCCGCGTGCTTGCGGGTGTTGGCCAGGGCCTCCTGCACGGCGCGGACCAGGGCCGTGCGCACCGCCGGGTCGAGCTCGCGGGACTCGCCCTCGATCGCCAGGTCCGCGCGGGCCCCGCTGTCGAGGCGGTACGCGGCGAGGAGGTCCGCGATCGCGCGTTCGGCGCCGACGGCGTCTTCGCGCAGCGCGGCCACGGCCTCGCGGGCTTCGGCGAGGCCGTCCGACGCCAGCTTCTGGGCCCGCTCGATCTGCGCGACGGCGTCCGGGCTCGCCCCGTCGCGCACCAGCATCAGCCGCGCGCCCTGCAGGTTCAGCGAAAGCCCGGCGAGCGAGTGCGCCAGGACGTCGTGCAGCTCACGGGCGATGCGAGCGCGTTCGGCGAGGGCGGCCGCGCGGGCGTGCTCCTCGTTGGCGGTCTGCGCGCGGGCCAGCGCCAGCTCGGTCTGTTCGATGCGGGCCAGCCGGGCACGCCGATTCAGCCCGAGCAGCAGGATCACGACGACGACCGCGTACGTGGGCAGCGCGCTCTGCCAGGTGCCGTGCAGGACGGCCCAGCAGGTGATCGCGGCCAGGTCGATCGCGACGGCCAGCACGATCGGGCCGGTCCGCTGCTTGAGGACGACGAAGAAGGTGGTGCCGAACATCGTCACCGACGCCCAGCTGTTCGGCACGATCGCCAGCAGCGTGCCCGCCGCGCCGATCACGGCGATCGTGACGACCGGCGCCCACCGGTACCCGGCGGGATCGTGCAGCCACAGGACCGGGACCGACAAGGCCAGGGTGACCCCGATCAGGACCCAGGCGAGGGCGTTCGCGCGGGGCATCGCGGCGACCATCGGCCCCGCGACGAGCGCCCAGCGCAGCCAGTCCTGCGCCTCGGGTCGTCGGGTCGTCATCGGCAGTCCTCCGCGGTGCTTGTACGGAAAATGTACCGGCGGGGACTTCCCTTCGTGGGGTCACGTTGTCCCGTTCGCCAAGGAGGTTCCCCCATGTCCAAGTTGCGCCGGCTCGCCCTGCTCGCCGCCGCCGCGGCGCTGCCCGCGCTCGGCCTCACCCTCGCCGGCCAGGCGACCGCCTCGGCCGCGCCCAACTTCCAGGTGCCGTTCAAGTGCGGGGTCACGGTGACCGCGGCGACGTTCAGCGGCCACAGCCCGGCGTACTCGGTCGACTTCCAGAAGGACGGCATCACCGGCATGCCGGTGCTCGCGGCGGCCTCCGGCACGGTGACCCGGGTGGCCGACGAGGGCAGCACGAGCTACGGCAAGTGGATCGAGCTGGACCACGGCGGCGGCTGGCGCACCCGGTACGCGCACCTGTCGGCCCAGGAGGTCTCGGTCGGGCAGTCGGTCGGCCTCGGGAGGGAGCTCGGCAAGGCGGGCTCGACCGGCGGCGTCACCGGGCCGCACCTGCACTTCGAAGAGCGCCTGGACGGCGTGGTGCAGAAGGCGAAGCTGAACGGCGTCGCGGTGCCGTACTACGGCCACACGAACTTCACGAGCAAGAACCACTGCGGCGGCAACCCGTACTCCGCCGAAGAGGTGTGCGGCGACGGCTTCTCCGTCGTCGACCAGCAGGCGCTGGCCAACTCCTCGGGCACGGCCTACCTGCTGTACAACGCGTCCACCAAGGCGAACTGCGTGACCACGCTGAAGGCCACGTCGCTCGGCACGGCCAGCGCGGTCTCGGCGTTCCTCGAGGTCCAGGGTTCGACGCGGGTGACCGACTCCGGCAGCTTCACCTACTACGCCGGACCGGTGAAGAAGACCGCCGGCGCCACCTGCGTGAAGTGGGGCGGTTCGGTGGGCGGCAACACCTACGAGAGCGGGTTCGAGCACTGCGGCTGAGCCGTGGCACCAGGCCACCCGCAAGAAGGCCGTGACACCCGGGGTTCCGCGACCCGGCCCCCGCGAGAAGATGTGGTCCGGCCGGTGGGGCCGGGCACTATAGCCCGCCCCACCGACAGGAACGCCCCGCCCGGCCGCCGCCGGGCGGATTCCGTCCACATCGGCCCCGCCCATCCACAGATTTCCCGCCACCGCCCCACCCGGCCCCGTCCTGCCCCATCGTGGAGGCATGACCACAGCCACCCCGGCCGGCCCATCGCCGGTCGACCTCCGAAACCCCGCGCAGCTGCTGGCCGCGCTGCCGTACCTGATCGGGTTCCGGCCCGCGAAGTCCGCCGTCCTGCTCGGCCACCTCCCGCCGGGCCACCGCCCGGGCCTGGTCCTGCGCGGCGACCTGCCCCGCCGCGAACACCGCGCGTACCAGGCGCGGGCGCTGGCCGCGAAGTTCGCCGCGGGCGAGCACACCGGCGTCACGGTGGTCCTCGTCGGCGGACGGCGAAGACCCGGGAAGCCGCCGCCGCACGCGGGTTTCGTCGGCGACCTGGCGGACGCACTGGGGGACTTCGGGCTCCCGGTGGTGCACGCCCTGTGGACGCCCGCGATCACCGCGGGCGCACCCTGGGCGTGCTACCGCGTCGAGGAGTGCGGCGGCGAGCTGCCGGACCCGCGCTCGACGATCGTGGCGGCGGTCGCGACCGAGGGCGGCACGGTGGCGTTCGACAGCCGCGAGGAGCTCGCGGCCCTGCTGTCCCCGCGTTGCCCGGAGGCGGTGGCCCGCCGCGCGGACCTGTTGGCCGGCCGGCGATCCGCGCCCGGAGCAACGGCGGTTTCCGCCGCGGCATCGGCGGTCCGGTCGGCGTTCGACCGCCAGCGCCGCGGCGACGGCCCCCCGACGGACGAGGAGGCGGTGGGGCTGGCGAGCGCGTTGGAGCTGCCGGAGATCCGCGACCTGTGCCTCGCGATGGCGGTACCCCCGGGCACGACATCGGCGCGGGAAGCGGAACGCCTGTGGCTGACCCTGGTTCGCGAGCTCCCACCGCCGGAGCGCGCCGAGCCGGCCACGCTCCTGGCGTTCACGGCCTACCTCCGCGGCGACGGCACGTTCGCGGGCATGGCCTTGGACAACGCCCTGGAGGCGGCACCGGGCCACTTGCTGGCGTCGCTGTTGCGGAGGGTCCTGGACCGGGGAACGCCCCCGCAGGTCATCCGCGGCCTGGCCGCGGCGGCGGCCGACCCCTTGTCGAACTTCGGCTTGGCGCCGGCGGATTTCGACGCGGACCAGGCGGTGTGAGACCCCGGCAGCGGTCCGGCTCGGGTCGGCATCCACTGTGGACAGCGAGAGTCCTGCCGCCGCGGTTGCGGCCGGTGTCCGGAATGGACTCCGGCCGCGACTCCGCGGGCCGGCCTTCCCGGCCGGCGGTTCGGGTTCGGCAGGCGCAGACCCGCCGCCCGTCAGGGGCCGGTTCAGCCCCGCCGCGACTGGGTGAAGTTCCAGGCGTCCCGCACGATCGCGGTCAGCTCGGTCCGCTCCGGCTTCCAGCCCAGGTCCTCACGCGCCCGGTCACTGGCCGCCACCAGCACCGAAGGGTCACCCGCCCGCCGCGGAGCCACCGCCGCCGGGATCGGGTGGCCGGTCACCTCGCGACAGGCTTCGATCACCTCGAGAACGGAGAACCCGGTGCCACTGCCCAGGTTGTAGATGCGGTGCTCACCCGCGGTGGCGTGCTTCAGCGCCAGCAGGTGCGCGTCGGCGAGGTCCACGACGTGGATGTAGTCGCGCACCGCCGTGTGGTCCGGCGTCGGGTAGTCGTCGCCGAAGACCTGGATGTGCTCGCGGTCGCCCGTGGCGACCTGCAGGACGAGAGGGATGAGATGGGTTTCCGTGGTGTGGCGCTCACCGAAAGCGCCGTACGCGCCCGCGACGTTGAAGTACCGCAGGCTCACCGCCGCCAGGCCGTGCGCGCCGGCGAAGCTGGTGATCGCCGCGTCGATGGCGAGCTTCGTGGCGCCGTAGGTGTTGGTCGGCCGGGTCGGCGCCGTCTCCCGGATCGGCGACTGCTCCGGCTCGCCGTAGGTCGCCGCGGTCGAGGAGAACACCAGCCGGGGCGTGCCGTGCTCGTGCATGGCCTCGAGCAGCCGCAGCGAGGTGACGACGTTGCCTTCCCAGTACTTCGCCGGCTCCGTCATCGACTCGCCGACCAGCGACTTGGCCGCGAAGTGCAGCACGCCGTCGAAGCCCTCGCGCAGCAGGCTGCCCGCCACCTCCGCGGCGTCGCCTTCGATGAACCGCGCGTCCGGGTGGACGGCGTCGGCGTGCCCGGTGGACAGGTCGTCGACGACGGTGACCTGGTGCCCGGCTTCGACCAGCCGAGCCGCGCAGACACTTCCGACGTACCCGGCTCCGCCCGTCACGACCAGCTTCAGGGCGTTGCTCTGCTCCGACACATCCAGGCCTTCCTGCCGAGGGTGACTGTGCCCCCCCAGTCTTCCCCCTTGGCGACGCGCGGGTCCGCGCGGGGGTTGCCCCGGACGGACCCGCGCGGCCTCAGACCTCGTCGCGGCCGGCGCCGCGCGAGGGCACCGCCGTGAACATCCGCGGCCGCCGGTAGCCGGCCTTCTCGTACGCCGCCTCGACCGCTTCCTTGACCCGCTCCAGGTCGGCGTCGCGGACCAGCGCAATCGCCGAGCCGCCGAAGCCGCCGCCGGTCATCCGCGAGCCGAGCGCGCCGGCTTCCCGCGCCGAGTCGACCGCGAGGTCCAGTTCGGCCGTGGAGATCCGGTAGTCGTCGCGCATGCTGACGTGGGAGGCGTCCAGGTGCGGCCCGATGTCGGCCAGCCGCCCGGCGCGCAGCAGCTCGACCGTCTCGAGCACCCGCTGGTTCTCGGTGACGACGTGCCGGACCAGCGGCACGAGGTCTTCGGGCAGCCGGTCGAGAGCGTCGGAGAGGCCGTCGGGGGTGATGTCGCGCAGCGCTTTCACCCCGAGCAGCTCGGCCGCCCGCTCGGTGCCGCGGCGGCGCTCGCCGTACCCGCCTTCGGCGTGGGAGTGCTTGGTGCGGGTGTCCATGATCAGCACCTGCAGCCCGGCCTCGGCGAGGCCGAAGGGCACCTGCTCCTGCTCGCCCGACCGCACGTCGAGGAACAGCACGTGGGCCTCGGTGCAGCAGAGGGACGCCGTCTGGTCGAGCAGGCCCGTGGGGGCGCCGACGAAGTCGTTCTCCGAACGCTGCACCCACCGCGCGACCTGGGGCCGCGTCGGGACGTCGTCGCGGCTGCCGTCCAGCTCCAGGCCGGCCAGCCCCAGCAGCGCCAGCGACACCGCGCACTCGAGCGCGTGGGAGGAGGACAGGCCGGCCCCGGACGGCACGTCCCCGGCGATGACCAGGTCGGCGCCGTCGGCGAAGCCCTGGTCGCGCAGCACCCAGGCGACACCCGCCGGGTACGCGGCCCACCCGTCGACGCGGCCCGGCGCCAGGTCGGCGATCTTGAGCTCGCCGGAGCGCTGGAGCTGGCCGTCGTCGCCCAGGGTGGCCACGGACAGCACGCCGTCCTCGCGGGGCGACGCCGCCGCGGCCAGGCGGTGGGGCAAGGCGAACGGCAGCACGAAGCCGTCGTTGTAGTCGGTGTGCTCGCCGATCAGGTTGACGCGGCCGGGCGCCGACCAGACGCCGGCCGGCGCGGTGCCGTGGATCGTGCGGAACGCCGCGACGGCGTCCGAAGCGGGGCTCATCGGGCCTGCGCCAGGACGGCGTGCAGCGCGGAGCTGGAGACCTGCGCGGTGGTGTCCCCACCCGTGACCTCGATGGTGCCGCCGGTGGCCTTGCCGACGGTGACCGTGCCGCCCGGCACGATGCCGACGGACTTGAGCTCGGTCATCAGCGACTCGTCCAGCTGGACGTGCTCGGCGATGCGCCGGATCTCCACGCGGCCGCCGCCGGTGCGGGCGAACTCGTCGAGCCGGACGAGGTCGGCCTCCGCGGGCGGGGCGGGGTCGCCGTCGCCCAGCTTGTCGAGGCCGGGGATCGGGTTGCCGTAGGGGGAGGTCGTCGGGTGGTCGAGCAGCTTGACCAGCTTGCGCTCGACGGCCTCGCTCATCACGTGCTCCCACCGGCACGCCTCGTTGTGCACGTGCTCCCACTCGAGCCCGATCACGTCGACGAGGAGGCGTTCGGCCAGGCGGTGCTTGCGCATCACGGCGATGGCCAGCTCGCGGCCGTGGTCGGTCAGCTGGAGGTGCCGGTCGTCGGCGACCACGACCAGGCCGTCACGCTCCATCCGGGCGACGGTCTGGCTCACGGTCGGGCCGCTCTGCTGCAGGCGCTCGGCGATGCGGGCGCGCAGCGGAACGACACCCTCTTCTTCGAGCTCGTAGATGGTACGCAAGTACATCTCGGTGGTGTCGATGAGATCGTTCACGCTGTCCCCTTCGTCCGCGTTGCTCATCGTAGTCGTTGACCCCGGCCGCGGCGGCGGCCCTCGGGGGTAACGCGGCGCCGGTGGTCACCGATCCGGCCGCGGCCACGGCCGCACGACTTCGCAGCACCGAGCGGGGACGGCCTGCTTTCGGCCGGATCGGCGATCGGCCGGTGGGGAGATGTCCGCACCCCGGCGCGGCGGGGCGGGCGGCCGCTGGAAGATGGGGGCATGCGTCCGCTGATCAGCACCACCGACCTCGCCGCCGCCCTGGCCGGCCCGGAGCGGGACCGCCCGGTGGTCCTCGACGTCCGCTGGCGGCTCGCCGGCCCGCCCGGCGCCGAGTCCTACCGGGAGGGCCACGTGCCCGGCGCGGTGTTCGCCGACCTCGACCGCGTACTCGCCGGAGAGCCGGGCGAAGGCGGCCGGCACCCGCTGCCCGACCCGGCCGACCTGCAGCGCGACCTGCGCGCGGCGGGCGTGCGGGAGGGCGCTCCGGTGGTGGCCTACGACGACGCGGACGGCTCGGTGGCGGCGCGCGCGTGGTGGCTGCTCCGCTGGGCGGGCCACCCCGAGGTGGCGGTCCTCGACGGTGGTTACGCAGCGTGGACGGCCGAAGGTCACCCGGTGACCACGGAGGAGGCGCACCCGGAGCCGGGCGACATCACGGTCCGCCCGGGCGGGATGCCGGTCCTGGACGCGGACGAAGCGGCGGCGCTGGCCCGCGACGGCCTGCTCCTCGACGCCCGCGCCACCCCGCGCTACGCGGGCGAGACGGAGCCGGTCGACCCGCGGGCCGGCCACATCCCGGGAGCGGTGAACGCCCCGTTCGCCGGCCACACCGGCGAGGACGGCCGCTGGCGAGCCCCGGTGGAACTGGCGGCGAGGTTCGCCGGCCTGGGCCTGCGCCCGGGCGAGCCGGTGGGCGCGTACTGCGGCTCGGGCGTGACGGCGAGCTCGGTGGTCCTGGCCCTGGAGCTGGCGGGCCACCCGGGCGCGGGCCTGTACGCGGGCTCGTGGTCCCACTGGTCCCGCGACCCGAACCGCCCAGCGGCTACGGGCACCCTGCCGGGCTGATCCCAACCCATTGCGGGACCTGGTGCCACCGGGTCCCGCGGCTCCCGGTCGGGCCGATCGCCCAGGAGTGCGCTGTAGGGGGCCTGGCCTTCGGCGCCCGCGGGCACCCCGCCGGGCTGGTCTCCGCCCACCGCGGGACCTGGTGCGCCGGGTCCCGCCGCTCCAGACCAGCCGATCGCCCAGAAATGCGCTGAAGGAGACCTGCGGCGCCCGCCGGGCTGATCCGCGCCCGGTGCGCGCCGCAGACGTGGTCCCCCGACTCGCGGCAGCCGGCGGGCACCGGCATCCCGCCGGACCGGCCCCCACGCCCGACGAGCGAGGCGGCCGGGCTCCTTCCACTCCACGCAGCCCCGCGATCGGCACTAGAGTCGACCGCATGTCGCCGGCCGTGGTTTGGGATCGTGGGCTGCTCGGTTATGACCTGGGTGCGGACCACCCGTTCAACCCCGTGCGGCTGGAGCTCACCGTCCGGCTGGCCACCGAGCTCGGCGTGCTCGACGACGTCGAACTGCTCGTCCCGACCGGGGCCGGGGACGAGGAACTCCTCCGGGTCCACGCCCCCGAATACCTCGCCGCCGTGCGGGACGCGCCGCTGGTCGGGTGGGATGTCGGGCACGGGCTCGGGACCTCCGACAACCCCGTCTTCTCCGACATGCACGACGCCTCCGCCCTCGTCGTCGGCTCCACGCTGCTCGCCGCCCGGAAGGTCGCCGAAGGCGAGGCCACCCGGGCCGTCAACATCGCCGGCGGGCTGCACCACGCCATGCGGGACCGGGCCGCCGGCTTCTGCGTCTACAACGACTGCGCGGTCGCCATCTCCTGGCTGCTCGACCACGGCTTCGAGCGCATCGCCTACATCGACACCGACGTCCACCACGGCGACGGCGTCCAGGCCGCCTTCTACGACGACCCCCGCGTCCTCACCATCTCGATGCACCAGCACCCCTTCACGCTCTGGCCCGGCACCGGCTACTCCGCCGAGACCGGCCGCGGGAAGGCCGACGGCACCGCCGTCAACGTCCCCCTGCCGCCGCGGACCCGGGATCCCGGGTGGCTGCGCGCCTTCCACGCCGTCGTCCCGTCGCTGCTCGCCGACTTCGAACCGCAGCTGCTGTTCACCCAGTGCGGCGTCGACTCGCACGAAGAAGACCCGCTGGCCGACCTCTCCCTGTCCGTCGACGGGCACCGCACCATCTACGCCACCCTCCGCGACCTGGCCGAGACCTACGCCGGCGGCAAGTGGATCGCCGTCGGGGGCGGCGGCTACCAGCTGATCCGGGTCGTCCCGCGGTCCTGGACGCACCTGATCGCCACCGTCCTCGACCGGGACGTCGACCCGGCGACGCCGCTGCCGCCCGGCTGGATCTCCACCGTCGCGAAAGCCGCCCCGCACGCCGAGCTCCCGCAAACCATGTCCGACGACCGCGACACGGAGTTCAAGCCGTGGGGCGACGGCGAGGACGACCCGGTGGACATCGCCGTCCGGGACACGCGCCGCGCCGTCTTCCCGCTGCACGGCCTCGACCCGGACGACCCCAGGGACTGACCATGGCCGGACGGGACCCCTTCGACTACCCCCGCGACTGGGAGGCCGACGTCGTGCTGTCCGACGGCGGCACCGTCCACCTGCGCCCGGTCGTGCCCACCGACGCCGACGGCCTCGTCGCCTTCCACGCGAAGCTCTCCGAGCGCACCCGCTACTTCCGCTACTTCGGCGCCTACCCGCGCATCCCCGAACGGGACCTCAAGCGCTTCTCCACGGTCGACCACCACGACCGGGTCGCGTTCGCCGCGTTCCTGGGCGACGACATCGTGGCCGTCGGCCGGTACGAACGCCTCGAGCACGGGCCGTCGGCGGAGGTCGCCTTCGTCGTCAGCGACGCCCACCAGGGCCGCGGGCTCGGCTCGATCCTGCTCGAGCACCTCGCGGCGGCCGCCTCCGAATGCGGGCTGCGCCGGTTCGTCGCCGAGGTGCTCGCCGAGAACGCCGCCATGGTGCGCGTCTTCCGCGACGCCGGCTACCAGGTCAGCCGCGAGATCGAAGAAGGCGTGCTGCACCTCGAGTTCGACATCGACCCGACTGAGGAGTCCCTCGCCGTCGCGCGCTCGCGCGAGCAGGCGGCCGAGGCGCGCAGCGTGCACAACCTGCTGCACCCGTCCTCGATCGCGGTGATCGGCGCGTCCGCCGAGCCGGGCAAGGTCGGCCACGTCGCCTTCGTGAACCTGCTGGCCGCCGCGTTCACCGGCACCGTCTACCCGGTGAACCCCGAGCACCGCGCGATCCGCGGCGTCCGCGCGTACCCGTCGGTGCTCGACATCCCGGACCCGGTCGACCTCGCCGTCGTCGCGGTGCCCGCCGAGGCCGTCGAGTCCGTTTTGGACGCTTGCCTGGCCAAGGGCGTGAAGACGCTGCTGATCCTCTCCAGCGGGTTCGCCGAAGCCGGCCCGCACGGCCTGCACGCCGAGCTGCGGCTGGTGGGGGAGGCGCGGGCGCACGGCATGCGCGTGGTCGGCCCGAACGCGCTCGGCGTCCTCAACACCGCGCCCGGGATCCGGCTGAACGCCACGCTCGCGCCGCGGCTGCCCGGCCGCGGGCGCACCGGGTTCTTCTGCCAGTCGGGCGCGCTGGGCACGGCGATCCTCGCCGACGCCGAGGCGCGCGGCCTCGGGCTCTCGACGTTCGTCTCGGCGGGCAACCGCGCCGACGTCTCCGGCAACGACCTGCTCCAGTACTGGGAAACCGACCCGGACACCGACCTCGTCCTGCTGTACCTCGAGTCCTTCGGCAACCCGCGCAAGTTCGCGCGGCTGGCCCGCCGCCTCGCCCGGACCAAACCGATCGTCGCGGTCAAGTCCGGGCGGCACGCGGTCCGGCCGCAGCTCGCGGCGACGTCGACCGAAATCGACGAGGCCAGCGTGCAGACCCTGTTCGAGCAGGCCGGGGTCGTGCGGGTGGAGTCGCTGGCGCAGCTGTTCGACACCGCGCTCGTGTTCGCCCACCAGCCGCTGCCCGCCGGGCCGCGGGTCGGCATCGTCGGCAACTCCAGCGCGATCGGGCTGCTGGCCGCCGACACCGCGCGGATGCAGGGCCTCCGGCTGGCCACGGACCCGGTGGACGTCGGCCCGCAGGCCGCACCGGAGGAGTTCGCCAAGGCGGTCCGCGAGGCCCTCACCTCGCCGGAGACCGACGCGCTCGTGGTCGTGTTCGCGCCGCCGGTGGCGATCCCCGGCACGGCGTACGCGCGCGCCCTGCGGGAGACCGTCGTCGAACTGGGGCAGCGCAAGCCGATCGTCTCGACGTTCCTCGCCGCCGAAGGCGTCCCGGACGAACTGGCCGTGCTGTCCGGCGACGGCGTGCCGACGCGCGGGTCCATCCCGTCGTACCCGAGCCCGGAACGCGCGGTGAACGCGCTCGCCCGGGTCGTGCGGTACGCGGCGTGGCGGCAACGCCCGCAGGGCACGCTGGTGCGGCCGGCCGGCATCCACACCGAGCAGGCGCAGGGGATCGTGCGCGAACTCCTCGAAGCCGACAACGGCAAGACGACGCTGCTCTCGGACGCCGAAGTCGTGCGGCTGCTGGCGTGCTACGGCATCGACGTCGTCCCGTTCCGCATCGTGTCCACAGTGGACGAGGCGGTCGCGGCGGCGGGCGAGCTCGGTTACCCGGTGACGCTCAAGGCGGTCGACGAGCGGCTGCGCGGCCGGCCCGACCTGGCCGGGGTCCGGCTCGACCTGGCCTCCGAAGACTCCGTGCGCACGGCCTACGAGACGTTGCGCGAGGTCTCCGGCGACGACGAGGTGTACGTCCAGCGGATGGCGCCCAAGGGCCTGTCGTGCGTGATCGGGCTGCAGGACGACCCGTCCTTCGGCACGCTCGTGTCGTTCGGGCTGTCCGGGCTGGTCAGCACGCTGCTGGGCGACCGCGCGTACCGGGCCGTGCCGCTCACCGACGTCGACGCGGCGACCCTGGTGCGCGAGCCGCGGACGGCACCGCTGCTCACCGGCTACCGCGGCGACGAGCCCGCCGACCTCGCCGCGCTGCAGGACATGGTGCTGCGGGTGGGTGCGCTCGCCGAGGACAACCCGGAGGTGCGGTCGCTGGTGCTGGACCCGATCCTGGCCTCGCCGGACGGTGCCTTCGCCGCCAACGCCCGCCTGGTGCTGGGGGCGCCGCCGTCCCGGCCCGACACCGGCCCGCGCCGCCTGCGCGCGATCAACCCCCAGGACTGAGCATGACCGCGCTGACCGAGCTGCTGACCCGGCACACCGGCGACCTGCCGGGCGCGGTGGCACTGGTGGCCCGCGGCGAGCAGGTCGAAGCCGCGGCTGTCGGCTCGGCCGACGCGGAGGGCACCGTGCCGATGGCGCGGGATTCGCTGTTCCGCATCGGGTCGCTCACCCAACCCCTCACCGCCGCGGCCGTCCTGCTGCTCGTCGACGACGGCGAGCTGGCCCTCGACGACCCGGTCGCGCGGTGGCTGCCGGAGCTGGCCTCGCCGGTGGTCGTCCGCACGCCGTCGGGCCCGGTCGACGACGTCGTGCCGGCCGTCCGCCCGGTCACCGTGGCCGACCTGCTCACCCTCCGCTGCGGCTACGGCCTCGCCGTCGACACGACGCTGCCGGCGGTCGATCTGCTGCTCCAGGTCCTGGGCCACCCGGCCGCGTCCCCGCGGGCGCTGTCGCCCGACGAGTGGCTGGCCGCGCTGGCGCAGGTGCCGATGCTGCACCAACCCGGCGAGACGTGGCTGTACAACACCGGCGCGGACCTGCAGGGCCTGCTGATCTCCCGCGTCTCGGGCCGTCCGCTGCCGGAGTTCCTGGCAGAGCGGCTGTTCGAGCCGCTCGGCATGGCCGACACCGGGTTCGTGGTGCCGACGGCGGCGCTCGGCCGGTTCACCAGCGCCTACCGCCGCGGCGAGGAGGGGCTGCGGCTGATCGACTCGCCGGAGGGCCGCTGGAGCGCGCCGCCACCGTTCCCGTCCGGGGCCGCGGGGCTCGTCTCGACGGCCGACGACCTCCTGGCGTTCGCGAGGTTCCTGCGCGACGAAGGCACGGCGGGCGGCCACCGCCTGCTGACGCCGGAGTCGGTGCACCGCATGACGGCCGACCACCTGACCCGGGCCCAGCGCGACGCGGCCCGGCCGTTCTTGCGGGGCCAAGGCTGGGGGTTCGGCGGTTCGGTCGACGTCGACGCGACGCAGCCGTGGGAGGTCCCGGGCCGCTACGGCTGGACCGGCGGGGGCACGGCTCTGTACCTCGTCCCGGCGACGGGCACGGTCTCGGTGCTGCTCACCCAGGTCGAGCCGACCAGCGCCGAACCCACCCCGCTGATGCGCGGGTTCTGGACCTACGCCGCGAGCTAGCCGCGGCCCGCGAGGCGGTCGCCCAGGGCGAGGAGCTGGTGGGTGGCCGCGCCGAGCTGGAACTCCAGGCGCTTCGCCGCCGCGAAGTACCGGTGCACGACGTGGTCGACGTCGATGCCCACGCCGCCGTGGACGTGCACCGCCGTGTGCGCCACCCGGTGGCCCGCTTCGGCCGCCCAGAACTTCGCCGTCGCCACCGCTTCGGCGGCGGGGACGTCCGAGGCCAGCCGCCAGGCCGCCTGCAGCGTCGTCAACCGGACCGCCTCGACGTCGAGGTAGGCGTCCGCCAGCCGCTGGCGGACCGCCTGGAACCCGCCGAGCACGTGGTCGAACTGCTTCCGCTCGGCCGCGTAGGCCGCGGTCAGCTCCAGGGCCCGCTCGACCACGCCGAGCTGCTGGGCGCACACCCCGGTCGTGCCGCGCAGGCGCAGCCACTCGCCGATGTCGCCGAGCGGCACGCCCGGCACTTCGGACAGCGACAGCAGCGCGGCGTCGGCGTGGTCGACCGTCTGCTGCGGCGCCACGGAGACCCCGGCCGCGGACGCGTCGACCAGGAAGACCTCGCCCGAGGCGGCGACCAGGAACCCGTGCGCGTACGCCCCGAACGGCACCGCCGTCTGCGTGCCCGACACACGGCCCCGCGAAGCCGTGAACCCGGACAACGCCACGGCCAGGACCCGCTCGCCGCGCAGCACCGGCAGCACCCAGCGGTCCACCAGCTCGGGCGGGCCGAACTCCGCCAGCGCCGACGCCGCCATCGTGATCGACGTCAGGTAGGGGACCGCTGCCACCGCGCGGCCGATCTCCGTCAGCACCGCGCACTGCTCGAGCACCCCGAACCCGCCGCCGCCGAGCGACGACGGCAGCGCCGCGTCCAGCACGCCCGCCCGGCCGAGCGCCCGCCACGCGGCCGCGTCGAACCCGCCGGTGCCGTGCGGGTCGTGGGTCGCCTTGTCGCCGAGGATGCGCCGGGTCAGCGCGGCGAGGTCGGCCGACGCTTCGGAAGGGGTGAAGTCCATATTTTCTCCTGACTGGGTGCTCCTAGCGCGTGACGGGCAGGCCGAGGGCGGTGGCGGCGATCATGTCCCGCTGGATCTCGTTGGTGCCGCCGCCGAAGGTGAGGATCAGCGCCGACCGGTGCAGCCGCTCGATCCGCCCGGCCAGCAACGCTCCCGGCGAGCCTTCGCGGACGACGGCGGCCGAGCCGAGCACCTCCATCAGCAGCCGGTACGCCTCGATCGCGAACTCCGTGCCGAACACCTTCGTCGCCGACGCCTCGGCCGGGCCGAGCTCGCTCGCCGCGGCCGCCCAGGCGATCCGCCAGTTGCGCAGCTTCAGGTACTCCGCGCCCGCGTGCACCCGCGCCAGGTGCAGCCGCACCCACTCCTGCTCGATGGCACCGGTCTCCTTCGCCCAAGCCAGCACGTCCGCGAGCGCCTTGCGGATCGGGGCCGACGACGTCAGCGCGACCCGCTCGTGGTTGAGCTGGTTGGTGATCAGCGGCCAGCCCGCGTTCTCCTCGGCGACGCGCGCCGACACCGGCACGCGCACGCCGTCGTAGTAGGTCGCGCTGGTCCCGGCGCCCGCGACCGTGTGCACCTTGGTCCACGAAAAGCCGTCGGCGGACGTCGGCACGATGAGGATCGACAGCCCGCGGTGCTTCTTCGCGTCCGGGTCCGTCCGCACCGCGAGCCAGACGTAGTCGGCGTACTCGATCAGGCTGGTCCACATCTTCTGCCCGGTGACGACGTACTCGTCGCCGTCGCGCTCGGCGCGCGTCCGCAGCGACGCCAGGTCGGTGCCGGCTTCCGGCTCGGAGTAGCCGATCGAGAAGTGCAGCTCCCCGGCGGCGATCTTCGGCAGGTAGAACGCCTTCTGGTCGTCGGTGCCGTAGCGCATGATCGTCGGGCCCACGGTGTTCACGGTCAGGAACGGGACCGGTACCCCGGCGATCGCCGCTTCGTCGGTGAAGATCAGCTGGTCGAGCATCGAGCGGTTCTGCCCGCCGTACTCCTCCGGCCAGCCCAGCGCGAGCCAGCCGTCCTTGCCCAGCTGCCGCACGATCTCCTTGTACGCCACGCCATCGCCGTATTCGCCGCCTCCCGAGCGCAGGCCCGAACGCCGTTCGGGCGTCATCAGCTCGGCGAAGTACTCCCGGAGTCCGGCCGCCAGGGCCTGCTGCTCCGGGGTGTGGTCGATCCGCACCCGTCACCTCGATCCGGCGCTATATTAGAACCTGTTCTAGTTGTACCAGGACTCATCCGGCGGAGGAAGCATGGAGATCGGGGTCGACCGTTCGCTCTGCGAAGCGAACGCGGTGTGCGTGGGGCTCGCGCCGGACGTCTTCGACCTGGACGACGACGAAGAGCTCGTCATCCGGCCGGGCGCCGTACCGGTCGACCAGGTGGAACGGGTTTCCGCTGCCATCAAGGGCTGCCCGAAGAATGCCCTGTTCAGCGCAGGTTAGCGGTGTTCACTTTGCCGCTTGCCTGAAACAAGAACAGATTCTAATGTAGGCGCGAGATCCGAGACTCGACGAGGAGGCCTCGCGTGAGCCTGACCGGCAGGACAGCGATCGTCACGGGCGCCGCCGCCGGGCTGGGCCGGGCCGAAGCCCTCGCCTTGGCCGCGCGCGGCGCCACCGTGGTCGTCAACGACATCGGCGAGCCGACGGACGTCGTCGCCGAGATCGAAGCAGCCGGCGGCAAGGCCGTCGCGGTCGCCGGCGACGTCGGCGACCGGGCCACGGCGGACGCGCTCACCGAGGCCGCGCTCGACCTCGGCGGGCTGGACATCGTGGTGAACAACGCGGGCGTGCTGCGCGACCGGATGCTGTTCTCGATGTCCGACGCCGACTGGGACACCGTGCTGCGCGTCCACCTGCGCGGCCACTTCCTGTTGTCCCGCAACGCTGCCAAGCACTGGCGCGACAAGTCCAAAGCGGACGGCGGACCGGTCTACGGGCGGCTGGTCAACACCGCCTCCGAGGCGTTCCTCATCGGCTCGCCCGGTCAGCCCAACTACGCCGCGGCGAAGGCGGGCATCACCGCGCTCACCATGTCGGCCGCTCGCGGCCTGGCCAAGTACGGCGTCCGCGCCAACGCGATCTGCCCGCGCGCCCGGACGGCGATGACCGAGGGCGTGTTCGGTGCTCCTCCCGAAAACACTTCAGCGGGTGCCGATCCGCTCTCGGTCGAGCACGTCGCCCCCTTCGTCGCCTACCTCGCCTCCCCGGCGGCCGAGCACGTGAACGGCCAGGTGTTCGTCGTCCACGGCGGCACGGTCGCGCTGGTCGAGCCGCCGCGGATCGAGCACCGCTGGAAGCTCGACGAGCTCGAGACGTCCCTGAGCAGGTTCTTCGCCGACCGCGACCCCGGCCGGATGTTCGCCGCCACCGAAATCCTGGGAGAGTCATGAGGCTGGACGGGAAGATCGCCCTGATCACCGGGTCCGCGCGCGGGCAGGGCGAGGCCGCCGCCCGGGCGTTCGTCGCCGAAGGCGCCAAGGTGGTGATCGCCGACATCCTGGACGACGAGGGCAAGCAGCTCGCCGCCGAGCTCGGGGAGCAGGCCGTCTACCAGCACCTCGACGTCGGCGATGAGGACGGCTGGGCCGCCGCGGTCGAGCGCGCCACCAGCGAGTTCGGCCACCCGAACGTGCTGGTCAACAACGCGGGGATCCTCCATTTCTCGGAACTCGGCAAGACGACGCTGGCCGATTACGAACGCGTGATCCGGGTGAACCAGATCGGGGCGTTT
Organism: Amycolatopsis sp. cmx-4-61; assembly: GCF_046548775.1. Lineage (NCBI taxonomy): Bacteria > Bacillati > Actinomycetota > Actinomycetes > Pseudonocardiales > Pseudonocardiaceae > Amycolatopsis > Amycolatopsis sp. cmx-4-61. Next base: position 137,505 of record NZ_JAEBEI010000005.1, on the reverse strand, counting down.
CTCGGCATGCGCTCGGTCGTTGAACCGATGACCGCCGCCGGCGGTGGCTCCATCGTCAACGTGTCCTCTGTGGAGGGACTGGCCGGGATGCCCTACCTGATCGCCTACACCGCGAGCAAGTTCGCCATTCGCGGGATGACCAAGGTCGCCGCGATGGAGCTGGGCAAGAAGCACATCCGCGTCAATTCGGTGCACCCCGGCGCGATCGACACCAAGATGGTCGAGACCGCGGCGGGCGGGCAGAAAGTCGACATGTCGTACGTGGGGAAGAAGGTCGCGCTCAAGCGGGTCGGGCAGCCGGAGGACATCGCCAAGCTGGTGTTGTTCCTGGCCAGCGACGAGAGCGCGTACTGCACGGGTGCGGAGTTCGTCGCGGACGGCGGGGCGACGGCGACCCACGCCCTCAACTTCTAGCCGGAAGCGGCCGAAGAGCGTAGTGAACACCGCTAACGAAACGCGGTGACCGGGTGTGGAGAAGACTCGGGGGTGAGTGAACACGGGGAGGTCTGGGTGAGCGAGAGCACCGGCACGCTACCGGGAACCGCGGCCCTGACCCAGGTCGGCCGCCTGGCGACGCTTTCCTGGGAAGTCCTGCGCGCGATCTTCAAGCGGCCCTTCCAGGCCCGCGAGTGGATCCAGCAGTGCTGGTTCTTCGCCAGCGTCACGATCCTCCCGACGGCCCTGGTCGCCATCCCGTTCGGCGCGGTGATCGCCCTGCAGCTCGGCTCGCTCACCGCGCAGATCGGCGCCCAGTCGTTCACCGGTGCGGCCAGTGCGCTCGCCATCGTGCAGCAGGCCAGCCCGCTGATCACCGCGCTGCTCGTCGCCGGCGCCGGCGGCAGCGCGGTCTGCGCGGACATCGGCGCCCGCAAGATTCGCGAAGAGATCGACGCCATGGAGGTCCTCGGCGTCAACCCGATCCAGCGGCTGATCGTGCCGCGGGTGCTCGCCGCGATGGTCGTTTCGGTGCTGCTGAACGGCTTGGTCAGCGTGGTCGGCGTGCTCGGCGGCTACTTCTTCAACGTCGTCCTGCAGGGCGGCACGCCCGGGGCCTACCTGGCCAGCTTCAACGCCCTAGCCCAGGTGCCGGACCTGTGGATCAGCGAGATCAAGGCGCTGCTGTACGGCTTCGTCGCCGGGGTCGTCGCCGCCTTCCGGGGCCTCAACCCGGCGGGCGGGCCGAAGGGCGTCGGCGACGCCGTCAACCAGGCCGTCGTGATCACCTTCCTGCTGCTGTTCCTGATCAACGTCGTGCTCACCGCGATCTACCTGCGGATCGTCCCGCCGAAGGCGATGTGATGACCGCCGAACCCCTGGACGCCGACCGGACGCTCGAGTACCTCGCGCGGCCCGGCCAGAGCCTGGAAGGCCTCGGCAAGCAGCTCGCGTTCGCGGCCAAGGCCCTCGCGTGGTCGCCGCGCACGATCCGCCGCTACCGCCGGGAAACGCTGCGGCTGCTCACCGAGGTCTGCTTCGGCACCGGCGGCCTCGCGGTCATCGGCGGCACGCTCGGGGTGATGATCGGCATGACGCTGTTCACCGGCCTGATCGTCGGCCTGCAGGGCTACTCGGCGCTGAACCAGCTCGGCACGGCCGCGCTCACCGGGTTCATCTCCGCCTACTTCAACACGCGCGAAGTCGCGCCCCTTTCGGCGGGACTCGCCCTGAGCGCGACCGTCGGCTGCGGCTTCACCGCCCAGCTCGGGGCCATGCGCATCTCCGAGGAGATCGACGCACTGGAAGTCATGGGCGTGCCGAGCATGCCCTACCTGGTGACGACCCGGGTGCTCGCCGGCGTCGCCGCGGTGATCCCGCTGTACGCGGTCGGCCTGCTGTCGAGCTACCTGGCGTCCCGGCAGATCACCATCTGGCTCTACGGCCAGTCCGCGGGCACCTACGACCACTACTTCACGCTCTTCCTGCCCCCCGGCGACGTCCTGTGGTCGTTCGGGAAGGTGATCGTGTTCAGCGTGCTCGTGATCCTGTCCCACTGCTACTACGGCTTCACCGCCAGCGGGGGTCCGGCCGGCGTGGGCGTCGCCGTGGGCCGCGCGGTGCGGACGTCGATCGTGCTGATCTCGGTGCTGGACTTCTTCCTGTCGCTGGCGATCTGGGGCGCGAACACCACGGTGAGGATCTCGGGATGAGGCGGGAGCTCTGGCAGCGGCTCCGGTACCAGGTGCTGGGGCTGGTCTTCCTGGTGGTCGCCGCGTTGTTCATCGCCTTCACCCTCGCCGTCTACCACAAGGCGTTCACCCCGGTGACGCTCGTGAAGCTCGAGACCGACCGCGTCGGCAGCCAGCTGCGCACCGGCGGCGACGTCAAGGTCCGCGGCATGCTCGTCGGCGAGGTCCGGTCCGTGCTGGCCAAGGGCGACCACGCCGAGCTGGAACTCGCGCTGGATCCGGACAAGACGCCCGTCATCCCGAAGAACGTGTCCGCGCGGCTGCTGCCGAAGACGCTCTTCGGCGAGCGCTATGTCGCCCTGCAGCTGCCGGAGAACAAGGAACGGCCGATCGAGGCGGGTGACGTCATCCCGCAGGACCGCAGCAGCGCCGCGATCGAGCTGCAGAAGGTCCTCGACGACGTGCTGCCGCTGCTGCAGGCGGTCCAGCCGGAGAAGCTGTCGAGCACGCTGACCGCGGTGGCGACCGCGCTCGACGGCCGCGGCAAGCAGCTCGGCGAAACCCTGGCCGGGCTGTCGGACTACCTCGGCAAGCTCAACCCGTCGCTGCCGGAACTCAAGGCCGACATCACCGGTCTGGCGAACGTCGCGAACACCTACGACAAGGCGGCGCCGGACCTGCTGCAGGCGCTGTCGGACCTGACGACGACGAGCCGGACGATCGTCGACCAGCGCGACCGGCTGAGCGACCTCTACGCCACGGTGACCGCGGCTTCGGTGGACCTCACGAACTTCCTGCAGGTCAACGAGGACAACCTGATCCGGCTCACCACCGCCGTCCAGCCGACGCTGGACGTCCTCGCGAAGTACGCGCCCGAGTACCCGTGCCTGCTGCGGCAGCTCGCCGAGTCGGTGCCGCGGGCGGAACTGGCGTTCGGCAAGGGCACCGCCCACCCCGAGGTCAGCCGGGTCACCATCGAGTTCGCCGCCAGCCGCGGCAAGTACCTCCCCGGCGTCGACGAGCCGAAGTACGAGGACAAGCGCGGCCCGCGCTGCTACCCGCAGGTGCCGAAGCCGGGCGTGTGGCCGCAGTACCCGCCGGACGGCGCGATCAGGGACGGCTCCAGCAAGCCCGCGCCGCCGAAGTACCCGCCCGAGACGCTGCCCGCGGGTGGGGGTGCGCTCGGCGGCGACGGCACGATCGTCGGGTCCGCTTACGAGAACGACCTGATCGGCCTGCTCGCGTCGCCCGCGCTCGGCACCGCGCCGGGGGACGTGCCGGGCTGGGCCGGCCTGCTCGTCGGGCCGCTCTACCGCGGGGCGGAGGTGGAGCTGAAGTGAGGAGCTTCCTCCCGTCCCTGATCAAGCTCGGGATCTTCGCGGCCGTCACGGTGCTGCTCACCGGGATCCTCGCGGCCACCATCGCGAACACCAACTTCGGCGAGACGTCCGGGTACCTGGCCAAGTTCACCGACGCGTCGGGACTGAAGGAAGGCGACGACGTCCGCATCGCCGGGGTCAAGGTCGGCCAGGTCGACGCGATCGAAGTGGTCGAGGGCGAACGGAACCTCGCCCAGGTGCGGTTCGACGTCGAGCAGGCCTACCGGCTGCCGGAGACGGTGACCGCGACGATCAGGTACCGCAACCTCGTCGGCCAGCGGTACCTCGCGCTCGGCACCGACGTCCCCGGCGATCGCGCGTTGCCCGACGGCGGCACGATCCCGCCGGAGCGCACGAAACCCGCGCTCGACCTGACCGTGCTGTTCAACGGGTTCAAGCCGCTGTTCAAGGCGTTGAGCCCGAAGGACGTCAACCAGCTCTCGGCCGAGATCATCAGCGTCTTCCAGGGCGAGGGCGGCACGATCACCAGCCTGCTGCAGCACACCGCGTCGCTGACGAGCGCGATCGCGCGCAAGGACCAGGTGATCGGCCAGGTCATCGCCAACCTGAACACCGTGCTCGGCACGGTCAACGCCCACGGCGCCCAGCTCGGCGACCTCGTCGAGCAGACCCAGAAGCTGGTCAGCGGGCTGGCCGAGCAGCGCAAGCCGATCGGGGACGCGGTCAGCGCGCTCGGCGACCTCGCGGTGTCGACCACCGGCCTCCTGGCGGACGCGCGCCCGGCGCTGAAGGACGACGTGGCCCGGCTCGGCGTGCTGTCGCAGAACCTCGGTGACTCCGGCGTGCTGCTCAACCACCTCCTCGAGGTGCTGCCGGGCAACCTGCAGAAGTTCACGCGGACGCTGAGCTACGGCAGCTGGTTCAACTACTACCTGTGCGGGATCACCGGCACCATCGGCATTTCCTCGCTGGACATCACCCTGCCGATCATCCCCATCCCGGGCACCCGGCGCGCGGAGAGGTGTGGTCCGTGAAACCGCTGAAGGAACGCAACCAGGCCGCGGTCGGCGCGGTCGCGCTCGTGCTGATCGTGCTCGTCACGGCCACGACGTACTTCTCCGACCAGCTGCCGTTCTTCGGCAACGGCACGACGTACTCGGCGTACTTCGGCGAGTCCGCCGGGCTGGCGCCGGACAACGAGGTCGAGGTCGCCGGCGTCAAGGTCGGCACGGTGTCGTCGGTGAAACTGGCGGGCAAGCAGGTCCTGGTCCGCTTCCGCGTCAAGGACGTCCGGGTCGGCGACGCGACGACGGCGTCCATCGAGATCAAGACGCTGCTGGGGGAGAAGTACCTCGCGCTCGACCCGAAGGGCGGCGGCGCGCAGGAACCGAACCAGACGATCCCGCAGGCCCGCACGCGCACGCCGTTCCAGCTGCAGGACGCCTTCGACCGGCTGTCGACGACGGTCGGTGACATCGACACGAAGCAGCTGGCGGACAGTTTCAACGCTCTGTCCGACAGCCTCAAGGACAGCCCGCAGTACCTGAAGGACACGCTTTCCGGGTTGTCGTCGCTGGCTCGCACGGTCTCCTCCCGCGACGCCGATCTCCACACCCTGCTGGCCAACACGAGCCAGGTCTCGAAGACGCTGTCCGACCGCAACGCCCAGCTCCAGCGCGTGATCAGCGACGGCAACCTGCTGCTCACCGAGCTGCAGAACCGCAAGGCCGCCATCACCGCCCTGCTCACCGGCACCCAGCAGCTCTCGCAGCAGCTCACCGGCCTGGTCCAGGACAACCGGGCGCAGCTCAAACCCGCGCTGGACAAGCTGAGCAAGGTGACCGACATCCTGCAGCGCAACCAGGGCAACCTCGACCAGAGCCTGCGGCTGATGGCGCCGTTCGCCCGCGTCGGCGCGAACGCCACCGGCAACGGCCGCTGGTTCGAGGGCTACCTGTGCGGGCTGCTGCCGCCGACGATCACCGCGGCCGGGCTGCACATAAACCCCGAAGGCTGCACCCCGCCGATCGCGGCGCCGAACCAGGGGGTGGGCCGCCGATGACCATCCACACCGCCCGCGGCCGCAGCCTGGTGACGTGGCTGGCGTTCGCCTGCGTCCTCGCGCTGATCGTCACCGCGGGTCTCTACCTGGTGTTCCGGTCGTCGAACGGCACCAAGCTGTCCGCGTACTTCGGCAAGACCGTCGGGCTGTACGCCGGTTCGTCGGTACGGGTGCTCGGCGTGCCGGTCGGCCAGGTCACCGACGTCACGCCGGAGGGGGACGCGGTCCGGGTGGACATGCAGGTCGACGACGTGCCGCTGCCCGACGGCGTCGGTGCGGTCGTCGTCGCGCCGAGCCTGGTCAGTGACCGGTACGTCCAGCTCACCCCGGCCTACGACAGCGGCCCGGTCCTGGCTTCGGGCACGGTCCTGCCGCGCGACCGCACGGCGACCCCGGTGGAGCTGGACGACCTGTACGCCAGCCTGGACAAGCTGTCGACCGCGCTGGGGCCGACCGGCGCCAACAAGAACGGCGCGCTGTCCGGTGTCCTGGACACCGCCGCGAAGACGTTGCAGGGCAACGGGACTTCGCTGAACTCGACGGTCGGGCAGCTGGCCGAGCTCGCGAAGACCCTCGACGGTTCGAAGGACGACCTGTTCTCGACCGTGCAGAACCTCAACTCGTTCACCGGTGCCCTGGCCCGGAGCGACCAGCAGCTCGACGAGTTCTACGGCCGCGTCGCCGACGTCAGCCGGTTCCTCGCCGCGGACTCCGCCGACGTCGGGGCGGCGCTGCAGTCCCTCGGCGGGGCGCTCGGTGACGTCCAGCAGTTCGTCAACGACAACAAGACGGCCCTGGAGTCCAATGTGGACAAGTTGGCGTCGCTGTCGAAGGTCCTCGTCGACCAGCGCGCCGCGCTCGCCGAGGTGCTCGACATCGCCCCGACCGGCGCCACGAACTTCATCAACTCCTACGACGCGGCGTCCGGCACCATCGCCGTGCGCGACAACCTGAACGAGCTGACCAACCCGCCGATCCTCACGGTGTGCCGCCTGATCAGCTCGGTCACCCCGAAGGAAGTGCCGGACGCGCTGGGGACCATCTGCAAGCAGCTCGCCCCGGTGCTGGACGGCGTCCTGAAGCTGCCGACCATCCCGCAGGTGCTGAACTCGCTGCAGAACGGGACCCTGCCGCCGTTGCCGCTCCCGCTCGTCGACGTGATGGAGCAGCTTTCGGGGGGTGCGAAGTGAAGCGGTTCGCGGGGGTGCTCGCCGGGCTGCTCGTGCTGGCCGGCTGCAGTGACGGCGGGTTCAACGGGCTCTACGGCACGCCGCTGCCCGGCGGTGCCGACGTCGGGGACCACCCCTACCACGTCACCGCGCTGTTCACCGACGTCCTGGATCTGGTGCCGCAGTCGAGCGTCAAGGTGAACGACGTCGCCGTCGGGCGCGTCGACAAGATCAGCCTGACGCCGGACACGCGCTCGGCGCTGGTGGCGATGACGGTCAACGGCGACATCGCGCTGCCCGCCGACGCCCGCGCCGAGCTGAAGCAGTCTTCGCTGCTGGGGGAGAAGTTCGTCGAGCTGAGCGTGCCGACCGCCGAGCCGGCCACCGGGCGTCTTGGCGAAGGCGGCCGGATCCCGCTCGGGCGCACCAACCGCAACCCCGAGGTCGAGGAGGTGCTCGGCGCGCTTTCGCTGCTGCTCAACGGCGGCGGCGTCGAGCAGATCCAGAAGATCAGCCACGAGCTCAACGACGCGCTGTCGGGCAACGAGCCGGAAATCCGCGCGCTGCTGTCCCGGGTGGACGAACTGGCCACCCAGCTCGACGGGCACAAGACCGAGATCCTGCGGGCGATCGACAGCCTCGCGAAGCTCTCGAAGACGTTGACCGGCCAGACGCAGAACCTGACGAACGCGCTGGACGACCTCGCGCCGGGCCTGAAGGTCGTCACCGACCAGCGCGACCAGCTCGTGGGGATGCTGACCGCGCTGAACACGCTGTCGGGGGTCGCGGTGGACACCGTGACGAAGAGCCGCGACCAGCTCGTCGCCAACCTCAGGGCGCTGCAGCCGACGTTGACCAAGCTCGGCGAAGCCGGGGCCGACCTGCCGAACGCGCTGCAGATCCTGCTGACGTACCCGTTCCCGGACTACGCGGGCAACGTGATCAAGGGTGACTACGCGAACGTCGAGGCGAACGTGAACCTCGACCTGGACACGCTGATCTCGAACTTCACGAACTCGTCGCAGCCGCCGATCGCGCTGCCGTCCGGGCCGCCGTCCGCCGTCGCGCCGCCGCTGCCGCTGCCCGACTCGGGATCGGTTCCGCCGGCCGCCGGGCCGAACCTGCTCGGCGGGCTGCTCGGGCTGATCGGCGGTGGCCGGTGACCCGCAGGATCCGGATCCAGCTGTTCGCGTTCGTCGTCATCGCGGTGGTGTCGGTGGTCTACGCCGGTGGCCGGTACGCCGGGCTGGACCGGCTCTTCGGCCACCGCGGTTATGTCGTCACGGCGCAGCTGACCGACTCCGGCGGCGTCTTCGTCAACTCCGAAGTCGCCTACCGCGGGGTCACGGTCGGCCGGGTGACGTCGATGACGCTCACCGAGCACGGCGTCGACGTCGCCCTCGACATCGACCCGGGCGCGCCGGACATCCCGGCCGACGCGCACGCGCAGGTGGCGAACCGGTCGGCGGTGGGGGAGCAGTTCGTCGACCTGCTGCCCCGGCACAACGGCGGCCCGTACCTGACGGACGGCTCGGTGATCACGGCGGATCGCACGTCGCTGCCGCCGTCGCCGGACACCGTGCTCACCCACCTCGACGACCTGGTGGCGAGCGTGCACCCCGAGTCGCTGCGGACGGTCGTCGACGAGACGTACAACGCGTTCGCGGGGGCGGGGCCGGAGCTGCAGCAGCTGCTGGACAGCACGGGCTCGCTGACGGCGGTGGCCGCCCAGTACGTGCCGCAGACGCAGGGTTTGCTGGCGAACTCGCGGATCGTGCTCGGCACCCAGGAGCGCCAGGCGGCGAACATCACCGACTTCGCTTCGGGGTTGAAGACGATCGCGGGGCAGCTCAAGAAGTCCGATCCGGACCTGCGGCGGGTGATCGCCGAAGCCCCGCGGCTGAGCCGGCAGATCAGCGACGTGCTGGCGGCGTCGGGCACCGACCTGGGGGTGCTGTTCGCCAACCTGCTGACCACGGCGCAGATCACCACATCCCGGAAGGACTCGATCGAGGAGCTGCTGGTCGCGTACCCGATCATCTCGGCGTTCTCGCCCTCGACGTCCCCGGACGGCACGGGCCACCTGGGCGTGGTGTTCAACTTCTTCGACCCGGCTTCGTGCACGAAGGGGTACGAGGGGACGAAGCAGCGGCCGGCGAACGACGTCTCGGAAGCGCCGGTCAACATGAACGCCTACTGCGCCGAGCCGCCCGGGAGCCCGACCGGGGTGCGCGGGGCGCAGAACGCGCCGTACGCCGGGAAGCCGCCCGCGATCCCGGCGGCGCCCCGGCAGCAGGCCGCGTCGGCGCCGCAGCAGTTGCCGGGGGTGCTGAGCCTGCTCACGGGCCCGTCGCCGGGCGGGCTCGGCCGGCTGCTGGGCGCGCCGTGAAGCTGCTGGTCGTCGCGGCGGTGCTGTCCGTGCTGGCGGCGGCGTTCGCGGGCTGGTCCTGGTGGCGGGCGGCTTCGGACGACTCGTTCGCCCGCGCCCGTTCGCGCGACGAGGTCCTCGCGGCGGCGGGCCCGGAGCTGGTCACGTTGAACACGATCGACTACCGCACGGCGGCAGCGGACGTGGACCGCTGGACAGCGGCGACGACGGGCCAGTACGAAAAGGACTTGGCGGGCGACCGCCAGCTCCAGATCGACCGCGCTTCGTCCTCCCGTACCGTCTCATCGGCCTCCCTGGTCCGGGCGGCGGTGACGGAGATCGACCCTTCGCGCGGAGTGGCCCGCCTGCTGGCGGTGCTGGACGTCCGGGTATCGACGGCAGGTGCGCCTGCCGCCCCCCGCTTGAACCGGCTCACGGTCGACGTGTCCCGCTCCCCGTCCGGTTGGAAGATCGCCGGGGTCCAGGCGGCGGGCTCATGACCCGGGTGCTGATCGCGGTGGTGGTGCTGGCCCTGGGCTGCACGGCGTGGTTCGGCATCGAAGCGGCTTCGCTGTCGCCCGGGGACAATCTCGCTCTGGTGGACTCCTCGGCCACTGCCGAAGTGTCGTCTTCGGTGAGTGACGCGGTGAAGGCGGTGTTTTCGTACGACTACGCGAATCTGGCCCGCACGGAGAGGGCGGCTGCGGAAGTCTTGACGGGAGACGCCGTCCGGCAGTACCAGGCCCAGTTCGCCTCGGCCCGGACGCGCGCGGAGTCGCAGAAGCTGACGCGCACGACAACGGTCCGGGCGGTGGGGGTCCGGTCGTTGCGGGGGGACACCGCGGATTTGCTCTTGTTCTTGGACCAACAGACGGTGACGGCTGGTGGGGGAGCGCCGACTTCTTCGGTGGCACAGTTGGCGGTGACCGCAAAGCGGGTGGACGGCCGCTGGAAGCTGGCGACGTTGACGGCCCTTTAGCCGTCCCGCGGTTGCCGGTGCTCCGCGACGCTCTTGTCGTGCCGGTGAGGAACGACGAGACGCGTGCGCTGCCCACTGCGGACGAACTGCTCCGGGCCCTGTTGGGAAGGGAGATCCGCACGGTCGCCCAAGGGCGGCCGAACACCGTGGCCGAGATCAGCGGCGGAGTCGTGAGGGTGAAGACCGGGCGCTCCCCGGACGGGCAGCCGGTCGAAGTCGCCGACGTGCAGAACGGCCTGGACTTGCTGGCCACGCACGGCTCGGTCCGGGTGACGGTCGACGAACTGGGACACCGCAGCTCTTTCGTCGGCGCGGTGCTGGCCACCCTGCCCGGGACGGCCACGACTTCGAAGCCGCCGGTGGTGACCCTGCGCGAACCGGCGGACGAGGAGGTCGCCGACGATCCGCACTTCGGCGAGCTGGACACTCTCACCCAGGTCAAGGTCCGCACCGAGCAGGCGAGACTGCGCCGTCTCCTCACCGACGGGCGGCCCGTGGCCGAATGCGCCCTGTGCGGCGTCGCTTATCCGGTCGAATTCCTCGTCGCCGCGCACATCAAGAAGCGAGCGGTCTGCAGTGACACCGAACGCCGCGACTTCCGCACCATCGCGATGCTCGCGTGCAGCATGGGGTGTGACGCACTCTACGAATCAGGGTGGATCACCGTCGACGCGACCGGGACCGTTCGTGCCCACGTACCGGACGATCTGCCGGCCGGCGGGCTCCGAGCCCGGCTGACGCCCCTGGCGGGGCGGCAGTGCGGCGCTCACTCGGCGGCTTCCGAGCCCTACTTCGCCTGGCATCGCCACGCGGTGTTCCGCGGCGGAAGCTGATCTTCAGCCGTCCCAGACCGCCGCGCCCTGGCGGAGAACCTCCACATCGGACTGCTCGTCCACCGGCCACAGCTCCACCACGTACCGGTAGTGCTCCCCGAACTCGTGCTCGTTCCAAGTCACCGCAGGCGGACCCGCCGGTACGTACGAAACCCGCGCCCGGTACAACCCCGGCAGCACCGGAAAGACCTTCTCCTGCGACACGTAATCCGCGGGCCCGGAAATCACCAACCGCCCGCTGGGGACCGGAAGATCCGCCTCCACCACGTGCTCGGCGGACGACGACAAAGCCGGCGCCGACGGCAGCGACGAAACCGACGACTCCACCACGTCCGACCGGGCCGTCGCGATCGCGATGCCGCCCGGCTCCACCCCGATCCGGTGAACCTCGACCGCGTCCGGAGTCCACCCGCTGCCCGTCAACCGGGCGCGGGAATCCCGGATGGTGAACTGCCGCTGGTCGGCGTGGACGACGAGATGCACACGAACCACCCTAGCCAGGACCCGCCCCGAAATGGTATCGACACCGGGTTTAGCGTTGAGGCCATGACCACTGCTTCCGTCGACGTCGACACGGCCCGCAGCGACTACGCGGCCCTGGTCGGCCGAGGCCTCTCCCTGGACATCACCCGCGGCAAGCCGTCCCCCGAGCAGCTCGACCTCTCGAACGCGCTGCTCTCCCTCCCCGGCGACGGCACCTTCAAGGCCGAGGACGGCACCGACGTCCGCAACTACGGCGGCCTCAACGGCCTGCCGGAGCTGCGCCGGATCTTCGCCCCCGCCCTGCAGGTGCCGGTCGGGCAGCTGCTCGCCGCCGGGAACTCGAGCCTCGAGCTGATGCACGACGCCGTCGTCCAGGCGCTGCTGAGCAAGCTGCCCGGCGCCGAGCGCCGCTGGGCGGACGAGCCGAAGGTGAAGTTCCTTGCCCCCGTCCCGGGCTACGACCGCCACTTCGCGCTCACCGAGCGCTTCGGCATCGAGCTCGTGCCGGTCGCGATGACCGACGAGGGCCCGGACATGGACGTCGTCGAGACGCTGGTCGCCGAGGACCCGGCCGTCAAGGGCATCTGGTGCGTCCCCAAGTACAGCAACCCCACCGGTGTCACGTTCAGTGACGACGTCGTCCGGCGGCTCGCCACCATGCGCACCGCGGCGCCGGACTTCCGGATCTTCTGGGACAACGCCTACGCCGTGCACCACCTCACCGACGACGAGGCGGAGCTGGCGGACGTCTTCGCGCTGGCCACCGAGGCGGGCAACGCCGACCGCGTCTTCGTCTTCGGCTCCACCTCGAAGATCACCCTCGCCGGGGCCGGCGTCGGCTTCTTCGGCGCGTCCGAGGCCAACCTCGCCTGGTGGACCGCGAACAGCGGCAAGCGCACCATCGGCCCGGACAAGGTCAACCAGCTGCGCCACGCCCACTTCCTCAAGGACGAGAACGGCGTCCGCGCGCACATGCGCAAGCACGCCGACATCATCGGCCCGAAGTTCGCGGCCGTCGACCGCATCCTCTCCGAGGAGCTGGCGGACCTGGCGTCCTGGACCAAGCCGACCGGCGGGTACTTCATCACCCTGACCGTCCCCCAGGGCACCGCGAAGGAGGTCGTGCGGCTGGCGAAGGAGGCCGGGGTCGCGCTGACCCCCGCCGGGGCGACCCACCCGCACGGGAACGACCCGGCCGACGCCGTCATCCGGATCGCGCCGACCTTCCCGAAGCTCGAAGAGGTCGAAGAGGCCGTCCGCGCGCTGGCCGTCTGCGTCCGGCTCGCCGTCGCCCAGCGCGGCTGAGCAGGGCAAACGCAATTCGATCAAAAATTTTCCCGTTTTGACCGAGCCGGGGGACGCCCAGGTACGTATGACCGGTGGGTGAGGTGGACGAACTCGTCACGAGAGGACGTCCCCCGGTGTTCGGAAAACGCTACACAGAGCAGCTGATCGAGCGCAGCGCGGAGAACGCGACCGACCGCCGCCGCTTCCTCAAGGCTGCGGGAGCGGCGGGACTCGGCGTCGCGGGTGCCGGCGCGCTGGGCACGGCGCTGTCGCTGGGCCTCGGCTCGGCGGGTGCCACGTCGCAGTACGGGCAACAGGGAGGTGACGCGGCGAAGGAGGCGGCGAGCGACGCCGCCGTGCTCAACTTCGCGCTGAACCTCGAGTACCTCGAGGCGAACCTGTACTCGTTCGCCGTCTACGGCTACGGGCTGAACGAGAAGTACGTCAACGGCATCGGCAACCTGGGCAAGGCCAACGGCGGCCACGCGGTGAAGTTCAAGAGCGAGCACACCAAGCAGATCGTCCAGGAGATCGCCGGCGACGAGGTCGCCCACGTCAACTTCCTGCGCAAGGCGCTGGGCAAGGCCGCCGTCGCGCAGCCGGAGATCGACTTCCAGAACAGCTTCACCGCGGCCATGCAGGCCGCGGGCGTAATCAAGCAGGGCCAGACCTTCGACCCGTTCGGCAGCGAGAACAACTTCCTGCTCGCCGCCTACCTGTTCGAGGACGTCGGCGTGTCCGCCTACAAGGGCGCCGCCCCGCTGGTCAACAACAAGACGTTCCTCGACGCGGCCGCGGGCATCATGGCCGTCGAGGCCTACCACGCCGGGATCGTGCGGTCGGCGCTGTTCGAACGCGGCCTCGGGGACATCACGAACAAGATGTCCGACGCCCGCGACAGCCTCGACGGCAAGGCCGACGACGACGAAGGCGTCCTGAAGGACGGCAAGGCGAACCTCGTGCCGGCCGACGCCAACGGCATCGCGTTCGGGCGCTCGGCCGAGCGTGTGCTCAACATCGCCTACCTGAACCCGGACAAGGTGTCCTCGGGTGGCTTCTACCCGCGCGGCCTGAACGGCGACATCGCCACCAGCGGTGCGAAGGAGAAGTAGGCGCCGCGTGCCGCCGTCACGGTAACGTCGACGACGGCGGCACGCGGAGTCGAGGGGGCGCGAAGTGCGGGTACTGGTGGCGGGCGGCGGGATTTCGGGCACGGTCACCGCGATGGCGCTGAAGCTCGCCGGGCACGACCCCGTCGTGTACGAGGCCTATCCCGCGGGCGGGGACGACGTCGGCGCGTTCCTCACGATCATGCACAACGGCATGGACGCCCTGCGCGCGATCGGCGCCGACCGGCCGGTGATCGACGCCTCCTTCACCGCGTACGGTGTCGAGCTCGTCGCCCCGACGGGGGAAACCGTCGGGCGGCGCGAGTTCGACACCGAAGGCCTGGACAACCCGCGCACCCTGACCCGCGCGACGCTCTACCGCGTCCTGCAGGACGAGGCCGCGCGCCGCGGCGTCCCGCTGGAGCGCGGCAAACGGCTGGCGGGCGCGACGCCCGGCCCGGAGGGGATCACGGCGGAGTTCGCCGACGGCACCACCGCAACGGGTGACGTGTTGGTCGGCGCGGACGGGTTGCGCTCGGTGGTCCGGCGGCTGATCGACCCGGCCGCGGACGAACCCCGCTACACCGGCTTGACCGTCGTGTACGGCTACACGCGCGCGGGTGGGCTGCCCGCCGCGCCCGGGATCTACCGGATGGTCCGCGGCAGCCGCGCGGCCTTCGGGTTCACCACGGACCCGGACGGCGCCACGTTCTGGTTCGCCCGCGTCCCGGACGCCGAGCGGTCCCGCGAGGAGATCGCGGCCGTCACGCCGGCGGGCTGGCGCGAGTTCGCGCACGCGGCGTTCGACGGAGACCCGTTGCCCTGCGCGGACATCGTCGCGGCAACCGGGGAGGAGGTCTTCGGCGGCCACTCCTACGACGTCCCGGAGACGCGGATCTGGTCGACACCGGAGATGGTCCTGGTCGGCGACGCGGCCCACGCGGCCTCCCCGGCGGCGGCCCAGGGCGCTTCGATGGCCGTCGAGGACAGCGTGGTCCTCGCGCAGTGCCTGCGCGACCTGCCGGACCCGCCGTCGGCGTTCGCGGCGTACGAGGGACTCCGCCGCGAACGGGTGGAGAAGCTGGTGGCGGCGAGCGCCGGCCAGGACGTCGGCGAGGAGAGCGGCTGGCTGTACGCGCACCACATCGACTGGGACGCGAAGATCACCGCCTAGCCCCGCTCCGCCCAAGCGCCCCAAGGCGGCCTTGGGTGCGTTGAATCAGCACTGCGGCGCGAAGCGCCTCCGTTGAGGGGGGCGGTGGGGGCATGGGCGGAGCACCGAAGGCGGCCTTGGGTGCGTCTGACGCACCGAAGGCCACATTGGGACGCATCAGCTTGGGTTCAGCGGGCCGAACGACCGCCGCAGGAGTCGCGGATCACCAGTTTCGTGGGCAGCAGCACCGGTTCCGGGGCCGCCGCGTTCTCGAGCATCGCCAGCAGCGCTCCGGCCGCCGCCGTGCCGAAGCCCGGTTTGTCCTGGGCCACCGTCGTCAGCGCCGGGTCCACCAGGGACGCCACCTCGATGTCGTCGAACCCCACCACGGCCAGGTCCGCCGGCACCCGCAGCCCGGCCGCGCGGGCCGCCAGCAGGGCGCCGACCGCCATCTCGTCGCTGGCCGCGAACACCGCCGTCGGCGGGTCCTTGCGGGCCAGGAGCCGCCGCATGCCGACGAACCCGCTCTCGCGGTAGAAGTCGCCGCCGACCACCAGGTCCTCCGAAACCGGCAGCCCGGCTTCGGCCAGCCCGCGGCGGTAACCCTCGGTGCGGGCGGCCGCCGGCGCGTTGCCGCGGGGGCCGGTGATCGTCGCGATCCGGCGGTGGCCGAGGGCGGCCAGGTGCCGGACGGCTTCCGCGGCGCCACCGGCGTTGTCCGAGGTCACGTGGGTGGCGCGCGGTCCGGACAGCGCGACGTCCAGCGCGACGCACGGCAGCCCGGACTGGGCGAACGCGGTGAACGCGTCGGCGTCCGTGCCGCTGTCGATGAGCACCAGCCCGGCCAGGTGGTGACGCCGGGTCATGCTCACGTAGCCGATCGGGTCGGCCAGTGACACGCCCGGGTGGCGCTCGCGGGCGTGGTCGCTCGTCGCGAGCATGAGCAGGTGGTAGCCGTGCGAACTCAACGCGGACTTGAGGCCCAGCAACAGGTCCTGCAGGAACGGGTGCCGCCAGCCGGGCCGGCGGTGGTCGGTGTCCCAGACCAGCCCGACCATCGCCGACTGCTGCCGCGACAGCGCGCGCGCCGACTCGTTCGGCGAGAAATCGAGGTCCCGCGCGACGCGTTCGACGCGTTCGCGGGTCGTCGCGCTGACCGTGGCCGGGCGGTTGAACACCCGCGACACGGTGGCGACGGAAACCCCGCAGAGCTGCGCTACCTCGCGGGCTGTGACCATGAGCATCTCCGTTCTTGTAACCGGTTACATCTCTAGCACACGACTTCGGAGTGCGTAAACGCCGGAGTGCGTTATAATTTCGTTACTTGACGACAGGCCGCTGGGAGCGCTCTCATGGGTCCCACGTTTTCCCGACCGGCCCGTAGAACAACGGAGATCTCATGCGCCCGAAAACGAGGAACCGCCGGATCCGCCTGCTCGCCGGGGTGGGTGCCACCCTGGTCGCGCTCACCGCGCTGAGCGCCTGCGGGGACAGCGGCGCCGCCGGTGGCAAGGTCAAGCTGAGCCTCGGCCTGTTCGGCAACTTCGGCTACACCGACCTGATCAAGGAGTACCAGGCCGCGCACCCGGACGTCGAGATCACCGAGCGGACCGCGTCCTACTCCGACCACCACAAGAACCTCGCCGCGCACCTGGCCACCGGTGGCGGCGCCGCGGACATCGAGGCGGTCGACACCGGGTACATCGCCCAGTTCAAGGCGACGCCGGACAAGTTCGTCGACCTGAACACCGTCGGCGGCGACAAGCTCAAGGACCGCTGGCTGCCCTGGAAGTGGGCGGCGTCGCTGGGCAAGGGCGGGCAGCAGATCGGCTACGGCACCGACGTCGGCGGCCTGGCCATCTGCTACCGCCGCGACATGTTCAAGACCGCCGGGCTGCCCGAGGACCGCGACGCGGTCTCCGCGCTCTGGCCCACCTGGCAGGCCTTCTTCGAGGCGGGCAAACGGTTCCAGGCCCACGCGCCGAACGGCGTCAAGTTCATGGACGGCGGCCCGACCGTGCTCAACGCGATCGTCGGCCAGGCCCCGCAGGGCTACTACGACCAGAACGACCAGCTCATCGTGGGCAGCAACCCGGCGCTGCACCAGGGCTGGGACCTCGTGGTCGACGCGGTCAAGGCGAACCTGAGCGCCGGCCTGCTCTACAGCACGCCGCAGTGGAACACCGGCTTCACCCAGGGCCAGTTCGCCACCGTGACCTGCCCCGCGTGGATGATGACCAAGATCAAGGACCAGGCGCCGGACACCGCGGGCAAGTGGGACGTCGCGACCGTGCCCGGCGGGGGCGGCAACTGGGGCGGCTCGTACCTGACGGTGCCGAAGCAGGGCAAGCACACGAAGGAAGCCGCCGAGCTCGCCGCGTGGCTGACCGCGCCCGAGCAGCAGGCGAAGGTCTTCACCAGCAAGGGCCTCCTGCCCTCGGCGCCGTCGCTCTACAGCGACCCGAAGATCACCGGTTACACGAACCCGTTCTTCAACAACGCGCCGGTCGGCAAGCTCTTCACGGACGCGGCGAAGAAGCTGAACCCGCAATACCAGGGCCCGAAGGCCGGCGACGTGCAGACCGAGTTCGGCAACGCGATGCAGCGCGTCGAGCAGGGCAAGCAGGACGGCGCAGCGGCGTGGCAGCAGCTGGTCGGTGACGTCTCGAAGATCAAGTGATGGCGGTCAAAACGCTGACCTTCGCCGAGCGGCGGCAGAAGTGGGACGTCAAGCTGTCGCCGTTCGGCTTCATCAGCCCGTACTTCCTGATCTTCGGCGTCTTCGGGCTCTTCCCCCTGCTGTACACGGCGTTCGTGTCGCTGCAGAAGCGGAACCTCATCGACGCCGAAGGCGCGCAGTTCATCGGCTTCGGCAACTACGAGCAGCTGCTGTTCCACGACCCGTACTTCTGGAACGCGATGGGGAACACGGTCAGCCTGTGGCTGCTGACCACGATCCCGCAGATCCTGTTCGCGCTCGGCATCGCGCACCTGCTCAACCGGCGGCTGCGCGGCCGGACGCTGTTCCGGATGGGGATGATCCTGCCGAACATCACCTCGGTGGCGGCGGTGACGATCATCTTCGCGCAGCTGTTCGGCCGGGACTTCGGCCTGGTCAACTGGATGCTGAGCTGGTTCGGCGCCGGCCACGTCGACTGGCAGGCCGGCACGGCCAGCTCGCACACCGCCATCGCGGCGATGGTGGTGTGGCGCTGGACCGGCTACCACGCGCTGATCTTCCTGGCGTCGATGCAGGCGATCCCGTCGAGCATGTACGAGGCCGCCACCCTCGACGGCGCCAAGGGCTGGCAGCAGTTCTGGCGGATCACCGTGCCGCTGCTGCGGCCGCAGATCATCTTCTCCACGGTGATCGCGACGACCGGCAACATGCGGCTGCTCGCCGAGCCGCTGCTGTTCAACCCGGGCACGGCGGCCGCCACCGGCGGGTCGGACCGGCAGTTCCAGACGGCCGCGCTCTACCTCTACGAGCAGGGCTTCTCCAAGTACGACTTCGGCTACAGCTCGGCGATCGCGCTGATCCTGGCCGTGGCCACGATGCTCGTCGCGGGCCTGTCGTACCTGGTGACCCGGCGGATCCAAACGGACTGAGGAGCGACATGACTTCCGTGCTGACCCCGGCCGCGCCCGCGCCGCCGGAAGCCGCGCCCGGCCGGATCCGGCGCCTCGGCAAGCGGGTCGCGAGCCCGTGGACCTACGCCGCGCTGATCGCGATCCTGGCCGGCTCGGCGTTCCCGGTGTACTGGTCGTTCGTCGTCTCCTCGCAGACGACGGAGGCCGTCGGGAGCGTGCCGCCGGTCCTGGTGCCGGGCGGGCACCTGTTCGAGAACATCGCCCGGGTCTTCGACCAGACGGACTTCGCGCTGGCGCTGGGCAATTCGCTCATCGTCTCGGGCACGATCACCGTCTCGGTGGTGCTGTTCTCGACGCTGGCCGGGTTCGCCTTCGCCAAGATGCGGTTCCGCGGGCGGACGGTCCTGCTGCTCGTCGTGGTCGCCACCCAGGCCATCCCGACCGAGCTGGGTGTCGTCCCGCTGTACATGATGATGGCCGACTTCGGGTGGGCCGGGCAGCTGCAGGCGGTGATCGTGCCCGGCCTGGTCACCGCGTTCGGCGTGTTCTTCATGCGCCAGTACTTCGAGCGGGCGCTCCCGCTCGAGCTGCTGGAGGCGGGCCGGATGGACGGCTGCGGGTCGCTGCGGCTGTTCTGGCACGTGGCCCTGCCCGCCGCCCGCCCGGCCGCGGCGGTGCTCGGGCTGTTCACCTTCATGCAGGCCTGGAACGACTTCTTCTGGCCGCTGGTCGTGCTGGTGCCGGAGAACCCGACCGTCCAAACCGCACTGTCCACCCTGGCCAGTGGCTACACCACCGACTACACGCTCGTGCTCACCGCCGCCACCATCGGCACCGTCCCCGTCCTGCTCGTGTTCCTGCTGTTCGGCCGCCAGATCGTCGGCGGCATCATGCAGGGCGCGCTCAAGGGCTGACCACCTCGGAGCTCACCGTGACTTCCAGTGACACCCGGGGGCTTCGCCACCCGGACCCCCGAAAAGCCGGCTTCCCGCCCGGCTTCCGCTGGGGCGTGGCCACCTCGGCGTTCCAGATCGAGGGCGCCACCACGGCCGACGGCCGCGGACCGTCCATCTGGGACACGTTCGCCGCGGTCCCCGGCGCGGTGGCGGGCGGCCACACCGGGGAACCGGCGGCCGACCACTACCACCGCTGGCGCGCCGACCTCGACCTGCTCACCGAGCTCGGCGTCGACGCCTACCGGTTTTCCGTGTCCTGGCCCCGCATCCAGCCGGACGGGCGCCGCGCGGAGCGGCGCGGCCTCGACTTCTACCGGCGGCTGGTGGAGGGCCTGCGGGAGCGGGGGATCGAGCCGTTCCTGACGCTGTACCACTGGGACCTGCCGCAGGCGCTGGAGGACGCGGGCGGCTGGCGGTCCCGCGACACCGCGTTCCGCTTCGCCGAGTACGCCGCCCTGGTGCACGAGGAACTCGGTGACGTCGTCGACCACTGGACGACGCTGAACGAGCCGTACCCCTGCGCGGTCGCGGGGTACGGCGAGGGCCGCCACGCGCCGGGGGCCAGGGAGGGACACGGCGCGCTGGCGGCCGCGCACCACCTGCTGCTCGGCCACGGCCTGGCGGTCCGGGCGATGCGGGAGCGGGCAGCACTGCCGCACCAGTTCGGCATCGTCCTCAACCAGTCCCCGGCGGTCCCGGTGTCGGACTCGGCCGCCGACACCGCGGCGGCCGCGCGCCAGGACACGCTGCTGCGCCGCCAGTTCACCGACCCGCTGTTCGGCGGCCGGTACGCCCCGGGCCTGGCGGCGATGTTCGACGGCGTCTCGGACTTCTCGTTCCGCCACGACGAAGACCTCGAGACGATCGGGGTGCCCCTGGACTACCTGGGCGTCAACTACTACTACCGCCTGCACGTCGCCGACGCCCCCCACCGCGAGCCGGACCCGGCCCTGCGCACGGTGGCGGACATCGGGGTGGACACTTCGCGGTTGCCGGACGTCCCACGGACGGGGATGGGCTGGCCGGTCGAGCCGGAGGGCCTGACGGAAGCCCTGGTCGGCCTGCACAACCGCTACCCGGGGCTGCCGCCGGTGTACCTCACGGAGAACGGGTGCGTGTACGCCGACCGCGCCGATTTCGCGGACTACGAGCGCATCGACTTCCTGAGCGAGCACATCGAGGCGGCCCGCACGGCCGCGGCGGCCGGGGTGGACCTGCGCGGCTACTTCTGCTGGTCCCTGCTCGACAACTTCGAGTGGGCGCACGGCTACAAGCACCGCTTCGGCCTGGTCCACGTGGACTACGAGACGCAAGCCCGCACCCCGCGCTCGAGCTACCGCTGGTACCGCGACTTCATCGAAGCCCAGCGCGGGTAGGCCCAAGCGCCCCAATGTGGCCTTCGGTGCGTCACACGCACCGAAGGCCGCATTGGGTGCGTCTCACGCACCGAAGGCCGCCTTGGGGCGCTTACTTCGTGTACAGGGCCTCGATGTCGAGGGCGTAGTTCTTCGAAACCACGTTGCGCTTCAGCTTCAGGCTCGGCGTGATCTCGCCGCCGGCCTCGGTGAAGTCGTTGGCCAGCACGGTGAACTTCTTGATCGCCTCGGCCTTGGACACCGACTTGTTCGCCTCGTCCACCACGGCCTGGATCTCCGCGAGCAGGTCCGGGTCCGCCGCCAGGTCCGCGACCGTGGCCGAAGCCGGCTTGCCGTGCTGGGTCTTCCAGGACGGGAAGTACTCCTCGTCCACCGTCACCAGCGCCGCGATGAACGGGCGCTGGTCGCCGACCACCATCGCCTGGCTGACCAGCGGGGACGCCTTGATCGTGTCCTCGAGGCCGGACGGGGCGACGTTCTTGCCGCCCGCCGTCACGATGATCTCCTTCTTGCGGCCGGTGATCTTCAGGAACCCTTCGGAGTCCAGCTCGCCCAGGTCACCCGTGTGGAACCAGCCGTCCGTGAGGGCCTCCGCGGTCGCCTGCGGGTTGTTGTAGTACGCCCGGAACACGACGTCGCCCTTGAGCAGCACCTCGCCGTCGTCGGCGATGCGGACCGACGTGCCGTTGACCGGCTTGCCCACCGTGCCCACGCGGAACGCCGTCTGGGTGTTGACGTTCGCCGCCGCGGACGTCTCGGTGAGGCCGTAGCCCTCGAACACCGGGACGCCGATGCCGCGGAAGAAGTGGGCCAGCCGGGCGCCCAGCGGCGCGCCCCCCGAAACCGCCGCCACGCAGCGGCCGCCGAGGGCCGCGCGCAGCTTGCCGTAGACCAGCTTGTCGAACGCCAGGTGCTTGAGCTTCAGGCCGAGCCCGGCGCCGCCGTGGTCCTGCGCCTCGCTGTAGGCGACGGCCACCGCCTCGGCGGCGTCGAAGATCTTGCCCTTGCCCTCGCTGTGCGCCTTCTGCTTCGCCGAGTTGTAGACCTTCTCGAACACGCGCGGCACGGCGACGACGAACGTCGGCCGGAAGGTGCCCAGGTCGGCGACCAGGTTCTTGACGTCCGGGGTGTGGCCGAGGGTGACGCGGGCGCTCAGCGCGGTGACGGCGATCGCGCGGGCCAGCACGTGCGCCAGCGGCAGGAACACCAGCAGCGAGTTGCCCTGCTCCATCAGCTGCGGGAACGCCTCGATGTCGGCGCGGATCTCGGCCAGGAGGTTCCGGTGGGTCAGCTCGACGCCCTTGGGGCGGCCGGTGGTGCCCGAGGTGTAGACGATGGTGGCGAGCTCGTCCGCGGTCACCTCGCGGCGCCGGTCGTGCAGCTCGTCGTCGGACAGCGAAGCGCCCAGCGCCGACAGCTCCTCGACGGCGGGGGAGTCGCCCTCGATCTGCCACGTGTTCGCCAGGTCGGTGAGCCGGTCGCGGATCTGCTCGACCGCCGCGGCGTGGGCGTTCGTCTCGACGAACACGCCCTTGGCGGCCGAGTCGGAGAGGATCCAGTACACCTGTTCGGGGGAGGACGTGTCGTAGATCGGGACGGTGACCGCGCCGGCCGCCCAGATGGCGAAGTCGAGCAAGGTCCACTCGTAGCGGGTCTTCGACATGATCGCGACGCGGTCGCCGCGGCCGATCCCGGCCTTGGCCATGCCCTTGGCCACGGCCAGCACCTCCGCCGCGAACTCCTTGGCGGTGACGTCCAGCCAGCTGCCCTCGACCTGGCGGCGGAAGCTCACCACGTCGGAGAACCGCTCGGCGTTCGCCCAGACGACGTCGGACATGTTTTCGTCGTCGGCCACCGGCTTGCCGGCGGGAGCGCTGTATTCGCGCACGTGGACCTCCGTGTTCAACGCGTGCGGCAGGCGACACCGCTGTTACCCGCCAGTCAACTTAGCGTGGTGAGCACCTTAAGACCATGCTGATCGGCCTCACGCGGCGAGGGCGTGACATTCTTCGCACGTGAACGCACCGCCCGCCATCGACGTCGTCGACGAGACGTTCCTCGCGGTCCCGCCGTCCACCGTGGCCGCCGTCTTCGCCGATCCCGGATCGTGGACCCGCTACTGGCCCGACCTGGTCCTCGAGGTCTACACCGACCGGGGGGACAAGGGCCTGCGCTGGACCGTCCGCGGCGCGCTGGTCGGTACGATGGAGGTCTGGCTCGAGCCGGTGCTCGACGGCACCCTGCTGCACTACTTCCTGCGGGCGACCCCCGCCGACGCGGCCGGGGCGCCCCGTGCGCTGGCGCCACGCGACCTGCGCCGGGAGTTCGACCGGCGGGCCCGCGCGGCGAAGGCGGTCGCGCTCGGGCTCAAGGAGATCCTGGAGGACGGGCGCGAGCCCGGCGTCCCTCCGCGAACCGAAGGCTGAACCGAAGGCTAGGGGGCCAGGGGTGCGGGTACACGTCGTCTCGGACGTGCACGGCAACGCGGACGCGTTGAAGCGGGCGGGCGACGGGGCGGACGCCCTGGTCGTGCTCGGGGACCTGATCGACTTCGTCGACTACCACGACCACGACAAGGGCATCATGGGCGCCCTGTTCGGCGCGGAGAAGGTCGGCCAGTTCGCCCGCCTGCGCCGCGAGGGCACCCGTGACGAAACCGTTGCCTTCTCCCGCACGCTCTGGGCGACGCTCGACGACCCGGCCTCCGCGGTCGACGAGGCCATCCGCGCCCAGTACGCGACGCTGTTCGCGGCGATGACCGCGCCCACCTACGCCACCCCCGGCAACGTCGACACCCCGGCGCTGTGGCCGGAGTTCACCGGCGAAGGCGTGCGGGTGCTCGACGGCGAGGTGGCCGAGCTCGGCGGCCTGCGGTTCGGGTTCGTCGGCGGCGCGCTCCTGCCCGACGGGGTCGTCCCGCGGCCCCGCAAGGGCGCCGCCTGGCGCCCCTACCTGCGGGATCGCGCGGACTACGACCGGAGCGTGGCCGCGCTCACCGACGTGGACGTCCTCTGCACCCACGGCCCGCCGGCGCTGCCGGAGCTGACCTACGACGTCGTGGCGCGCCGCAGCGAGATCGGCTCGACGGCGCTGCTGGAGCTGATCCGGGCGCAGCGGCCGCGCTGGTCGGTGTTCGGGCACGTGCACCAGCCCCTGGCCGCGCGCGCCCGGGTGGGCCTCACCGAGTGCCGCAACGTGGGTCACTTCAAGGAGACCGGGCAGCCGTACGTGCTGCGCTGGTGACCAAGCGCGGCGGCTACGCTTCGACCCATGGCCGAGCAGTCCACACAGTCCATCGAGGTCGACGCCGAGCCCAGCCGGGTGATGGCCGTGATCGCCGACTTCCCCGCGTACCCGGAATGGGCCAAGGCCGTCCGGCAGACCGAGGTCCTCGACACCGACGCCGAGGGCCGGGCCAAGCAGGTCAAGCTGACCTTGGACGCGGGCCCGATCAAGGACGTCTACACCCTCTCCTACGACTGGGACGCAGACGGCCTCGGCGTCAGCTGGCACCTGGTCAAGGGGCAGATGCAGAAGGCGCAGAACGGCCGCTACGCGCTGGCCGACCTCGGCGGCCGGACGCGGGTCACCTACACGCTGTCGGTCGAGCTGGCGCTGCCGATGATCGGCCTGCTGCGCCGCAAGGCCGAGAAGATGGTCATGGACACCGCGCTGAAGGAGCTCAAGAAGCGGGCCGAGGGCTAGCACGTGCGGATCCTGCTGTGCACCGGCAAGGGGGGTGTCGGGAAGACCACGCTGGCCGCGGCCACCGGCGCCGCCCTCGCCGCCCGCGGCAGGAAGACCCTCGTCGTGTCGACGGACCCGGCGCACTCGCTCGGGGACGCGTTCGCCCGGCCCCTCGGCGCCGAACCGTCCGAAGTGGATGCTCTGCTTTCGGCGGTGCAGGTCGACTCGCGGACCTTGGTGGACACCTCCTGGGTGCGGCTGCGCGGCGAGCTGCGGGCCGTGCTGGCCGGCGCGGGCCTGGACACCCTCGACGCCGAAGAGCTCACCGTGCTGCCCGGCGTCGACGAGCTGCTCGCCCTCACCGAAGTCCGCCGGCTGGCCGAGGACGGCCCGTGGGAGACCGTCGTCGTCGACTGCGGGCCGACGGCCGAGACGCTGCGGCTGCTGGCCCTGCCCGAGGCCGTCTCCGGCTACCTGACCCGGGTGTTCGGGCCGCGCGGGCGCGTCACGGATTCGGTGCGCCGCCTCGGCACCCACCTCGACGGCCTGCGCGCCCTGCTCACCGACCCGGTGGTGACGACGGTCCGGCTGGTCCTGACCCCGGAGCGGGTGGTGGTCGCCGAGGCGCGGCGCACGCTCAGCTCCCTGGCCCTGCGCGGCATCGCCGTCGACGGCGTGATCGCCAACCGGCTGATGCCCGCGCCCGGCATCTGGCGCGGCGGCGCCGCGGCCTGGCTGCGCACGCGCCGGACGCAGCAGGACGCCGTGCTCGCCGAGCTCGCCGCGGCCGGGATCGCGCCGGTCGCGCGGGTGGAGCACCGGGCCGTCGAGCCGGTCGGCCTGCCCGCGCTGCTGGAGATCGCCGCCGAGCTCTACCACGGCGAAGACCCGCTGGCGGCCCACGGCGCACCGGTCACCCCGCTGCTGCGCGTGCGGCCCGCCGACGGCGGGTACGCCCTGCGCGTCGCGGTCCCGCTTTCGCGGGACGCCGAGGTCGACCTCGCCCGCGTCGACGACGACCTGGCGATCACCGTGGACGGCTTCCGCAGGCTCATCGCCCTGCCGGAGCCGCTGCGGCCGTGCCGGATCACCGGCGCGGAATCCGACGCCGACGGCCTGGTCGTGCACCTGGCCGGGAACCGGGGACGCGGGTGAGCGAAGCGGAACACGGGCCGCGGCTGGCGGAGGAGATCCGCCTGCTCGCCGAGCTGGTCGCCGAGAAGGCGGCCCCGTGGCTCGACGGGGTGCTCGCGGCCGGGCACGGGCCGCTCGACGAGGCGAAACCGGACGGTCCGGCGTGCGGCTGGTGTCCGCTGTGTGCGATCGTCGCGGTGGTGCGGGGTGAACGGCCGGAGCTGGTCGCGCGGCTGGCCGAGCAGCTCGCGCAGCTGGTCGCCCTCCTGCGCGCGGTGCTCGCCGACCGCTGGGAGCCGGAGGAGGGCGTGCACATGCCCGGGTTCAGACCCGCACCGCGGCCCGCCGGGGACGCCACCGCGGCGACCAGGGTGCAGCACATCGCCGTCCGCCGGCGCGACGAGTGGGAGAGCTGAGTGCGGACGATAGGGGTGGACGTCGGCGGGACGAGCATCCGGGCCGGCGTGGTGGACGAACGCGGCTCCCTGCTCGACACGGCCAGGGTCGCGACACCGACCGAGGAGGGCGCCCTCGAGGACGCCATCGCCGGTGTGGTCGAGGACCTGCGCAACCGGCACGACGTGGCCGGGGTCGGGCTGGCGGTGGCGGGGTTCGTGGCGCGCGACCGCCGGTCGGTGATGTTCGCCCCGCACCTGGCGTGGCGCGGCGCCCCGGTCGCCGACCGGATCGAAAAGCGCGTCGGCCTGCCGGTACTGCTGGAGCACGACGTCAATTCGGCGATCGTGGGCGAGCACCGCTTCGGCGCGGCCCGCGGCGCCCAGGTGGCGGCCCTGGTGGCCCTGGGCACGGGCATCGGCGCGGGGTTGCTGCTGGAGGGCAAGCTGTATCGCGGCGCGTACGGCGTGGCGCCCGAGCTGGGCCACCTGACGGTGGTCCGCGGCGGGCGGCCCTGCCCGTGCGGCAAGTACGGCTGCTGGGAGCGCTACTGCAGCGGAACGGCCTTGGCGGCCACGGCGGTGGAGCTGCTGGCCCGCCATCCGGGCCGCTCGACGGTGCTGGCGCCCCAGGTGGCGGGCGACCCGGGATCGGTGACGGGCCGCCGCGTGGCGGGCGCGGCCCGCGACGGCGACCCGATCGCCCAGCTGGCGATGGCGGAGCTGGCCAAGTGGCTCGGCGAGGGCCTGGCCCTGGTGGCGGACGTGTTCGACCCGGAGATCATCGTGATCGGCGGCGGCGTGTCCGAGTCGGCGCCGCTGTTCCTGGACGAGGCCCGCGAGCACTACGCGGGCGCGATCACGGGAGCCCGCCACCGCCCGTTGGCGCGGATCCGCACGGCCCACCTGGGCGACGACACGGCGATCGTGGGCGCGGCGGCCTTGGCGCTGGAAGCGGCGAAGACCCCGGTCTGACCCCGGTGGATGGTGCGCGCCGCCGCCGGTTCCGCGCGCGCGGAACTGTCGGTTGCTCCCGGTAGCGTGGAAAACGGGGGCTGCTCAGCCCGGCCACCGGCTTCCGGGCATGACACTTCCCCCGATCGGGTACCCCCGATCCGGGGAAGGGAGCGGGGATGCCGACGGACGTGTGGATCGGATCAGGGGGCGCGGTCCTGGCCGTCGCCGCACTCTTCGTCCAGCACAAGGCGAGCCGGAAGTGGGCGAAGACGACCGCCGCCGCCTTCGCCGGGGTGGGCTGGGTCCTCGCGGCGCACCTGCTCACGTGGCTGGTGCCCGGCGTGATCGTGGCCTGGCTCGTGATCGGCGGCAGCACCCTCGGCATCTTCCTCACCGCGCTGATCGGCGGCCGAAGCGGCCGGAGCCGCCCGAGCAGCCGTGCGGAACAGCCCGATCCGCAGCCGACCGCCCGCGACGACCGGCGGTCCGTGTCCGACCTGTGACAGGCTGGAGGGGTGAGTGCCCCGTCCGCGAGCGTCTTCGTCAGGTGCTCCTGCGGGCACCTGCACTGGGGCCGCTACGGCGCCGCCGGCCTGTTGCTCGTCGATCCCGCCCGCGGTGTCCTCCTGCAGCGCCGCGCCTGGTGGGTGCACCACGGCCGCACCTGGGCGCTGCCCGGCGGCGCCATCGAGGCCGGCGAGACAGCCAGGGGCGCCGCGGCCCGCGAAGCCTTCGAGGAGGCCTCCGTCCGCGCCGAGGCCTTCCGCCCGGTCTCGGCCTCCGTGGTGGACCACGGGAACTGGAGCTACACGACCGTCCTGGCCCTCGCCGACGGCGCCGAAGCGCGCGTCGCCAACACCGAAAGTGCGGAGGTGCGCTGGGTGGATCCCGACGACGTCCCCGGTTACCCCCTGCACCGCGACTTCGCCGCCGCCTGGCCGGACCTGCGCGGCCGCGTCGGGCAGGAGCTCGTCCTGGTCGTCGACGCCGCCAACGTCGTCGGCTCGCGCCCGGACGGCTGGTGGCGCGACCGGCACGGCGCCGCCGAGCGCCTCCGCGACCAGCTCGCCAAGCTCGCCGAAGCCGGTGTGCCGGATCCGGCCGACCCCACGGTGACCTGGTGGCCCCGGATCATCCTGGTCGTCGAGGGCAAGGCGAAGCACGTCACCGGAACAGCGGGCGTGGAGGTCGTCGCCGCGGACACCGACGGCGACTCGAAGATCGTCGAAGTCGTCGCGCAGCAGCACGCCGAGGTCCTGGTCGCGACGGCCGACCGGGAGCTCAAGCGGCGCGTCGAGGCCCTCGGCGCGTCGATCCTCGGCCCCGGCACCCTCCGCACGCAGCTGGACGCGCTCTAGTCCTTTGCGATCCCGTCGCGCATCTCCGCCACCAGCGACGCGACGACGGCCTTGAGGCTGCCCTTGTGCCGTTCCGCGACCGCCCGCTGCCGCCGGTAGCTCGGCCCGTACCGCAGGATCGTCTCGACGTCCCGCAGCTCCGCGACGCAGTCCAGGCGCCGCGCCACCGGCTCGAGCCGGTCCAGCAGGTCGGCCACGTCGTCGGTGACCAGCCGCTCGCGCCCGGCCGCGTCCAGGATGACGATCGCGTCCGTGCCGTAGCGCGCCGCGCGCCACTTGTTCTCCTGGACGTGCCACGGCGGCAGCGTCGGGAGGATTTCGCCGTCGTCCAGGCGTTCGCTGAAGTCGTCCACCAGGCACTGCGTCAGCGCCGCGATCGCGCCGACCTCCTCCAGCGTCGGCAGGCCGTCGCAGACGCGCATCTCGATCGTGCCGAGCTTCGGCGACGGCCGGATGTCCCAGCGGATCTCCGAGAAGCTGTCGATCACGCCGGTGGTGAACATGTCCTCGACGTAGCTCTCCAGTTCCGCCCACTTCCGGAACTGGAACGGCAGCCCGGCCGTCGGCAGCTGCTGGAACATCAGCGCCCGGTTCGACGCGTACCCGGTGTCCTCCGCGCCCCAGTACGGCGAAGACGCCGACAGCGCCTGCAGGTGCGGGGCGTAGTTCAGCAGGGCGTCGAGGATCGGCAGCACCTTCTCGCGGTGGTCGATCCCGACGTGGATGTGGACGCCGTAGATCAGCATCTGCCGCCCCCACCACTGGGTCCGGTCGATCAGCTTGGCGTACCGCTCCTTGTCGGTGACCTTCTGCTGGTACCAGTTCGAGAACGGGTGCGTCCCCGCCGAGAACATCTCGACGCCGAGCGGGTCGGCCACGCCGTGCACGACGTCGAGCGACTCGTTCAGGTCAGCCTTGACCTCGGCGATCGTGTCGCAGACGCCGGTGATGATCTCGATCGTGTTGAGCAGCAGCTCCTGCTTGATCTTCGGGTGCTCGGCCGCCCCGTCGGGCCGGACGGCCTCGAGGATCTGCTCGGCCGCCGACGACAGCTCGCCGCTGCGCCGGTCCACGAGGCCGAGCTCCCATTCCGCGCCGACGGTCGATCGCCGCGAAGGACTGAACTCGATGGACATCGCGGCGGGATCAGACCTGGGCGCCGTTGCTGGGGTCCGCACCGGGCGGCGGGCCCTGCCGCACGCGGAGCAGCAGCAGCGCGATCGCGGTCGCGAGCGCGAGGATGCCCAGCGGCGTCGCCACCGTCGGGCCGACGCCGATCGCGCCGGGCAGGATCAGCAGGAACAGCCCGGCCAGGAACAGCAGCAGGATGAGGAACGCCCCCATCCGCGGCCGGGGCAGCGGCGGCGGCTCCGGCGGGACGTAGTGCTCGTCGTCGCCCGCCGGGTCGTCGGAGAACATCGTGGTGTCCCACGACGTGCCCCCGGACCGCCAGCCGGGTTCCGGCGGCGCCTCCACGGCCGGCGGCTCGGCGGGCCGCTCGGGCGTGCGGCGCGACTCCGGCTCCGCGCCGGCCGTGCCGGTGGTGTCCGCGGTGTCCGCAGTGTCTTCTTCGGGGAGCCCGAACCCGCCGGCGCGCAGGTCGGCGACGATCTCGGCGAACGTCGCGTCGACGTCCTCCGGCCCGTCCTTCCCCCGGCTCATGCGGTCTCCTCCGGCTGGGCGGCGTGCGCCTTCGCGAACTCCACGCTGCGCGTGAAGATCACTTCGGCGTCGTTGTCCTGCGTCGCCACGTGGTAGCTGTTCTCCAGCACGACCTCGGTGACGTCGGTGCTCGAGACGCCCCGCAGCACCAGCTGCGAGTTCACCGGCTCGACGACGTGGTCGACCGAGGAGTGCAGCAGCAGCACCGGCTGCGTCACCTTGGCCAGGTCGGCCCGCACGACCGCCCACAGCTTCGCCAGGCTCGCCGCCGCGCGCACCGGCGTCCGCGGGTAGGCCAGCTCCGTCTCGCCCGGCTTCTTGATGTCGTTCGCGATCGCCGGCACCGACGGCACGAGCCGGCCCAGCACCGGCAGCAGCTTGGTGTCCCACTTCAGCCGCGTCACCGACGGGTTGACCAGGACGATCCCGGCGATCCGGTCGCCGAACTCCTCGGCTAGGCGCAGGGTCAGCGTCCCGCCCATCGACAGGCCGCCGACGAAGACGGTCTTGCACGTCGCCAGCAGCGCGAGGAGGGCCTCGCGGACGGCGCCGTACCAGTCTTCCCACGTCGTGCGGTTGAGGTCCGGCCAGCGGGTGCCGTGCCCCGGCAGCAGCGGGCAGCGCACCGTGAACCCGGCCCCGGCCAGGTGGTCACCCCAGGCCCGCAAGCTCGCCGGGGTACCGGTGAACCCGTGGCAGAGCAGGAACCCGGTTTCGGCCGAACCGGTGTGGCCGAACGGTTCCGCGCCGGCGAGCACGCCCATGCGATCGCCTTCCGTGTGAGCGGGGCAGTCCGTCCATGCTCTCACGCCCGGCGGGCGTTGTGGGGGTCCGCCCGGGCCCGGAATTCGCTGTGAGATCGATCGCTGCGGAAGTGGTAACCGGGTGGTCGGCGTTGTGCGGCGGCCGCCGGTGTTCGTAGGC
Source organism: Amycolatopsis sp. cmx-4-61 (assembly GCF_046548775.1). Lineage (NCBI taxonomy): Bacteria > Bacillati > Actinomycetota > Actinomycetes > Pseudonocardiales > Pseudonocardiaceae > Amycolatopsis > Amycolatopsis sp. cmx-4-61. The sequence goes on along the minus strand of NZ_JAEBEI010000005.1, from coordinate 106,556 downwards.
TGTTCGTCTCGGGTGGACAGGGGTTGCGGCTGCGATGGAGGACTGAGGCACCGGTGCTGTACTGGCTCATGAAGTGGGTGTTCCTCGGACCGCTGCTCAAGACGCTCTGGCCGACCAAGGTCGTCGGCGCGGAGAACATCCCCGAGACGGGTGGCGCGATCCTGGCCGGCAACCACCTGGCGGTCGCCGACTCGTTCTTCATGCCGCTGCGCGTCAAGCGCAAGGTGACCTTCCCGGCCAAGTCCGAGTACTTCACCGAGCCCGGCTTCAAGGGCACGCTCAAGAAGTGGTTCTTCACCGGCGTCGGCCAGTTCCCGATCGACCGGTCCGGCGGCAACGCCGCCCAGGCCGCGCTCGACACGGCGATCCGCCTGGTCCGCGAGGGACACCTGCTCGGCATCTACCCGGAGGGCACCCGCTCCCCGGACGGCCGCCTGTACAAGGGCAAGACGGGCGTCGCCCGGATCGCCCTGGAATCCGGCGGCGTGGTGGTCCCGGTGGCGATGGTCGGCACCGACAAGGTCAACCCGATCGGTTCGAAGATGTGGCGGCCGCGGCGCCTCGAGGTCCGCTTCGGCAAGCCCCTGGACTTCTCGCGGTACGAAGGCCTCGCGGGCGACCGGTTCATCGAGCGGTCGATCACGGACGAGATCATGTACGCCCTGATGGAGCTGTCGGGCCAGGAGTACGTGGACATCTACGCGGCGAAGGCGAAGGAACTGCTGGCGGCGGAGGCGGCCGGGGTCAAGCCGGAGGTACCGGCCCAGCCCGGCGCCCGTGACGCGGCCCGGGTGCCGGATTCCAAGGTCGGCTGAGCCACCACTACTGTTCACCAGTGCGTTTTTTCTACGACACCGAGTTCATCGAAGACGGCGTGACGATCGATTTGGTGTCGATCGGGGTGGTGGACGAACGGGGCCGCGAGTTCTACGCGGTCTCGACGGAGTTCGACCCCGCCAAGGCGGGGCCGTGGGTCCGGGACAACGTGCTGGACAAGCTCCCGTCCCCGGCCGATCGCGCGTGGCGGAGCCGGGAGAAGATCCGCACGGACCTGCTGGAGTTCTTCGGCAAGCCGCCGGGCGGAATCGAGCTGTGGGCCTGGTTCGCCGCGTACGACCACGTGGCGCTGGCCCAGCTGTGGGGCCCGATGCCGGCGTTGCCCCGGCAGCTGCCGAGGTTCACGAGGGACTTGCGGCAGCGGTGGGAGGACGCGGGCAAGCCGAAGCTCCCGGCGGCCCCGACCGACCAGCACGACGCCCTCGCGGACGCGAAGCACAACCTGGCCCGCTGGGAAGTCATCGAGGAGTACTTCCGGCGCCGCTGACCCCGGTGCCAAGCGCCCCAAGGCCGCCTTGGGGCGCTTGACGAGACGAACGGCCCGTTCGCGCCGCCTCCGAACCCCGGGAAACCCACGTCACGCCGCAGTGGGGGTACGAACGGCCCGTTCGCGCCGCCTCCGAACCCCGGGAAACCCACGTCACGCCGCGGCGGGGGTACGAACGGCCCGTTCGCGCCCGCCGCAGGCCTGGAACTGTCGGGGGTCCCCGGTAACGTGAAAACCGGGGGACCCCCAGGCCGGGGACCTCTCAGCGGCGCGCCCGCACCGCCGCGGCCAGCTCGTCCAGCAGCGGTGCGGTGTCGTCCCACGCCAGGCACGCGTCCGTGATCGACTGCCCGTACGTCAGCTCCGAAGCGTGCCCCAGCGAAAGCTCCTGCCGGCCACCCGCCAGGAAGCTCTCCATCATCAGCCCGGAAATCCCGCGCTCACCCGCGGCGATCCGGGCCGCCAGCTCCCGGACCACCGCGCCCTGCCGCACGTGGTCCTTGCCGCTGTTGCCGTGCGAAGCGTCGATGATCACCCGCTCCGGCAGCCCCGCCTTCGCCAGCCGTGCCAGCGTGTCGGCGACCGTCGGTGCGTCGTAGTTGGGGCCCGCGTTGTGGCCGCGCAGGATCACGTGGCAGTCCGGGTTGCCCGACGTCGTCAGCAGGGCCGCCAGGCCGTCGGTGTTGATGCCCGGGAACACGTGGCTCGCCGCCGCCGCGCGGGTCGCGTCGATCGCCACCTGGACGTCGCCCTCGGTCGAGTTCTTGATGCCCACCGGCATCGACAGCGCGCTGCACAGCTGGCGGTGGACCTGGCTCGCCGCCGTCCGGGCGCCGATCGAGCCCCACGTGACGATGTCGGCGATGAACTGCGGCGTGATCGGGTCGAGGAACTCACACCCCACCGGCAGGCCGAGCGCCGACACGTCGAGCAGCAGCTTGCGCGCCATCCGCAGGCCCTTGTTGACGGCGAACGTGCCGTCCAGGTCCGGGTCGTTGATCAGGCCCTTCCAGCCCAGGGTCGTGCGCGGCTTCTCGAAGTACACGCGCATCACGACGTGGATGTCCTCGCGCAGTTCCTCGGCCTTCGCGGCCAGGCGGCGGGCGTAGTCGAGGGCGGCCTCGGGGTCGTGGACCGAGCACGGGCCGACCACAACGAGCAGCCGGTCGTCGCGGCCTTCGAGGATGTCGACCGTCTCGGCGCGGCCGTGGCGCACCACCTTGGCGACGGCCGCGTCGGCCGGATGGTCTTCGCGCAGCAGCGCGGGCGAAATGAGCGGACTGATCGACGTGGTGCGCGCGGCGTCGAGGTCACCGATGGCGGCCGGTCCGGCGGAGAGCGTCATGGCGGGGGTGTTCCTTCCTGGTGGACACCGACCCGCGGGGGACTCGCCGAGCCGGTTCGGAAATCCGGCTCGGGGGTGGGAGTCAGCGCAGGTTCACGCCGCCGCGCCCACCCGGGGCCGGCTTCGTAAACCAGAAATAGCGCTGCACGGCGTCAAGGTAGCACAGCGTCACGCGGACCGGATCCGGCAGGTGGTACGGGCTGCACCGATCAAGACGAGAGCCGCTACGCTGGCGGCTGACGAAATGTGACTGTCATCTCCCGAGAACAGACGGAGGCTTCTCATGCGTGTCGGTGTGCTGACCGGCGGCGGCGACTGCCCGGGGCTCAACGCGGTGATCCGCGCGGTGGTGCGCAAGGGCATCGAGGTGCACGGCTGGGACTTCGTGGGCTTCCGCAACGGCTGGAACGGCCCGCTGACCGGCGACAGCCGCCCGCTGGGCCTGAACGACGTCGAGGACATCCTCACCCGCGGCGGCACCATCCTGCGGTCCTCGCGCACCAACCCGTACAAGGTCGACGGCGGCGTCGACAAGATCAAGCAGGTCCTCGCCGAGCAGGGCGTCGACGCGCTGATCGCGATCGGCGGCGAGGACACCCTCGGCGTCGCGAAGCGGCTGACCGACGACGGCGTCGGTGTCGTCGGTGTGCCCAAGACGATCGACAACGACCTGGGCGCGACCGACTACACGTTCGGCTTCGACACCGCGGTCTCCATCGCGACCGAGGCGATCGACCGGCTGCACACCACGGCCGAGTCGCACCACCGCGCGCTCGTCGTCGAGGTCATGGGCCGCCACGCCGGCTGGATCGCGCTGCACTCCGGCCTCGCCGGCGGCGCGAGCGTGATCCTGGTGCCGGAGCGGCACTTCAACGTCGACCAGGTCGTCTCCTGGGTCGAGCGCCGCTTCGAGAAGGAGTTCGCGCCGATCATCGTCGTCGCCGAGGGCGCGCTGCCCGAGGGCGGCGAGGAGAAGCTGCTCACCGGCGAGAAGGACGCCTTCGGGCACGTCCGCCTCGGCGGCATCGGCACCTGGCTGGCCGACGAGATCGCCCACCGCACCGGCAAGGAGTCCCGCGCGGTCGTGCTGGGCCACGTCCAGCGCGGCGGCACCCCGACGGCCTACGACCGCGTCCTGGCGACGCGCTTCGGCCTCAACGCCGTCGACGCGGTCGCGGACGGCGACTTCGGCGTCATGGTCGCCCTCAAGGGCACGGACATCGTCCGCGTGAAGCTGTCCGAGGCGACGGCGGAGCTGAAGACGGTTCCGGTCGAGCGCTACCAGGAAGCCGAAGTCTTCTTCGGCTGAGCCTCTGGCGTCGAAGGGCCGCCCCGGGAGTCCCGGAGCGGCCTTTCGCGCGTTCAGGGCCGCTGGCGCACCGCGTCGACGATGCCCTGGCTCACCACCGTGCCCGTCCCGGAGCCGAGGTAGGCGAAGGTGACCGGGTCGAACAGGAACTCGTCCTGGTTGCCGATCCCGTGCTCGGTGGTGCTGTTCCAGGTGATGCCGAGCACGGGCCGGCCGGTGGCGTCCTTCGCGTCGGTGCGGGCGACCAGGCCGGGCACCTTCGCCACGGCCTCGTAGAGCGCGGCCCGGACCGCCGGGGGCAGGTGGCCCCCGGCCAGCTCCACGACCTCGGTGCCGAGGTCGTGGCGGGTGTCGCCTTCGCCGTAGGTGCTCCGGTGCAGGTAGGCGAGCATGGCGTCGGCGTCGGCGGGCAGGTCCGCGGGGGCGGCGGGGTGCGGCACGCACCGGCTCGTCACCGTCCGGCCGTGACTCTCCTTCTGCACGCGCTTCCCGTTGCGGCAGCCCGCCACCTCGGTTTCGTGGCCGAAGAGGAAGGCCAGCCCGTCGTGGGTGCCGTCCACCGACGCCCACGTCTCGTTCTCCCGGCCGTCCGCGAGCCGCGTCTTCGTGTAGACGAACTGGTCCGGCCGCGGGGTGACGTCCGGCAGGGCGCGGGCCTTCGCGGCCGCGGTGTGCAGGATCCGCACCGCATCGGGCACCGGGGCAGGCCCGACGGCTTCGTCCGCCGGCGCGAGCACGGCGACGACGGCGACGGCCGCGACGGCTGCGGCGAGCCCGGCTGCCGTGACCCCGCCCCAGAGCACCCGCCGCCGGGGACGGGCCGCGGCCGTCGCGGCGAGCAGTTCGGCCCGCTGCCGGGCCAGGTCCTCGCGCGCCGGGAGCCCGGCGGGCCCGGCGAAGTCGCGGAGCAGCTGCATCTCATCCATGGTTGGAGACCTCCTCGGGCACCAGTGCGGCGCGGACCTTCCGGCGGGCCCGGTTCAGGCGCGATCGGACAGTGCCGACCGGGATGTCCAGCGCGACGGCCACTTCCTGGTAGGCGAGCCCTTCCCAGGCGATCAGCAGCAGGACGTCCCGGTCCCCGCGCGCCAGCCCGCCCAGCGCGGCGGCCAGCCGGCCGTTCATCGCCTGCGCCGTCACCCGCTCGGCGACCCGGTCCGCGTGCCCGTCCTGCCCGGCGGGTGGGCCGAGGGTGGCACGCAGCCGGTATTCGCGGGCCTCTTCGCGACGGCGCTGCCCGACGAGGTTGGTCGCGATGCCGTAGAGCCACGGCCGCGCGTTGCGGAACGCCGGGTCGTAGCGGGCGCGGCCGCCGAACGCGATCAGGAACGTCTCGCCCATCAGGTCGTCGGCGACCTGGGCGCCGAGCCGCCGGGCGAGGTAGCGATGGATGTGCGGGGCGTGCCGGTCGAAGACCACCGCGAACCGCTCGGGGTGCGCCAGTGACGCGGTGATGACGTCCGCGTCGTCCCCGGCTTCACCTGGTGAACTCATGTACCGCCCGCCTGTCGTGAGGCCGTTTCCCCCGTTGTTGGCAGGCCGGGCGGATCGGGTTCACGCTAGATGCGCGCCAGCGCTTCCAGCACGCCGGCGGCGGCGGCGATGTCCTCGGTGAGCGGCCGGTCGTCGAGGCTCTCGGCCAGCACCGCCGACGCCGCTTCGAAGGCGTCGCGCACCGGCAGGTCCACCAAATCCGCCTCCCGCATCCGCAGCGCGCGGACCGCGGCGACCAGCTCGCACGCCAGCACCTGCTGGTAGGCCGCACACGCCGCCGTCGCCGCGCGGGCCGCCTGCGTCGAGAAGCTGGCGTGGTCCTCGATGCCGCGGGAGACCACCGCGGTGCCGAGCGTGGCCGGGAGGGCCGCCTGACGCAGCTCCGTCAGCGCGTCGTGCGCCACGTACTCCAGGATCATCACGCCCGAGCTGCCCGGCGGGCCCGCCGCCAGGAACGGCCGCAGGCCGGTGAACTCCGGCTCCACCAGGTCGCCCAGCCGCGCCACCGACGGCTCCGCCACCTGGTGCACGGTCGCGCGGGCCTGGTCCAGCGCCGTCGACACGTAGGCGGTGTGGAAGTGCGCGTGGTGGTAGGCGTCGTTGTGGACCGTCGAGATCATCGGGTTCTCCGTGCTGGCGTTGATCTCGACGGCGAGCACGTCCCGCAGGTAGTGGAGCGCGTCCAGCGCCGGGCCCTGCACCTGCGGAAACGCTCGCAGCCCGAAGGGGTCCTGGAGCCGCCGTCCCGGCTTCGGCGTCTGGTGCATGCCCAGCAGCCGCCGCATCTCGGCCGCGCAGGCCACCTGCCCCGCGTGCGGACGCGCTTCGTGCACCGGCGTCGCGTACGCCTCGGGGTTGCCGTCGAGGGCGACGTACGTCAGCGCCGCGACGGCGTGGCTCGCGCGGGTGAGGGTGTCCAGCCGCATGGCCGCGAGGGTTGCTTCGGCGAGGGTCGCGGCGTTGCTGCTCATGAACGCCAGCGCGTCGCCCGCGCGCACCGGCACCGGCGGCACGTGCCCGGTGAGCCACGGCCGTTCGCCGGTGAGCGCCAGTGCCGCCTCGGCCAGCGGCGCCAGGTCGCCGGTGCCGATGGCGCCGAGCCGGTGCACCAGCGGCCGCGCGCCGGTGCGGACCGCTTCGGCGAGCGCCCCGATCAGCTCGGGGCCGATCCCGGACCGGCCGGCCAGCAGCTGGTTGAGCCGGATCAGCAGCATCGCCCGGACCTGGCCGGGCGGCATCTCGTCCCCGCTGCCGCCCGCGTGGCTGCGCAGCAGCCGCAGGCCGTGCGCCACGGAGCTTTCGACGGGGTCGTCCTTGTTGGCCCCGACGCCGGTGGTCCGGCCGTAGACCACCCGCCGCGTGCTCAGTTCCTCGGCGAGCTTCCACGCGTTTTCCGCCGCTCGCAGCGCGGCGATCGAGACGTCGATGACCAGGGGACCCTCGGTGCGCGCCGCGGCCACGACGTCCGCGCACCGCAGGGTCCGGCCGTCCACCCGGATCAAACGGCAGCCCTCCCTTCCGGCTGCCCTCACTATGCGGCTAGGACGCCGGAGGCTGCCAGGGCGGCATCGGCCAGTCCCAGTGGGGGACCGGCTCGCCCGGGTCCGGATCGGCGCCGGGCGCGGAGAAGATGACGGCCAGGCGGCTGCCCCACTCGAGGTAGCCGGCGAACGCGGCCCGGAACTCGGGGTCGCCGGGCAGGCCGGCTTCGTCGGCGGCGTCGAGCAGCAGGGTCACCCACCGTCGGCGCTGCTCCTCGGTGATGCCGCGCCCGAGGTGGCGCCCGACCATGTGGGCGTGGCCGCCGTGGCTCGCGGAGTACTCGGCCGGCCCGCCGAAGACCTCCCCGAGCCAGACCGCCACGTGCTTCGGGTGGTCCGGGTCCATGCCGCGGAACACCGGTTCGAGCAGCGGGTCTTCGAGGACGTGGCCGTAGAAGATCGTCAGCAGCCTGACGAGCGCTTCGTGGCCACCGGCCCAGTCGTAGAGGGTCGGCGTGGTTTTTGGGACGATCACCGGATCAGGCAACCAGTGGTGCCCCGGTCGGGCAACCACGTACTTTCCGGTGCGTAGGGGGAAAGCGGATGAAGCACTACCACTGCGCGACGGAGCTGGCGGTCGACCTGATCGGCGGCAAGTGGAAGCCGGTGATCCTGGCCCACCTCAAGGAAGGCGCCCACCGCTACGGCGAGCTGCGGCGCCGGATGCCGGGGGTGAGCGAGAAGATGCTGACCCAGCAGCTGCGCGAGCTCGCCGCGGACGGCGTCGTCCGCCGAGAGGAGTTCGAGGGCCGGATCCCGCACGTCGAGTACCACCTGACGAAGGTGGGGGAGGAGCTCCGGCCGGCGCTGACGGCGCTGTACGAGTGGGGCGAGCGCCGCGCGGCCGAGCGCGGCATCACCTTCGAACCGCACTGACCCGAGCGCCCCAATGTGGCCTTCGGTGCGTGTGACGCACCCAAGGCGGCCTTCGGTGCGTCAGACGCAACCAAGGCCGCCTTGGGGCGCTTGGGGCGGGCGTCAGGCGGGGTCGGTGGAGTCCAGGCGGTGTTCCAGGGCGTCCAGGCGGTCGGACCAGAAGCGGCGGTAGGGCGCGAGCCAGGCGTCGACCTCGGCCAGGGGCTCCGGGCGCAGCGCGTAGCAGCGCCGCTGCGCCGCCACCCGGACCGTCACCAGCCCGGCCTCGCGCAGCACGCGCAGGTGCTTGGACACCGCGGGCTGGCTCAGCTCCAGCTGCTCGACCAGCTCGCCGACCGAGCGCTCGCCGTCGCGCAGCAGGTCGAGGATCGTCCGGCGGCGGGGTTCGGCGAGGACGTCGAAAGTCTGCATCACCCCCGAAATGTGCTCCGGCGGGCATATTCCTGTCAAGGAATGTGGACGGACGCTGGTCTGGACCATTGACCTAGTGGTCTAGTCCACTTACGGTGAGTGTGGTCCCCACCACTCCGGCAGCGTTGCCGTGAGTAATTCCCGGGAGGAAGAACGCATGTCCCGATTCCGCAGGAAGAGCTTCTCGGCCCTGCTGGCCGTGGCCGCCGCCGCGGGCCTCGTCGCGGGTGGCGCGACGGCCCCGGTGGCCACCGCCGCGACCGAGACCGCGCAAGCCTCGGTCGGCAAGGTGGTCGGCTACTTCACCGAATGGGGTGTCTACGACCGCAACTACCACGTCAAGAACATCGAGACGTCGGGCTCGGCGAGCAAGCTGACCCACATCAACTACGCCTTCGGCAACGTGACGAACGGCGGCTGCGCCATCGGCGACGCCTACGCCGACTACCAGAAGACCTACGACGCCGCGGGCAGCGTGGACGGCGTCGCCGACACGTGGGACCAGCCCCTCGCCGGCAGCTTCAACCAGCTCAAGAAGCTCAAGGCCAAGCACCCCGGCCTGAAGGTCATCTGGTCCTTCGGCGGCTGGACCTGGTCCGGCGGCTTCGGCCAGGCGGCGAAGAACCCCGCCGCGTTCGCGAACTCCTGCTACAACCTGGTCAACGACCCGCGCTGGGCGGGGGTCTTCGACGGCATCGACATCGACTGGGAGTACCCGAACGCCTGCGGCCTGAGCTGCGACACCAGCGGTGCGGCGGCCTTCAAGAACCTCCTCCAGGCGCTGCGGGCGAAGTTCGGCTCGAAGCTGGTCACGGCGGCGATCACCGCCGACGGCACCAGTGGCGGCAAGATCGACGCGGCCGACTACGGCGGCGCGTCGCAGTACGTCGACTGGTACAACGTGATGACCTACGACTACTTCGGTGCCTGGGCCGCGCAGGGCCCGACGGCGCCGCACTCGCCGCTCACCAGCTACAACGGCATCCCGACGCCGGGCTTCTACTCCGACGCGGCGATCCAGAAGCTCAAGAGCAAGGGCGTCCCGGCGGGCAAGCTGCTGCTGGGCATCGGGTTCTACGGCCGCGGCTGGACCGGCGTCACGCAGAGCGCACCGGGCGGCACCGCGACCGGCCCGGCGCCCGGCAAATACGAGCAGGGCATCGAGGACTACAAGATCCTCAAGACGTCCTGCCCGGCGACCGGCACCATCGCCGGCACCGCGTACGCCAAGTGCGGCAGCAACTGGTGGAGCTACGACACCCCGTCGACCATCGCCGGCAAGGTCTCCTACGCCAAGCAGCAGGGGCTCGGCGGCGCGATGTTCTGGGAGCTCTCGGGTGACACCACGAACGGCGAGCTGATCACCGCCGTCGCGAGGTAGGCCCTCGGGGGCACCGGCGAAACCCCGTCGGTGCCCCCGTTTATCGTCGCGGGCGTGACGTTCAGCGGATTCGGCGAGTACGCCATCGACTTCTACGACGGCCTCGTCGAAGACAACTCCAAGCCCTACTGGGACGACCACGTCGAGACCTACAAGTCCGACGTCCGCGCGCCGATGGAGGCGTTGCTCGCCGAGCTGGCGCCCGAGTTCTCCGACGGCTTCGGCGAGCCGAAGGTGTTCCGCCCCTACCGGGACGTCCGGTTCGCCAAGGACAAGACGCCGTACAAGACCCACTGCGGTGCGGTGATCGAGCAGGGCCGGGGCGGCGGCGCGTACTACGTCGAGGTCGGGCCGGACGGCCTGCGCGTCGGCGGCGGCTGCTTCCACCTCGAGCCCGACCAGCTCGCCCGGTTCCGGACGGCCGTCGACACCGAGCTGCACGGCGAAGCGCTGCGGAAGATCCTCGCCAAGCTCGAGCGGGCCGGCTGGGAGGTGAAGGGCGACCGGCTCAAGTCGAAGCCGCGCGGGTTCGACGCCGACCACCCGCGGATCGACCTGCTGCGGCACCGCTCGGTGTACGCCGTGCGCGGCTGGGAGCCCGACGACGTCCTGCACGAACGAGGCGCCCTCGACCGCGTCCGGAAGGCCTGGCGGCAACTCCGCGAGTTCAACGAATGGGCCCGCGACCGGGTCGGCGCGAGTGAACGGCCCCGTCGCTGACAGTGGCTGTGACCTGCGGGGCTTCGCCTCGGCCGGGGGCTCCGCCCGGCAGGCTTCGAAGCATCTGAGCGGGCAGGTTTCTGAACATCTTCTTGAACATTCGGGATCGGTACAGACGAACGCGCGAAGAGGGACTACCCTGTGCAGACGTGAGCCGACGCGCGAAGATCGTTTGTACCCTGGGACCCGCCACCGCCACGCCGGAGAAGATGCGGGCGCTGGTCGACGCGGGCATGGACGTGGCCAGAATGAACTTCAGCCACGGGAGCCACAGCGACCACAAGCAGGTCTACGACCTGATCCGGGCCGCGGCCGCCGACAGCGGCCGGGCGGTCGGCATCCTCGCCGACCTGCAGGGCCCGAAGATCCGCCTCGGCACGTTCGCCGGCGGTCCGGTCGAGTGGCACAACGGCGACATCGTCCGGATCACCGTCGAGGACGTCGCCGGCACCCACGACCGGGTCTCCACCACCTACAAGGGCCTGGCGAGGGACGCCAAGCCCGGTGACCGGCTGCTCGTCGACGACGGCAAGGTCGGCCTGGTGGTCCGCAAGGTCGAGGGCCCGGACGTGGTGTGCGAGGTCACCGAAGGCGGCCCGGTCAGCAACAACAAGGGCGTCTCGCTGCCCGGCATGGACGTGTCCGTGCCGGCGCTGTCCGAGAAGGACATCGAGGACCTCGAGTTCGCGCTCGAGCTGGGCGTCGACTTCATCGCCCTGTCCTTCGTCCGCTCGCCGGCCGACATCGACCTGGTCCACCAGGTGATGGACCGGGTCGGCAAGGGCAGGCTGCCGGTCGTGGCCAAGATCGAGAAGCCCGAAGCCGTCTACAACCTCGAAGCCATCGTGCTGGCCTTCGACGCGGTGATGGTCGCCCGCGGCGACCTCGGCGTCGAGCTGCCGCTGGAGCAGGTCCCGCTGGTGCAGAAGCGCGCCATCCAGATCTGCCGCGAGAACGCGAAGCCGGTCATCGTCGCGACGCAGATGCTCGAGTCGATGATCAACAACTCCCGGCCGACCCGCGCCGAGGCCTCCGACGTCGCGAACGCGGTGCTCGACGGCGCCGACGCGCTGATGCTGTCCGGTGAGACCTCGGTCGGCCGGTACGCGATCGAGGTCGTGGAGACGATGGGCCGGATCATCGAGGCGGTCGAGACCGACTCGCCGATCGTGCCGCCGCTCTCGCACGTCCCGCGGACCAAGCGCGGCGTGATCTCCTACGCCGCCCGCGACATCGGCGAGCGGCTCAACGCGAAGGCCCTGGTCGCGTTCACGCAGTCCGGTGACACCGTGCGCCGCCTCGCGCGCCTGCACACCCGGCTGCCGCTGCTGGCGTTCACGCCCGAGGAGTGCGTGCGCAGCCAGCTGTCGATGACCTGGGGCACCAACACCCACATCGTCCCGCAGGTCAGCTCGACCGACCAGATGATCCAGCAGGTCGACCACGCGATGCTGGAGATGGGCAAGTACCAGAAGGGCGACCTGGTCGTCATCGTGGCCGGTTCCCCGCCGGGCACCGTCGGGTCGACGAACCTGATCCGCGTGCACCGCCTCGGTGAAGACGACCACGCATAAGGGACGCGTCACCCGTCCAGCACATAGGGTCTGGCCATGACTGAATTGGCCAGGACGGCCGCCACCGAACTGGAGATCCCGGGTGGCGGCCAGCCGGTGCTCGATCGACTGGTCGCGCTGCTCGACCTGGAGAAGATCGAAGAGAACATCTTCCGCGGCGTCTCGCCCGCCCACTCGCCGGTGCGGGTGTTCGGCGGGCAGGTCGCCGGGCAGGCGCTGGTCGCGGCCGGGCGCACGGTCCCCGAGGAGCGCCGGGTCCACTCGCTGCACGCGTACTTCATCCGCGGCGGCGACCCCAGCGTGCCGATCGTCTACGAGGTCGACCGGATCCGCGACGGCCGGTCGTTCACCACGCGCCGGGTCGTGGCGATCCAGCACGGCAAGGCGATCTTCTCGCTCTCGGCGTCGTTCCAGACCGACGAGCCGGGCATCGAGCACGCCGAAGCCATGCCGGAGGGCGTGCCGGCGCCGGAGACCCTGCCGACGCTGATGGAACGCGCGGAGGGGTACGCGATCGGTGCGCACGCCCGGCCGCGGCCGATCGACCTGCGGTACGTCAACGAACCGCCGTGGGTCACCCGGCAGACCGGCGAGCGGCCCGCGCGCAACCAGGTGTGGATGCGCGCCGACGGGAAGCTGCCCGACCAGCAGCTGCTGCACGTCTGCGTGCTGACCTACGCCTCGGACATGACGCTGCTCGACTCGGTGCTCGCCCGCCACGGCGTCTACTGGGACACCGACAAGGTGCTCGGGGCGAGCCTCGACCACGCGCTGTGGTTCCACCGGCCGTTCCGCGCGGACGAGTGGTTCCTCTACGACAGCGCCTCGCCGACGGCGTCCGGCGCCCGCGGTCTGGCCACGGGCCGGTTCTTCGCCCAGGACGGCACGCTGATCGCGACGGTCGTCCAAGAAGGACTCCTGCGCGTCTTGTGATGTTCGCCGGGAAATCACCCTCACGGGCGACCAATTGCCCGAATACCGGTCGCCGGAAAAGGGCATTCGGCTCGCGTAAGGGGGCCGGGACCGATCGGGGGACGGCCCCGGACCCCTTCGCCCGATGATCGCGCAGCACGCTGCCCGATCATCGTCTACCCTGCTCAGAGGCCGGTCGAAGCCACGGCGGGCCGACAGTCGGGCGCCCGGAGCAGTGCAGGGTGCGAGGATACAAGAGCATTCTGCAAATTGCAGATCCGGTGCCGGAATCGACTCGCGTTAATCCCCCGACTCCGCGCCGGGATGGTTGGATACACGGACCACTCGACATCCGGAGGTGCCGCGATGGCAAGGGGACAGAGCCCCACGGTTCGCCGCCGGAGGCTGGCGGGCGAACTGCGCCGGCTCCGCGAGGCCGCGGACCTGACCATCGACGAGGTGGGCGAGAAGCTCGAATGCTCGGCCTCGAAGATCAGCCGCATCGAAACCGGGCACGTCGGCGTCACGCCGCGTGACGCCCGGGACATGCTGGCCCTCTACGGCATCACCGGCGACGAGCAGGAGGCGCTCGTCCAGCTGGCCAGGGAGGCCCGCAAGCGCGGCTGGTGGCACGCGTACAACGAGGTCTTCACCGGCACCTTCGTCGGGCTCGAAGCCGAAACCAGCTCCCTGCGCGCGTTCCAGGCGCTGCTGGTACCCGGCCTGCTGCAGACCGAGCGGTACGCCCGCGCGGTGATCCGCGCGCTGCGCCCGGACGCCGAAGAGGCCGAGATCCGCCGCCGCGTCGCCGCCCGGATGGCCCGCCAGGAGCTGCTGACCGAGAGCCCGCCGACGGAGTACTGGGCGGTCATGGACGAGGCCGTGCTGCGCCGCGTGGTCGACGGCCCCGAAGTGATGGCGGAGCAGCTCTACCGGATGGTCACCCTCGCCGAAAAGCCGAACGTGACCATCCAGGTCGTGCCGTTCGGTGCCGGCGCGCACCCCGGCATGGAAGGTCCCTTCCTCATCATGGGCTTCCCCGAGCAGGCCGACCCGGACGTCGTCTACGTCGACGACAGCACGTCCAGCGGCCTCTACCTGGAGGAACCCGCAGACGTCCGGCGCTACGGGCTGATGTTCGACCATCTGCGCGCGGCCGCACTGAAACCGGACGACTCGGTGGAGCTGATCGCCGAGGCCGCCGGACGGTTCGCCGAACAGGCGGCCGTACCGGCTCCGGTGCACCATCCGGATCCGAGGACCCAGTAGGGCGAGGACACAGTAAGGAGTGGGGACCATGGAAGCAGAACTCTCCGGGGCGCGGTGGCGCAAGAGCAGCCACAGCGGCGGCGGCAACGACTGCGTCGAGGTCGCGTTCGTCGACGGCGGCGCCGCGGTGCGCGATTCGAAGGACCCCGAAGGGGGTGCGTTCCGCCTGCCCGCGTCGGGTTGGCGGGGGCTGCTGGCCGCGGTGCGGACCGGCGGCCCGGCGCACGACTGAGGCGCTTGGAAAAGACCCCTTACCCCCGTCGAGCTGGGCTCGGCCGGGAGTAAGGGGTCTTTTCGCGCTGATGCCTACGTGATCACCCGATGCCCGGGGGGTGCCCTCAGGACGAACCTGAGTGCTACCAACCGAGAGACAGGGGAACACGATGCACAGCGATCTCATGCTCGACGCGGTCCGCGCCGAAGCCGCCTACCGGGCCGAGGAACTGCGGAAGGCCGGGCGCAGTGCCTGGGCCGCCCGCGCCCGCCGCGCCGTCCGCCACCTGCGGGCCGCGCACACCGACGTCGAGGTGCCGAGGCAGGAGCGCCGGGAGGCCGCGCGGGAGACCGCCGGCGTCGGCAAGACCGCCCGGTAAGGGGCGGCGAGATGGTGTCGAAGGCGATAAGCGGCCGGAAACCGTCGGGGACATCCGGGGCTTCGCCCCAGGTCGGGGGCTCCGCCACCCGAGCCCCCGAAAAAATGTCGGTGGGGTAGGCAACAATGCTCCTCGTGCCCCGACTCGGCTCCGGAATCCCGCTCGTCGCCCGTACCCACGAGATGCGGCGGCTCCGCGCCGCCTTCGCCAGGGCCGAACGTGGCGAAGCCGGCGCGGTGCTGCTCTCGGGGGACGCCGGGGTCGGCAAGACCCGGCTGCTGACTGCGCTCGGCGAGCACGTCTCGGCGTGCGGTGGGCTGGTGCTCACCGGCCGCTGCATCGACGTCCGCGAGGGCGGTCTTCCTTATCTTCCGTTCGCCGAAGCGCTCGCCCCGCTGGGCAGCGCGACGGACCCGGTGGTCGCCGCCGCGGTGCGGGCCCGGCCCGCGCTCGGGCGGCTGCTGCCGCAGGGCCCGGGCTTCGAGGAGCCCCGGGCGGCCGAACACCCGCCGATGACCTCCAACGACCGGGAAACCATGGTGCGTCCCCGGCCGGAGCAGGATCTCGGTCAGCTGCAGTTGTTCGACGCGGTACTGGGGGTGCTGACCGAGATCGCGGAGTCGCGCCCGGTGGTGGTCCTCCTGGAGGACCTCCACTGGGCCGACGCATCGACCCGCAACCTGCTGTCCTTCCTGCTCACCCGGCTGCGGGCGCAGCGGCTGCTCGTCGTGGGCAGCTACCGGGAAGAGGACGTCCACCGGCGCCACCCGCTGCGCGGCGTGCTCTCCGAGCTCGTCCGGCTCGCCACGGTCGAGCGCGTCGACCTGCAGCCCTTCGGCGCGGCCGACGCCCGCAAGTTCGTCGAGGCGCTGGCCGACGAGCCGCTGCCGTCCGGGGTCGTGGCCGACATCGTCAGCCGCTCCGAGGGCAACCCGTTCTTCGCCGAAGAGCTGCTCGCCACCAAGACCGAGTGCAACGACCTGCCCGCCGGGCTGGCCGAGGTGCTGCTGTCCCGGCTCGAGCGGCTGTCGCCGGACGCCCGCCGCGTCGCGCGGGTGATCTCGGTGGCCAACGAGCCGGTCATGCACGCCGCTCTCGCCGAGGTGTCCGGGCTGGGGGAGCTGGAGCTCGACGAGGCGTTGCGGGAAGCCGTCCAGCACCACGTGCTCGTGGTCCTCTCGGACGGCTCGTACACGTTCCGGCACGCGCTGCTGCAGGAAGCGGTGTACGGCGACTTGCTGCCGGGGGAGCGGTCGCGCACGCACGCGGCGTACGCGGCGCGGATCAAGGCGCGGCCGCAGGGCCGCGGCCACGACGCGAAGCTGGCCTACCACTCGATGCAGAGCAGCGATCTGGCCACCGCGCTGCCGGCGTTGCTGCGCGCGATGGACGAGGCCGAGAAGCTCGGCGCGCCCGGGTCGGCGCTGCAGCACGTCGAACAGGCGCTGTCCATCTGGGACGCCGTCAGCCCGGCCGACCGGCCCGACGGGGTCGACGAACTGCAGCTGCTGTACGAAGCGTCCTACTTCGCGGGCACGTCCGGCGAGCCCGAGCGGGCCGCCGCCTTCGCGCGCTCCGCCACGCAGGCGCTGACCCCGGACATCCCGAACGACCGGGCCGCGAAGGTGTGGCGGCGGCTGGCGGACGCGCTCCTCGCGCTGGAGGGCACCCTCGACGAGGCCGTCGCCGCCATCGACCGCGCCTGGGATCTGGTCGAGAACACCGAACCGAGCTCCGCGCGGGCCTGGGTGCTGGCCAGCCGGGCCGGGTTCCTGCGGATCCTCGACCAGCCCGAGGCGGCGCTCGACAGCGCGCTCACCGCGGTCGCCGACGCACAGGCCGTGGGCGCGACGGGCGCGGAGGCGTCGGCTCTGGTCACTCTGGGCACGCTCGCCGATTCGCGGGGCGACGCCGCCGAGGCCCGCGAGCGCCTGCGCCAGGCCCAGCGCAAGGCGCGCGACGTGGGTGCGTACAACACCGAAATCCGCGCCACCTACTTCCTGGCGTTGAGCCACGACGACCACGGCGAGTTCACCGAAGCGCTGGAGCACGCCTCCCACGGCGTCGCCCGGGCCGAAGAGACCGGGCTGAGCTGGAGCGTCTACGGGCTGGAACTGCGGGCGGGGCAGCTGAAGCTGCGCTACCTGATGGGCGACTGGCCGGACGAGAGCGCCGGGCGCGCCGGCCGCGGGGTCTCCAGCGCGGTCGCCGCGCGGATCCTGGCCATCTGGTCGCTGTTCGTCGTCGCCCGCGGCCGGTTCGACGAGGCCGCGAAGCTCCTGTCCGGGCTGCGGCAGCACTGGACGGCGGACATGCAGATCCCGCTGTCGGCCGGGGGCGCCGGGATCGAGCTGGCGTACTGGCGTGGCGACCACGCCGGGGCCGTGCGCCAGGCCGAAGAGCTGATCGGCTGGCTGGAGCGGATCGAACCCGGCCTGCTGGCCGGCATCCGGGTGGCCGCGCTCGGCGTGTCCGCCGCGGCCAAGCTGGCCGCCGAAGCTCGTGTCCACGGCGATCAGGCCGCGGCCGAAGCGGCGGTCGCCACCGGCGAGCGGTTCCTGGCGCACGGCCGGATGTGCTCGGTCGTCGGCCAGCCGCGTTCGGGCACGCTCGGCCCCGAGGGCCGCGCGTGGCTGGCGCGCCTGGAGGCGGCGGCGACGTGCCTGTCCGGCCGCGGCGACGCGGAAAAGTGGACGGCCGCGGCGGCGGCGTTCGGCTACGGGGCGGTGTACGAGGAGGCGGTCTGCCGCTGGCACGAAGCCGAAGCCCTGCTGGCGGCGGACGCCGACGCGGGTGCGGCCCTGGAGGCGGCGCACGCGGTGGCGGTCCGGCTCGGCGCGATCCCGTTGCGCGACGCCGCCCGCGACCTGGCGCACCGCGCCCGCGTCGAGCTGGCCGGCGTCGAACCGGCGGCCCCGGTCCGCACGGTCACCGACCCGCTGACCGACCGCGAGCGCGACGTCCTCGAGCGGGTCGCCCTGGGTCGCACGAACCGCCAGGTCGGCGAAGAGCTCTACATCAGCGAAAAAACGGTGAGCGTCCACCTTTCCCGCGTGATGGCCAAGCTGGGCGCCAGCCGCCGCGCGGAAGCAGTCGCCATCGCCTACGACCGCGGCCTCCTCACCGCCTCCACCTCGTGATCCGAGGGTCAACTCACGTGATTGAAGGGTCGACACGCGTGATTGAAGGGACGACACGCGTGATTGAAGGGTCGACACGCGTGATTGGAGGGTCGACACGCGTGATTGAAGGGTCGACACGCGTGATTGAAGGGACGACACGGCCGGGGCCGCCCGTTTCGCCGTGTCGACCCTCCAATCACGAGTGATGACTCTCCAATCACGCGTGATGACCCTTCAATCACGCGTTCTGACCCTTCGATCACGTCAGCGGGGGAGGCGGCGGAGGGCTTTGAGGCCGATCGTCATGCCGCGGGACCACAGCGAACCCGGGATCGCGCGGGGCGGGCGCAGGGCCAGGCCGCGCTGGAGGGCGATCGACTGGGACTCCGTGTACTTCAGGAGGCCTTCGGCGCCGTTGCGGCGGCCGACGCCGGAGTCCTTCATCCCGCCCATCGGCACGCCGACGCTGCCGAACGTCGCCGCGTAACCCTCGTTCACGTTGACCGTCCCGGCCTTCAGGCGCGCCGCGACCTCCCAGCCCGCGCGGCCGTTGCGGCTCCAGACGCTGGCGTTGAGCCCGAACGGCGTGTCGTTGGCCCGCTCGATGGCGTCGGTGACGTCGGTGTAGCCGTAGATCGAGACGACCGGCCCGAACGTCTCCTCCGCGAACGGCAGCATGTCCGGCGTGACCCCGGAAAGCACCGTCGGCTCGTAGAACAGCGGGCCGAGGTCGGGCCGGGCGCGACCGCCGGTGAGGACCGACGCGCCCTTCGCGCGAGCGTCCTCCACGTGCGCGGACACCGCCGCGAGCTGCTCCTCCGACGTCAGCGAGCCCATCTGGGCCTGGTAGTCCAGCGCCCCGCCGAGCCGCAGCGCCGCGGTGCGGGCCACGAACGCGCGGGTGAACTCGTCGCGGATGTCCTCGTGGACGTAGATCCGTTCGACCGACACGCACAGCTGCCCGGCCGAGGAGAAACACGCCGTCACCGCGCCCGTCGCCGCCTTCGCGACGTCGGCGTCGGGCAGGACGACCATCGGGTTCTTGCCGCCGAGTTCCAGCGAGTACGACGTCAGCCGCTTCGCCACCTGGCCGGCCAGTTCCTTGCCGGTCGGCGTGGAGCCGGTGAAGCACAGGTAGTCGGACTCCTCGACCAGCGCGGT
Source organism: Amycolatopsis sp. cmx-4-61 (assembly GCF_046548775.1). Lineage (NCBI taxonomy): Bacteria > Bacillati > Actinomycetota > Actinomycetes > Pseudonocardiales > Pseudonocardiaceae > Amycolatopsis > Amycolatopsis sp. cmx-4-61. The sequence goes on along the minus strand of NZ_JAEBEI010000005.1, from coordinate 87,524 downwards.
GCCGATCTTCGACCCGCGGCCGAGCACGATCTGCCACGTCCCGGCGGGCAGCCCGGCCTCCTCGGCGAGTTCGTGCAGCCACAACGCCGAAAGCGCGGTCTGGTTGTCCGGCTTCTGCACCACGGCGTTCCCCGCGGCCAGCGCCGGCAGGACGTCCATCGCGGTCAGGGCCAGCGGGTAGTTCCACGGCGAGATGATCCCGACGACGCCCTTGGGGTGCCGCACCTCGCCCGCGCGGGTCAGGCCGGGGATGACCCCGGCGACGCGGCGGGGCGCGAGGATCTTCGGGGCGTGCTTGCCGTAGTAGGCGGCCACCAGGGCGGTCGCGCTGACCTCGTCGAACGCGTCGAGCCGCGCTTTGCCGGCCTCGACCTGGACCAGGTCGAGCGCCTCTTCCTGGCGGGCGAGCACCAGGTCGTGCAGGTGGGTGAGGACGCGGGCGCGCTCGGCGGGGGAGTGCTCGGCCCACGCCCGCTGGGCCGTGCGCGCGCCGGCGAACACCGCGCGGACGTCGGCGTTGGTGGCCTGCGGCAGGGTCGCGATCGGCAGGCCGGTGAAGGGCGCGTTCATCCGGATCGGCGCCGAGTCCGCGCCGCCCCGGACCCGGGCGACGAGCTGGGCCGCCCGCGCCGAGCCCGGCGCCCCGGCGATGCCGCCGACGGTCGGCGGCATCGAGGTGTCTTCGACTGCGTTCGCGGGGGTCGTGCTGGTCATGACGTCTCCGTTCCGGCGGAGTCCGCGCGACGTCGCGCAGGGGTTACCGACGAGTACACCATACCGTCGGTACGTCAGATGTCCAGCTCGACGTGAATAAGATTCACGTATTGGGCGGGTGGAGGGGCGGCAGCTGGTAGTTGGGTTCGGTCGGTTCCTGCCGGCCCGGGTGCGGCTGCGCCTGCGTCACGCCGCCGAAGGGGTCGCCGGGCTGCTGCGCCGGGAACGGCTGCGACGCCGGGCCGCCGTACGAGGGGGGCTGCGGGCCGGTCTGCGGCGGCGGGGCCTGGGCCGGGAACGGCTGGGACGGCGGATAACCCGGGTGTGGCTGCCCGTACTGCTGGGGCGGCCCGGGGTACGGCCGCGGCTGCTGGTACGGCCCGGGTGGCGGTCCGGCCGGCGCCGCGACGGGTGCCCGTCGCCCGCCCAGCACCGCGGCACCCAGCGCCAGCAGGGCGACGATCCCGCCGCCGAGCAGCAGCCAGAACCCCGCGCCGGTCGCGTAGTGCGCTTTGACCGCCGCGTCGTCGGTCTCGTAGCTCAAGGTCGCCGAGACGTCCATGCCGAGCATCCACACCGCCGCGGCCACCCCGGCGCCTCCCGCGACCAGGGCCGTCCGGGCGCCCGGGCGCACGCCGGGTTTCGCCGAGCGGCGCCTGCCGGCGAACGCCAGCACGGCCCCGGCCAGCAGCACCACCGCGCCGGCGGTGAGCGGGATCCCGTACCGGGCGACGTGGGTCCGGTCGTAGAACTTCTTCTCGTCCGGGCCGGGCTCGACGGGGAACGAGCGCGACCAGGCGGTGATCGTCTGGCTGCTCTCGGTCTTGCCGTCCACCACCTGGTCGAACGAGGTCTGCGGGAGGAACGACCCGGTGATCACCAGTGCCGCGGCGAGGATGCCGAGTACTCCCGCCAGCAGCCGGAAAAGGGCGCCGGGATCGGCCGGCGGCGCGGTGGGTGGCGGAGTGGGGGGCGGGCCGTAGGGGTACGGGGCGGCGGTCATGGGAACTCCCCTCGTTCGGAGGGATTGGACCATGAAATCCCCCTGCGGGATAAGGGGCAAAGCACCCTTGCGGCGCCGCGCTGGTCAGCTCGGCGCAGTGGTGGCGTCCTGGTAGAGCAGGACGGCGATGCGCTTCCACTCGTCGAGGAGCTGGCGACGCCGGTTCGGGTCGCCGCCGAGCTCGGCGTCCAGCGCCAGCCCGCGGGTGAGGTTCACGGTGAGCCAGAACAGCATTTCCGCGCGTTCCGGCGGGAGTTCGCCGGCGACCTGGGTGACGTGCTCGAGCGTGGCGCGGCCGAGCGCGCGGTCGACCGGGCGGATGGCCGCGCGCAGCTCGGGATCGGTGCGGGCGGCGACCCAGAGCTCGGTGACGGCGGTCGAGAGCGTGCCGGAGTAGCCGGCCCACAGCAGGTCGATCGCGGCGGCCACGCCGTTGCCGCCGCCCGGGAGGTCTTCGAGCGAGGACGCGAGCTGACGGCGCAGTTTCGTCGTGAGGTGCTCGACGGCGGCCGCCATCAGCTCGGCCTTCGCCGTGAAGTGGTGCTGCACCGCGCCCTTCGAGACGCCCGCGCGGGCGCAGATCTCCTGCACCGACGTGCGCGCGTAGCCGACCTCGACCAGGCAGTCGATGGTCGCGTCGAGCAGCGCGGTGCGGGTCTGCTCCCGCCGCTGCGCCTGGGTGCGGTGCGTCGTCTCGGTCACCGCGGCCTCCCTGCTTTACCTACGGGCCGGTAGGGATGTACATTCCGAACAGAACTTACATGCTGATCGTCATGTTTTCCAGCAGGAGGGTCCCGTGCCACTGCAACTGCCGAAGAGCTCGTGGAGCACGACCGAGCTCGACGACCTCCGCGAACTCGCGCGGTCCTTCCTGCAGAAGGAAGCCGTCCCGCACCAGGAGCGCTGGGCGGCGGAGAAGAAGGTCGACCGCGAGCTGTGGACCAAGGCGGGCGACGTCGGCCTGCTCTGCCTGTCGATCCCCGAGGAGTACGGCGGGGGCGGCGGCACGTTCGCCCACGAGGCCGTGCTCTACGAGGAGCAGGCGCGCTCCGGCGACAGCGCGTGGGGCGTCACCGTCCACAATGGAATCGTCGCGCACTACCTGCTCGCCTACGCGTCCGAAGAGAAGAAGCGCGCGTGGCTGCCGAAGCTGGCCAGCGGCGAGTTCGTCGGCGCGATCGCGATGACCGAGCCCGGCACCGGCTCGGACCTGCAGAACATCAAGACGCGGGCGGTCCGCGACGGCGACCACTACGTCCTCAACGGCGCGAAGACCTTCATCACCAACGGGTTGCACGCCGACCTCGTGGTCGTCGCCTGCAAGACCGACCCGGACGCCGGCGCGCAGGGCGTCTCGCTGATCGTGGTCGAAACCGACACCCCGGGCTTCCGCCGCGGCCGCGTCCTCGACAAGGTCGGGCTCAAGGGCCAGGACACCGCCGAGCTGTTCTTCGACGACGTCCGGGTGCCGGTCGGCAACCTGCTCGGCGACGCCGAGGGCCAGGGCTTTGTCCAGCTGATGCTGCAGCTGCCGCAGGAACGGCTGATCATCGCCGTCACCGCGGTGGCCGGGCTGGAGGCGGCGGTCGACCTCACGCTGGAGTACACCAAGGAGCGCACGGCGTTCGGCCGGCCGATCTTCTCCTTCCAGAACACCAAGTTCACCCTCGCCGAGGCGGCGACCGAAGCCGCGGTGGCGCGCGCGTTCCTCGACCAGTGCATCGAACGCCACCTCAGGGGCGAGCTCGACGTGCAGGGCGCGGCGATGGCGAAGCTGTGGACGACCGAGCGCGTCAACAAGGTGGTCGACGACTGCGTGCAGCTGTTCGGCGGCTACGGCTACATGACCGAGTACCCGATCGCGCGTGCCTGGGCCGACGTCCGCATCTCCCGGATCTTCGGCGGTACCAGCGAGATCATGAAGGAAATCATCTCCCGCTCGCTCTGAAAGGTTTTCGCTCATGAAGGCAGGTCCGCTCGCCGGCCTGAAGGTGGTGGAGCTCGCCGGTCTCGCGCCGGGGCCGTTCGCCACGATGGTCCTCGCCGACCTCGGCGCCGACGTCGTCCGCGTCGACCGGGCACAGCCGGGGGAGGACGTCCTCGGCATCGGGACCGACCCGCTCGCCCGCGGCCGCCGGTCGGTCGGCATCAACACCAAGACGCCCGAGGGCGTCGAGCTGGTGCTGAAGCTGTGCGACGACGCCGACGTGCTCATCGAGGGCTTCCGCCCGGGGGTCGCCGAGCGGATCGGCCTCGGTCCCGACGTCGTGCACGCCCGCAACCCGCAGCTGGTCTACGGCCGGATGACCGGCTGGGGGCAGGACGGCCCGCTGGCCAAGGCGGCCGGGCACGACATCAACTACATCGGCATCGCCGGCGCGCTCGAGCCGATCGGGCGCGCGGGCGAGCGGCCGGTGCCGCCGCTGAACCTCGTCGGCGACTTCGGCGGCGGCGGGCTGCTGCTGGCGATGGGCGTTCTCGCGGCGCTGTACGAGCGGACCACGTCCGGGCGCGGCCAGGTCGTCGACGCGTCGATGGTCGACGGCGCCGCGCTGCTCACCACGAGCCTGCACGGCATCAAGGCGGCCGGCCTCTGGTCGGCCGGGCGCGGCGAGAACATGCTCGACGGCGGTGCGCCGTTCTACGACACCTACGAGACCGCCGACGGCAAGTACGTCGCCGTCGGCGCGATCGAGATGCGGTTCTGGGGCGACCTCGTGAAGGTCCTGGAGCTGGACCCGACGGAGCTGCCGCTGCACATCGACAAGACGCAGTGGCCGCGGCTGCGCGAGATCGTGGCCGGCGCGATCGCCAAGCACACGCGCGACGAGCTCGTCGCGCGCGCCGAAGGCACCGACGCGTGCTTGACGCCGGTGCTGTCGCCCGAAGAAGCGGCTTCGCACCCGCACAACGCGGCGCGCGGCACGTTCGTCGAGATCGGCGGCATGGTCCAGCCGGCGCCGGCGCCGCGGTTCGACCGGACCCCGCCGTCGACGCCGGAAGCCCCGCGGGGCAAGGGATCCGACACCGAGGCCGTGCTGGCCGAGCTGGGTGTCACGGACCTGGACCCGCTGCGGGCGGTGGGGGTGATCGCCTAGGTCTTCGCCAGGTCGGAGCGCACGACCGAGTAGATGACGTGGTCGCGCCACTCGCCGTCCCGGAAGTCGTAGCCGCGGAGGACGCCTTCGCGGGTGAAGCCGGCTTTCTCGAGCGAGCGCTGTTCGGCGCGGTTGCCGACCTCGGTCGTCGCTTCGACCCGGTTGAGCTGGGTGTGCGCGAAGAGGTAGCCGACGAGCAGTCGCTGGGCCTCGGTGCCGTAGCCGTGGCCGCGGGCTTCCGGGGCCAGGACGAGGCCCATGTTCCAGCAGTAGGCCATCGGACCGGTCCGGCTGCGGTGCCAGGAGACGAGCCCGAGGACGCGGCCGCCGAGCGTCGGCACGAGCATGCCGGTCTCGGCGGTGAGCATCCCGGTCTCCAGCCACCGGCGGCGCAGGTAGCCGGGATCGTGCCAGCCGAACCACTGGTGCACGCCGGCGGCGACGGGATCGTTGGTCAGCCGTTCCAGGAGGTCGAGGTCGCTTTCGGCCACCGGCCGCAGCTCCACTCTGACGCCGTCGTCGTCCATCGGCAGACCTTATCGGCCGCTTGACCGGAACCGGCAAGCCCGAGCCACGCGCATCCCCCGGTCGAAGCACACCCGCTCACAGAACGGTCAACACGCGTGCTCGGAACGCCGACACGCGTGATTGCCGGGTCGACACGCGTGATCCGAGGGGCGACACGGCGAAACCGGACGGGCCGGCCGTGTCGACCCTTCAATCACGCGTGTCGACTCCCCGATCACGCGAGTCGACCCTTCGGTCACGTGAAGGTGCCGTGGCGGCCTTCGCCGCCGGTGAAGCGGGCCGCGCCTTCGACCGCCTCCGCCGCCAGGACTCCCGTGCCCATGGCCGCGGTGAACTCCGCCCGCAGCGCGTCCGGTTCGGACATGCCCCACTGGGCCAGCGCCGACCGGCGGTCGCCGCGCAGGCAGGCCTGCGGGAACGCCGCCAGCTGCCGCGCCAGTTCCTGCGCCGCGGAAACGGCTTCGCCCGCGGGTACCAGCCGGTTCGCCAGGCCGATGTCCAGTGCCTCCGCGGCGTCGACCGGCCGTCCGGTGAGGATGAGGTCCATCGCCCGGGACTGCCCGATCAGGCGCGGCAGCCGTACCGTCCCGCCGTCGATCAGCGGGACGCCCCAGCGGCGGCAGTACACGCCGAACACCGCCGTCGCGTCCGCGACCCGCAGGTCGCACCACAGGGCCAGCTCGAGGCCACCCGCGACGGCCGGCCCGTGCACCGCCGCGATCACCGGCTTGCCGAGGGTCATCCGGGTGGGCCCCATCGGGCCGTCCCCGTCCGGGTGAGTGCGGTTCATCCGGTCGGTGCCGAGCGCCTTCAGGTCGGCGCCCGCGCAGAACGCGCCGCCCGCCCCGGTCAGCACCGCGACGGCCGCGTCCGGGTCGGCGTCGAACGCGCGGAACGCGTCGGCCAGTTCCGCGGCCGTCGGCCCGTCGACGGCGTTGCGCGCGGACGGCCGGTCGATGGTGACGGTCGTCACCACGCCGTCGCGGTGCACCAGCACGTTCCGGGTCATCGCCGCTCCTGGGGGTTGCTCGAGTGTCCGCGAGTGTCCGAGGTGTCTTCCGCGCACGCCTTCCCTAGAGTATTGGGATGGCCACTCCCAGGACGGGGACGGCGAGCCGGGGAGGAAGCGCATGTCGGGCGGCGTGAAGAAGATCCTGATCGTGGGCGTGGTCGCGCTCGTGCTCTTCCTGCTGATCACCCAGCCCACCCAGTCCGCCGACTTCGTGCACCGCGTGCTCGGCTGGCTCAAGGACGGCGCCGAAGCGATCGTGACGTTCTTCCGGGCGCTCTTCTCCTGACCTCGCGCTTCTGCGTACCGGCACCGCCACGGGCTGTGCCGGCGACTACCGTGCGTGTTAACGGACGGTAAATCACCCAGGGTCACCAATCCCGGATTTCGGACGCCGACACTCGACCATCCGGGTGGATTGCGGCCGAAAACACGCAGGTCGTCGAATTCGTGGCACCCGGGGTCTGGCGAAGGTGACCACCCCGGCCCTACGGTGCTCACATTGCGTGATCGGGTGGTTCGCCATCCCCCCGGAGAACCCCGGTACGCAGGCAGTTTCCACTCAGCAAGGTGCAGGTTGGTGCGTGCGGCACCACCGCGTGGGACAGGCGTCAGGGTCTGTCCGTCGGGGACCTACAAGGAGGCAGGGATGACCGGAGATCCCGGAGTGGACGCGTTGATCCGGCAGTGGGCCGCCGAGCGCGAGAGGACTCCCGAGGAGCAGGAGGTCGACCGCATCGCGTCCGCGTGGCTGGCCGACGCACCCGCGCCGGCTCCGGGCATCCCCGGCCAGCGGGCCCGGACCGGGCAGTCGCGGTTCGTCCCGGTGGAGTCGGCCGATCCCGGCTACCTCGCCGCGATGCGCAGCCGGTTGCCGGAAGTGCCCGAAGAGCTCCTCACCGCCGCCGCGGGCTGGTGGCAGATGGTCGGCGGCGTCGCCGAAGCCGAGGAGTGGTGGGACGCCGGCATCAGCCCGCTCGACCAGCGGGCCCTCGACTACCGGGCGGCCGGTCTCGCGCCGTCCGACCTGAGCCGGCGGCTCGGGCCGATGACCGTCCTGCAGCACCTGCGCCGCGGCAGCGCCCCGGCCTGGTGCGTGGCCCGGCTCGCGCGGCAGCAGAAATCCGCCTGAGGAACCGGTTTCCACTCGACCGGGTGACCCGGTGAGGTGAGACGATCGGGACGACCCGCGTAACGCCACCGTGCGCGGGCTCGTTGACCGTTCGTCGACACACGCTGGAGAACCGGAGTTTCGTGCGCACCAGGACCGGAAAGACCGAGGACGACCCGATCGGCCCGAGTGCCGAGGAAGCCGCCTCCGCCGCACCGGCACCGCGCGCTCCGGGCGTGGCCGTGCTCACCCGGCTGATCGTGGTCCTCGCCGTGCTGGCCGTGGCCGGCGGCGGGATCTGGCTCGTCACCCGCGCCGCGACGCCGGAGGCGAGCCCGACCACCACCGAAATCCCCGCTTTGCAGGTCAAGGCGGCCGACGTGCGCCCGGGCTCGGTCGCGCCGGCCGGAGGTGCGGTGGCGGGCGGGGCCGAGCAGCAGACGAGCCCGCAGCAGGCCCGCTCGCGCGAATCGGGCCCGGCGACGCTTTCCCAGTGGGCGGCCCAGGTCGCGGCGGCCACCGGTGTCCCGGCGCGGGCTCTGCAGGCCTACGGCAACGCCGAGCTGGCGATGCGCGCGGACCAGCCGGGCTGCAGGATCTCGTGGGCCACGCTCGCCGGCATCGGCCGCATCGAGTCCAACCACGGCCAGTACGCGGGCGCGGTGCTCGGCGCCGACGGCCGCCCGTCCAAGCCGATCGTCGGCGTCCCGCTCGACGGATCGGCCGGCGTCCAGGCGATCGGCGACACGGACGGCGGCCGCTACGACGGCGACCCGGCCGTGGACCGCGCGGTGGGCCCGATGCAGTTCATCCCGGGCACGTGGCGCAAGTGGGCCTCGGACGGCAACGGCGACGGCCTCGGCGACCCCCAGCAGATCGACGACGCGGCCCTGGCGGCGGCGCGGTACCTGTGCGCGGGCGGCCGCGACATGGCGAGCCCGGGCGGCTGGTGGGCGGGGATCCTGTCCTACAACAACTCGACGGAGTACGCGCAGAAGGTGTTCGGCCTGGCGGACGGCTACGCGAAGGCGGCACAGGCGGCGCGCAAGCGGGGCTGAGAGCCGGGCCACCCGACCCCAAGTCGGCCGCCGGTGCCCAGCCGGTCAGTGCTAGCGTCGAAGCGTGCCAGCTTCCCCGCCACCGGCCGCCTCCCCGTGGGGACGGCGGATCGCGATCGTCGCGACCTGCGTGGTAAGCCTGCTCGTCTGCTGCGGGCTCGCCTGGTGGCAGTGGGACCGCTTCACCTCGGCCAACGGCACCTTCCAGAACCTCGGCTACGTCCTGCAGTGGCCCCTCTTCGGCCTCTTCCCGGCCTTCATGTTCTGGCGGATCCGCAAGCTCCGGCAGAAGGCCGAAGCCGAGTCCGAGTCCACAGCCGAGTCCACAGCCGGGCCCGCGGCGCCGGTGGCCGAGAAGCCCGCGGTGCCCGCCCCCCGTCCCCGCCCGGACACCCCCCTCCCGAGCGCCGGGGCCGCGGACGAGGACGAGGACGACGAGCTGGCCGCCTACAACCGTTACCTGCGCGAGCTCAACGCCCGCGACCAGCAGGCCGCAGAGTGAGGACGACGACCCGATGACCACCAGCACCGAAGGCGCCCGGACGGCCGTGCCGCTCGACGGCCCCCTGGTCCGGTTCCGCACCGCCGCCTACGTCACCGGCGTCGGGCTGCTCGGCCTGTGCTTCGTGATGGTGCTGCGGTACGCCTTCGGCAACCCGACGCCGTCGGCGGTCTACTCGCCGATCCACGGCGTCCTCTACATGATCTACCTGGTGCTCACCATCGACCTGGCCATCAAGGCCCGCTGGTCGATCAAGGGCACCGTGCTCGTGCTGCTGGCCGGCTGCGTCCCGTTCGTCTCGTTCCTCGTCGAGCGCCGGGTGACGCACCGGGTCAAGGCCGGGCAGAAGCTGTAACGCGGCGGAACGTCAGCGCCACCAGCACCGTGCAGGCGGCGAACACCGCGGCCGTCGAGAACGCCGCCGTCATGCCGTCGACCGTCAGCTGCGCGCCCGTCGTGCCCGCCGAACGGGTCACCGAGCCGAACACCGTGACCAGGACGGCCAGCCCGAGCGTGCTGCCGACCTGCTGCATCGTCTGCAGCACGCCGCCCGCGGCGCCCGCGTCCTCGCTCGGCACCGTGGCCATCACGATCACGTTGAGCGGGGCGAACGCCAGCCCGCCGCCGAGGCCCATCAGCAGCAGCGGCCCCAGCAGCGCCGGGAAGTACGTGCTGTCGGTGGTCAGCAGCGTGAGCCAGCCGACGCCGGTCACCATCAGCACCGAGCCGGTGAGGGCCAGCGGCTTCGGCCCGTAGCGGGGGAGCAGCCGCGGCACGAGCCGGCTCATGGTGAAGATCAGCGCCGCCATCGGGAGGAACGCGAACCCGGTCGCGAGCGCGGCGAAGTGCCGGATGTCCTGCATGAACTGGGTCAGGAAGAAGAACATCGACATCATCGCCATCGGCCCGAGGAAGAAGTTGACGTAGGCCGCGCTGCGGTTGCGGTCGGCGAACAGCCGCAGCGGCACCAGCGGCAGCGCCGTGCGGGCTTCGACGGCGACGAACCCGGCGAGCAGCACCAGGCCGCCGGCGAGCGAGCCGAGCGTCACCGCGTTGCCCCAGCCGTCGGACGCGGCGTGGGTGAAGGCGAACACGAGCGCGCCGACGCCGAGGGTGCCGGTGACCGCGCCGGGCAGGTCCAGGTGCGCGCGACGGCGTTCGGGTTCGGCCACGAACCGCGGCGCGAGCAGGGCGATCGCCAGGCCGAACGGGACGTTGATGAACAGCGCGGCGCGCCACGAGATCCACTCGGTGAGCAGGCCGCCGACGATCAGGCCGATCGCGAAGCCGCCGCTGGACATCGCGGAGAACAGCGCCAGCGCGCGGACACGGGCCTTGGGCTCGGTGAACGTCGTCGTGACCAGCGCCAGGGTGCTCGGACCCGCCATCGCGGCGCCGACCCCCTGCACGACGCGGGCGGTGATGAGCAGCGCGGCCGAGTCGGCGAGCCCGCCGGCCAGCGACGCGAGCGTGAACAGAGCCGTGCCCGCGACGAACATGCGCCGCCGTCCGAACAGGTCGCCCGCGCGGCCGCCGAGCAGCAGCAGGCCGCCGAAGACCAGGCTGTAGGCCGTCATCACCCAGGACAGCCCGGTCGGGGAGAACCCCAGGTCGGACTGGATGCGCGGGAGGGCGACGTTCATGACGGTCGCGTCCAGGACGAGCATAAGCTGGCAGGTCAGGATGATCGCGAGGACCAGCCCGCTGCGGTGGGGGCGCGCCGGTGCGGGCGCGCGGTCGAGCGTTTGGTGCGACAAGGGATACTCCCCCAAGGAGCAAGAGAGAAGCGGAGACGTTCTCCGTTTGACGATGATCCGATAATATGGAGAGTGTCTCCGGATGCGCAAGTGAATTCGGAGAATCTCTCCGGTTGATGGCGAGGAGGCCGGGATGCCCGAGGCCGAGCGCCCGATGCGCGCGGACGCGCGGCGCAACTACGAGCGCATCGTCGCGACGGCGAAGGACCTCTTCACCGCCCACGGCGCCGACGTGCCGCTGGACGACATCGCGAAGAAGGCCGGCGTCGGCGCGGGCACCCTGTACCGGCACTTCCCGACGCGGGAAAAGCTGTTCGAAGCGGTCTACCGCGACGAGATCACGGTGCTCGCCGACCGCGCGTTCGTCCTGCACGACGAGCTGCCCCCGTGGGAGGCCCTGGAGGCGTGGCTGCTCGCGCAGGTCACCTGGGTCGTCGAGCGGCACAAGCTCGCGACGATCCTCAAGGAATCCATCGACTCCGGCTCGGAGACCTTCTTGTACTGCCAGAAGCGGCTGCGCGAGGCGACCGGGGTGCTCGTCGAGGCCGCCCAGGAGGCCGGGCTCGTCCGGCCGGACGTCGTCGGCGCGGACGTCCTCCGCCTCGGCCACGGCGCCGGGATGGCCGTGCGCAACTGCAGCCCGGACGACGGCAGGCGCGTGCTGACCGTGATCCTGGACGGCCTGCGCGCCTGACGCCGGCCGTCCGGCGGGGTCAGCTGCCGATACCGGTCATCGCGCGGACTTCCATCTCCGCCTGCTTTTCCGCGTCCGCCTTCGACCGCCCGAGGAAAGTTCCGACGAACCCGCACAGGAACGAGAACGGGATCGAGACCAGGCCCGGGTTCTTCAGCGGGAACCAGGCGAAGTCGATGCTCTTGAGGATCGAGTCCGGGGCACCCGAGACGACCGGCGAGAAGAGCACCAGCAGCACGCACGCGATCAGGCCGCCGTACATGCCCCACAAGGTGCCGGTCGTGTTGAATCGCTTCCAGAACAACGAATACAGCAGCGTCGAGAGGTTGGCCGACGCCGCCACCGCGAACGCCAGCGCCACGAGGAACGCGACGTTCTGCCCGTTCGCCAGCACCCCGCCGACGATCGCCAGCACGCCCACCACGATCGCGGTCAGCCGCGCCACCCGGACCTCGTCCGCCGGTTCGGCCTTGCCGCGCTTGAAAATGTTCGCGTACACGTCGTGGGCGAAGGAAGCCGACGCGGTGATCGTCAGCCCGGCGACCACCGCGAGGATCGTCGCGAACGCCACCGCGGCGATGACGCCCAGCAGCAGCGTGCCGCCGATGTGCAGGGCCAGCAGCGGCGCCGCCGAGTTCTCCCCGCCCGGAGCGTTCTTGATCTCGTCCGAGCCGACCAGCGCGGCCGCGCCGAAGCCGATCACCAGCGTGCAGACGTAGAAGATGAGCATGCACACGGTGGCCCAGACGACCGAGCGGCGCGCCTCGAAGGAGTTCGGCACCGTGTAGAAGCGCATCAGCAGGTGGGGCAGCGAAGACAGGCCGAGCACCAGGGCCAGCGCGAGCGACACGAAGTCGAGCTTGGTGGTGTCGTCCATGCCGTAGGACCCGCCCGGTTCCAGCAGGTGCTCGCCCAGCGGGCTCTTCTCGGTCGCCGCGGTGAGCAGGTTGGAGAAGCTGAAGCCGTACTTGCCGAACAGGAACACCGCCATCAGCACGACGGCGAGCATCAGCACGGCGGCCTTGATGATCTGCACCCACGTGGTGCCCTTCATCCCGCCGACCAGCACGTACACGACCATGACCAGGCCGACCACGCCGATCACCAGCGCCTGCCCGAGCCGGGTGTGGATGTCGAGCAGCAGGGCGACCAAGCCGCCCGCGCCGGCCATCTGCGCCAGCATGTAGAAGAGCGAGATCACCAGGGTCGACGTCGCCGCCGCGGCCCGGACCGGGCGCTGCTTCATCCGGAAGCTGACGACGTCGCCCATCGTGAACCGGCCGGTGTTGCGGAGCAGCTCGGCGATCAGCAGCAGGTCGACCAGCCACGCGACGAGGAAGCCGATCGAGTACAGGAAGCCGTCGTAACCGTGGACGGCGATCGCGCCCGCGATGCCGAGGAACGACGCCGCCGACAGGAAGTCGCCCGAAAGCGCGATGCCGTTCTGGCGGCCGGTGAAGGCGCTGCCCGCGGCGTAGTAGTCCGACGTCGAGGAGTTCCGGCTGCCGGCCCGGTAGACGACGTAGAGGGTGATCGCCACGAAGAGGGCGAACACGACGGTGTTGACGACGGGATCGCTGGTGGCGGACCCGCCCGCGGCGAGCGCGGTCACCGGCGCTTCTCTTCCGCGAGGCCCGCGGCCGCCCGCAGCTCGGCGACCCGCGGGTCGAGCCGGCGGCGGGCGTAGCGCAGGTAGAGCCAGGTGATGAACGCGGTGCTGGCGAACTGGCCCAGTCCGAGCAGGATGGCCACGTTGACCTGACCGAACACCTTGCGGCTCATGAAGTCGTGCGCGTACGCGGCCAGCAGCACGTAGGTCATGTACCAGGCGAAGAACGCGAAGCTCAGCGGGAAGACGAAGCCGCGGAACCGGCGGCGCAGCGAGCGGAACCCGGGACCGGCCTGGATCGCGAGGTAGTCGGGGCCCGAGGGGGCGGCCGGGCGCTGGGGCGGCCCGCCGGCCGGGCCGGGCCCGGCGGGCAGGGCCGGCATCCGGCTCGTCTCCTCGAGGGCGTTGCCCGGCGCGGGCCGCGCTACGTCGTACATGGTGCCTCCGGCAGAGTGCCTCCGTGGCGGCGGGCCCCGGGACGCCTGCGGGAGTGCACCGGGCCGCCCTTGCGGACTGCGAGGGCACATCGTAACTACGCCATCCGGCGGCTGCCGAAGGCGGCCGGACGGTCCGGTCGATCCGGGTGGCCGTATTCGTTTTCCGGTCGACGGTGTCGAATGGGTGGCGCGCGACCGGGAGTGGGGAGGAGGTCCGTAATGCCGAAAAGAATTGTGACGGCAAGTTGCGGACGTCGGGGACCACTGCGGCGAACGGGCTAACGATCGTGCGTCCTCCGGCAGGCTGGTAACCCTTCGTAGTCGAAATCCGGACTTGATCCGGCTCGCGGGTGGCTTCGAGGGGCCGGCATTAGGCGAAGATCCACTGGTCAGCGTAGGGTTCGGTCAGAAATCACCGGGTCGGGGCGGGACAACGCGGAACGCCACAACATCGGGCACATCTTGAGACTTGACCCACCCGTTGGTGGTACGGAGTGTAGATCGACCGAGGGATACTGCTACCCTGTCTGGGCTAATCGGGTGACGGCCGGATGCGACCGGCCCGCAGTCCGGTAACCGGAATTCCCGCTTTCGGGGGCGGTGTCGCGGAATGGCGTCGCTCCTGTCCGGTGGCGAAAGCACTTTTCGCAGGTCAGCGCCCGAACGGGGAACACAATTGACCGGCACGGCATCGGGGGTACGATTCTTTGGCCCAGCTGACCGCAGCGATCGATTGGCACCGATAAAGTTGATCTCGATCACCGTGCACAACGCAAGTTGCGACATGCACGTGCAGAGTCCCGGGCACGGGACGGCGGGACGGTGCCTGCCCGGCGACGGGCGCGCGGACGGCGGGGCGGCCGGGGACGAGCGAGGGCGCCGGGGAAGCGGCAGGGCGGGGACGGCACGGCCGTCCGGCCCGACGCGAGCTGGGACGCCACGCCGCCGACGCGGATCCATGACGCCGGACAGGGAGTCACTCACGTGACCGTTGCAGGAGAAGGTCAGGTGCCCGTCGGGGAACTGCTCGGCCGAGCGCCCCGGCAACCCCAGGGAAAGGCCGGGTGGCGCGCGCTCGTGCAGTGGCGCGACTGGAGCCTCCCCGTCAAGCTTTCGGCCGTCACGGTCGTGCCCATCGTCCTCGCGCTGGTGCTGGGCGTGGCCACGATCGCCGCGCAGGTCGCCCGCTCGGACGAGTACCAGCGGCTCGACCGGCTGGTCGCCCTCGGCGGCGGGATCCGCACGCTGACCGCCGCCATCCAGCAGGAGCGCACGGTCACCGCGGCGATGCTCACCGAGGGCACCGTCGGCGGCACCCCCGACCTGGCCGCGGCGCGCAAGGCCACCGACGCCGCGACCGGCCCGTTCACCGCGGAGCAAACCCGCGCCGCCGAAGCCGAGCCCGGCGTGTCCGGCGCCGCGGGCGCGGCGTCGGCGCAGGTCGGCAACCTCGCCTTCCTGCGCCGCCAGGTCGACGGCGGCCAGCTCGACCCCGGCCAGGCCATCACGGCGTACTCCGCGCTCACCGGGTCGCTCATCAGCCTCGACACCGCGGCCACCGCGGGCGCCGGCGACGGCACCCTCGGCGGCATGCCGGCGGGGCTGCACGAACTGCTGGTCGCCGGCGAACAGGTGTCGCTCAGCCAGGCCCTCGTGTCCTACGGCATCGGCCGGGCGGGGCTGACGCCGAGCGAGCTCGCCACCCTGCGCGCCGCCGAACTGCGGCTCGCCGACCGGCTCGTGGACTTCCGCTCGGCGTCGGGCGACACGCTGCAGCGCGACTTCGCCGCGATCGCCGAGGGCGCCCAGGCGCAGAGCCGGGCCCGGATGGTCGAGACGATCCTGAACGCCCAGAGCAGCGCGGTGGACGACGCCTTCCGCGCGCTGCCCGCCGCGGAGTGGAACAACGCTTCCGCGGCGATGCGCACGCAGATCGGCCGGATCGCCGACCGGCTCGGCGCGTCGGCGTCGCAGACGGCGGCCGAGCTCGTCGACGACTCCAGCAGCGGCGCCGGCCTGCTCGCGGTGGTCCTGTTCGCCGCGATGGTGCTGGCCGTCGCGGTCGTCTTCCTCATCACCCGCCAGCTGCTGCGTTCGCTGAAGGTGCTGCGCCGCAGCGCCCTCGACGTCGCCGAGACCGCGCTGCCCGAGGCCGTCCGCAACATCCAGGAGGGCCGCGCGCAGGGCACCGACGTCCGGCCGGTGCCCGTGCACACCGACGACGAGGTCGGCGAGGTGGCGCGGGCCTTCGACAAGGTGCACCACCAGGCGCTGCGGCTGGCGACCGAGCAGGCCGCGATGCGCACCGGCTACGGCAGCGTCTTCGTGAACCTGTCCCGGCGCAGCCAGAGCCTGGTGCAGCGGCAGCTGCACCTGATCGAGCAGCTGGAGCGGGACGAAGAGGACGCCGACCAGCTGGCGACGCTGTTCCAGCTCGACCACCTCGCCACCCGGATGCGGCGCAACAACGAGAACCTGATGGTGCTCTCGGGTGCCGAGCCGGGCCGCCGGTCCGGCAAGCCGGTCGGCACCACCGACATGCTGCGCGCCGCGGTGTCGGAGATCGAGCAGTACCAGCGGGTCCAGGTGCAGCCGCCGCCCCCGGCCCGGATCGTCGGCTACGCCGCGAGCGACCTGATGCGCCTGGTCGCCGAGCTGTTGGACAACGCCGCGGCGTTCTCCGCGCCGGAGACCACGGTGACCGTGGCGTCGCGGCTGGGCGAGGACGGCTCGCTCCACATCGACATCCTGGACAAGGGCATCGGGATGAACGAGTGCGAGGTCATCGAGGCCAACACCCGGCTGACCGAGGCCGGGTCGGTCGACCTGGTGACGTCCCGCCGGATGGGCCTGTTCGTCGTCGGCCGGCTGGCCAGCAGGCACCGGATCGGGGTGTCGCTGCACGGCGGCAAGGACATCGTCGGCGTCCGCGCCACGGTCGTGGTCCCGGCGGAGCTGGTGATGCCGGTGACCGACGGCCCGGCGACCGGCCCGATCGGCGCGCTGCAGCAGCACCCGGCGAGCCCGGCGGCGGGCAACCGGCTGCCGCGCCGCCCGGTCAACGGCGCGGCCCGTCCGCGGCCGGTGGTGCCGCAGCAGCCGGCGATGGGGGAGGAGCGCTGGCCGTCGGCGAGCGACCTCGCCGGGCTGTCCGGTGGCCGCCCGCCCTCGGACCTGGAGATCTCCGGGACCGCGCTGTTCGCCCCGATCGAGAAGGACGGCGACGTCCCGCCGCCGCCCCCGGCCCTGCCGCCGGTGCCCACGGTGCTGTCGGTGCCGCTGCCGCCGCGGGCGGACGACCTGCCGGCGGGCAAGGACCTGTTCACGGCCAACGAGACGACGCTGAGCGACTGGTGGCAGGAGGCGACGGCGGGGTCGGAACCGCCCCCGCCGGCCCCGGCACCGGACCGTTCGGAGACGACACCGATCTTCGACGAGATGCTGTCGGCGTGGTTCCGCGAGGACAAGCCGGCCGTGTCCGAGGAAGAGCCGGCCGCCGCCGAGGAGGCGCCGCCGGAGGAGCGCCGCAGCTGGGACTTCGCGAGCGACGAGAACTTCCGCACGGTCCAGGAGCGGACGAAGGCCGAGCCGACGGCGTTCACCGAGGCGGGCCTCCCGCGCCGCCGCCGCGGCGAGCAGCTGCTGCCGGGCAGCGCGACCCCATCGGTCCCGGCGGCCCCGCAGCCGGCCCCGGCCCGGCCGGACCTCCCGGTCCGCGACCCGGCGGACGTCCGCGGCCGCTTGAGCAGCTTCCAGCAGGGCGTCAACCGCGGCCGCCGCCAGGCCCGCCAGGCCGCGGCCCAGCGTTCCCGCCCGGCCTCCCAGCCGGGCACGCCGTCGGGACCGGGACTGGGCACGGCCCAGTCGGCCCAGCACCCCCAGCCGGCGGCCGAGCAAGGTACGGGGACCGGACAGCAGGCGACGGGTTCGGCGCCCACGCAGGATTCGACGCGGCAGGCGGGTTCGGCGCAGGCGTTCGTGCCGGGTCAGGAGCCTGCGGCCGGGCAAGCCGCGGGTCCGGCGCAGCCGGGCGAGGGTTCGGGGACGGGGCAGCAGGCGACGACGGGTTCGGCGCCCACGCAGGATTCGGTGCGGCAGGCGGGTTCGGCGCGGGCCCTGCCGGAAGCGTTTGCGCGGCCGGGGCAGGAGCCTGCGGCTGGGCAAGCCGCGGGTCCGGCGCAGCCGGAGCAGGCGCAGCCGGGCCAGGAAGTGTTTGCGCAGGCGGGTGAGGGTTCGGCGCAGGTTGTGCCGGAGGCGTTCGCGCGGCCGGGTCGGGAGTCTGCGGCTGGGCAAGCCGCGGGTTCGGATCGGGCCGCCGGTTCGGCGCAGGCGGGTGAGGGTTCGGCGCAGGTTGTGCCGGAGGCGTTCGCGCGGCCGGGTCGGGAGTCTGCGGCTGGGCAAGCCGCGGGTTCGGATCGAACTGCCCGTTCGGCGCAGCCGGGCCAGGGTTCGGTGCAGGCCGCGCCGGAGGCGGCCGGGCAGCCGGGGCAGCAGCCCGGCGCGGCGGACTCGGCCCGTGAGGGGCACCCGCCCGTGGACGGGGAGGATCTCTCGGCGGCGCAGCACGATGCGGCGGCCCCCGCACAGCCGGGCATCGCCGGGCAAGCCACCCCGCAGCCGAGCACCGCTCCGCAGACCGCCACCGCCGCACCGCAGCCGGGTGCCGCCGCCGCACCGCAGTCGGATGCGCCCTTCGCGGCCGCACCGCAGCCGGGTGCGGCCGCCACGACCACACCGCAGTCGGATGCGGCCGCCGCCACCGCACTGCAGCCGGGTGCGGCCGCCGCGACCACACCGCAGTCGGATGCGGCCCCCACGGCCGCACCGCAGCCAGGCGCGGCCCCCGCGGCTGCCCCGCAGCTGGGCGCGGCTGCCGCGCAGCCCGTGACCGATCAGCAGGCGGCTGCCTCACCGGCGCCCGCAGCGGCCCCGCCCGCGGACCAGGCTTCCCAGCGGCCCCCCGCCGGGGGTGCGCTGCCCAGCCGCCGTCCGGCGGCCACCGGGTCCACTTCGGGCACCCTTCCGCAGCTCAACGGGCGGCACCAGGATTCCGGCCGGCTGCCCGTCGCCAACGGGTGGAAGCCCACGGAAACCCCCGCTCCGCGCCGGGAAGAGACCGCGGTGGAAGGCACCACCGAGTGGAACTTCGGCACGGACGACGGCTGGCACGCCGTGCAAGCGGTGTCCCAGTCGACACCCTCCACCTTCACTTCGGCAGGATTGCCCCGGCGCCGTCGCGGGGAGCAGCTGCTCCCGGGCAGCGCCGGACCGTCCACCGGGGCCACGGCCCCCCGACCACAACGGGACGCACACGACGTGCGGGGCCGCCTGCGGAGCTTCCAGCAGGGCATCGAGCGCGGACGCCACCGCACCGCACAGGCGGCCGAGAACAACCACGAGACCTTGGAGGGTGAATGACCTCGCCGAGTAGCGCTCAGCCGACGCAGAACCAGTTCGGCTGGCTGGTGAACGACTTCGCGGAGCGGGTGCCCGGCGTGGCGCACGCCGTGGTCGTCTCGGCGGACGGCTTGCTGCTGACCGCGTCGAACCGGCTCCCGCTCGACCGGGCCGACCAGCTCGCCGCCGTCGCCTCCGGCCTGGTCAGCCTGACCCAGGGCGCCGCCCGCTGTTTCGAAGCCGGCGCGGTGAACGAGACCGTCGTCGAGATGGAGCTCGGGATCATGGTGCTGATGTCGATCAGCGACGGCTCGTGCCTGGCCGTGCTGGCCGCCCCCAACTGCGACATCGGCCAGGTCGCCTACGAGATGACGATGCTCGTCGACCGCGTCGGCCAGATCCTCACCCCGGAGCTGCGCGCTCAGCTTCAGGGCTCCGGGGGGTCGCTGATCGGCGAACCGGTGGGATGATGGCGCGATGAGCACGGGGTCCGGATTCGACGGCGAACCACCCGAGGGGCGCAGCTCCGCCGGGCGTGGGGACGACGGCAGGTTCGCCGACGTCCTCAACGGGTTCACGCTGGATTCCGGCCGTGCCCGTCGGAAGCGCAAGAAGAGCAAGGAGTCCCCGCAACCCCCGGCCGCCGGTGCGCACGCGGCCGCGGATCCGCCGGCCCCCGCGCCGTCGGCCGACCAAGGAGATCATGTGACCTCTTTAGTCTCTCCACCCGGCAGTACCGACGGGGACAGCCCCAGACCAGGCGGTTTGTTCGACCCGGGCCCGCCCAGCGGCGAGTTCGTCATGCCCGCGGTGTTCGAGCAGCCGCCCGCGCCCGAGGAACTGACGGCGATCGTCCGGCCGTACGCGCTGACCGGCGGCCGCACCCGGGCCAATTATGCCCTGGAGCTGGAGACACTGATCTCCGCGAAGGACTACGCTGCCACCGGTGGCTTCCCCGAAGTGGCCGCGGAGCAGATCGAGTGCATCTCGATCATGGAAGAGTGCCGGACCCCCCGTTCGGTCGCCGAGATCGTTTCGGCGCTGCGGGTGCCGCTGGGCGTGGCCCGGGTACTGATCAGCGACGCGGCCGACGCGGGGCTGGTCACGGTGCACAAGACGATTACGGGCAATGACGGCGCCGAGGCACATCTGGTGTTGATGGAAAGGGTTTTGAGTGGACTCCGTCGGCTTTAAGGCACCGCGGGACACCGCGCCCCCGACCATGACATCCGCCAAGATCGTGGTGGCTGGCGGCTTCGGTGCGGGGAAGACGACCTTCGTCGGGTCGGTGTCGGAGATCGTGCCGCTGACCACCGAGGCGATGATGACCGACGCCAGCGTGGGGGTCGACAACCTCGACCACACGCCGGGCAAGTCGACGACCACGGTGGCGATGGACTTCGGCCGCGTGTCGCTGGACGCGGACCTGATCCTGTACCTGTTCGGCACGCCCGGGCAGCAGCGGTTCTGGTTCATGTGGGACGACCTGGTCCGCGGCGCCATCGGCGCGGTGGTGCTGGCCGACACGCGCCGGCTGGCCGACTCGTTCGCGCCGATCGACTTCTTCGAGGACCGCGGGCTGCCGTACATCGTCGGCATCAACACGTTCGACGGCGTGCTGGAGCACGACATCAACGACGTCCGCGAGGCCCTGTCGATCGACCCGAACATCCCGATCGTCCGCTGCGACGCCCGGGACCGCGAGTCGACGAAGCAGACGCTGATCACGCTGGTCGAGTACGCCATGCGGCAGTGGATCGCGCTCCGGGCGGCCAACGCCCGCTGACGCCTGCGGGCCCGGGACACGCCCGGGCCCGGCATCGCTCGCACCGAGCGGCGCGATCGGCCGGTCGAAGGTGCGCGACTCGGCCGGTGCGAGGTCGAGCCGCGCGGCGCCGCTGTGGGGAAGACCGCGTGCGCGCGCACTCCGGCACGCGGGCACAAGCGCCGCCACGCGCGCCACGCCCGCCGTCAGCGCGCCTTCTTTCGCCCGGGTCACGGCCGAAGGCGCGGGTTCCGGGCCGGCGCTGCCCGGGGGCCGACATCGGTCGGCCGCAGCAGCGCGGCTCGGCCGGTGCGAAGCCGAACCGCGCGCTGCCTCCGGTGGTCAGTACTCGTCGTGCCGGCGCCACCACGAGCTGGGCGCGTCGTCGCCGCGGCTCTCCTCCTCCCACGCCTCCTGGCGCCCCAGTGGCGTGATGTCGAGGTACCGGTGCGACGAGAGGAACATCTCGCCGCCGCGGCCGGAGGTGAAGTACGTGCGGTAGACGTCGTCGCCGTCGCGCAGGAACACGCTCACGCCGAAGCCCGAGCCGACGCCGCAGTCCTCGGTGAACGTGCTGCCGTGCGCCGACACCCAGGGCACGTCCCAGCCCATCCGCGTCCGGTACCGCTCGATCTCCGCGAACGTCGCCGGCGCGACCACCGTGAACGTGACGTCCCTGGCGTGCAGGTGGGCCAGGTGCGGCAGGTTGTCGACCACCAGCGAGCAGCCGGGGCAGCCCGCCTCGTCGCCCGGGTGCAGCATGAAGTGGTAGACGATCAGCTGGCGGCGGCCGTCGAACAGGTCGAGCAGGCTCTTCTTCCCCTCGGCCGACTCGAACTCGTAGGGCTCGGTGAAGGGCACCATCGGCAGCCGGCGGCGTTCGGCGGCGAGGTGGTCGGCCGCCTTCATCAGCTCCTTCTCCTTGACGAGCAGCGCGTCGCGGTCGGCCTGCCATTCCTCCGGCGAGACGATCTCGGGCAAGGTGGCGGTCATCGGACGTCCTTTCCTCGGATGAAGCCGGTCAGGTCCTCGAAGCTGGAGGTCCAGCCCTCGTCGTGGCCGTCGCGGTCGGCGGCGGTCGGGAAGCCGGTCTGGACGAAGGTCATTTCGGTCTTGCCGCCAGGTCGGCGAAGCCGATCGTCACGAGCATCTCGGTGCGCAGGTCGCCTTCGGTGTCCCAGGCTAAGGTGAACACCAGCCGTTCGGGGGCGGTGATCTCCCGGTACACGCCGTGCATCCAGTGCTCGTCGCCTTCGGGGGAGCGGATGCACGCCCGCCAGGCGCCCCCGAGCCGGGTGGCGAGGGTGACGGCCGAGCCGGTGTAGCCGTGCGGGCCGAGCCAGCTCGCCAGCTGGTCGGGGTCGGTCCAGGCGGCGAAGACCAGCTCGCGCGGGGCGTCGAACACGCGGGTGATGGTGAGGTCAGGCATCGCCGGTCAGCCTCCGCAGGTGGTCTTCGAGGCGGTCGAACCCGTCGTCCCAGAACCGGCGGTAGGCCGCCACCCAGTCGGCGACGTCCTCGAGGGGCTTGGCTTCCAGCCGGCAGGGCCGCCACTGGCGCGTCCGCCCCCGGGTGATCAGCCCGGCCTCTTCCAGGACCTTCAGGTGCCGGGACACCGCGGGCAGGCTTATCGGCAACGGCTCGGCGAGCTCGTTCACCGTCGCTTCGCCGGCCGAGAGACGCGCGAGGATGGCGCGCCGGGTCGGGTCGGCGAGGGCCGAGAACGTCCGGCTCAGCGTGTCGGTCATTTCACCATCTCGTTAATTAACATGCTGGTTAAATATAGGCTCCAGCTGGCCGATGTCAAGGTTCTCCCGGGTGGCCCTGAGAGCTGCGTCACTGGTCCTCGGGTTTCCAATAGTAGGAAGTCAAAGTATTTTGGAGGGATGAGCAGCGAGCTGTACCGCCCCGTGCACCCCGTCCGCTTCGTCACCGCGTCGAGCCTCTTCGACGGGCACGACGCGTCGATCAACATCATGCGGCGGATCCTGCAGTCCCAGGGGGCGGAGGTCGTCCACCTCGGCCACAACCGGTCGGTCGACGAGGTCGCGACCGCGGCCATCGCCGAGGACGTCCAGGGTGTCGCCATCTCTGCTTACCAGGGCGGGCACGTCGAGTACTTCTCCTACCTGGTCGAGCTGCTGCGCGAGCGCGGCGCGGGCCACATCAAGGTCTTCGGCGGCGGGGGCGGGGTGATCGTGCGCGAGGAGATCGAGCTGCTGCACTCGCGCGGCGTCGCCCGCATCTTCTCGCCCGAGGACGGCTACGAAATGGGCCTGCCGGGCATGATCAACCTGATGATCAAGGCCTGCGACACCGACCTCGCGGCCGAGTCGCCCGCGCTCGACAAGGTGCTCTCCGGCGACGTCGCCGCGCTCTCGCGGGTCATCACGCAGCTGCAGGCCGAGAAGCTGCCCGGCGACCTGCTGGGCGGCCTCGCCGAGGCCGCGGGCAAGCGCGAGGTGCCGGTGCTCGGCATCACCGGCACCGGCGGCTCGGGCAAGTCGTCGCTCACCGACGAGCTGATCCGCCGCTTCCGCCTCGACCAGGAGGACAAGCTGCGGATCGCGGTGCTCGCCGTCGACCCGTCGCGGCGCAAGGGCGGCGGCGCGCTGCTCGGCGACCGCATCCGGATGAACTGCCTCGACGGCTCGCCGGTGTACTTCCGCTCGCTGGCCACCCGTACGACTTCCGGCGAGATCCCGGCCGGGCTGCGCGAGTCGATCCTGGCCTGCAAGGCCGCCGGCTTCGACCTGGTGATCGTGGAGACGCCCGGCATCGGCCAGGGCGACGCCGGGATCGTCGACTTCGTCGACCAGTCGCTGTACGTGATGACGCCGGAGTTCGGCGCCGCGTCGCAGCTGGAGAAGATCGACATGCTCGACTTCGCCGACGTCGTCGCGATCAACAAGTTCGAGCGCCGCGGCGCCGAGGACGCCCGCCGCGACGTCGCGCGCCAGCTGGTGCGCAACCGCGAGGCCTTCTCGTCGGCGCCGGAGGACATGCCGGTGTACGGCACGAGCGCGGCGAAGTTCAACGACGACGGCGTCACCGCGCTGTACCAGCACCTGCGCGGGCTGCTCGCCGAGCGGGGCCTCGGCGTGTCCGCGGGAACGCTGCCGCAGGTGGCGGGCAAGGTCTCGACCGACGCGTCGACGATCATCCCGGGCAACCGGTCCCGCTACCTGGCCGAAATCTCCGACACCGTGCGTGGCTACCACGCCAAGACGCAGCAGCAGGTCGCCGCGGTACGCAAGCGGGACGCGCTGGCCGTCGCGCGCGAAGAACTCGCCAAGGTGGACGCCTCCACCGACGCGCTGGACGGGCTGCTCGCCGCGGCCGAGTCCGATGTGGACGGTGAAACCACGAAGCTGCTGGCGCGGTTCCGCGCGCTGGCCGAGGAGTACCGCCAGGACGAGCTCGTCGTGAAGATCCGCGACAAGGAACTGCGCACGCAGCTGTGGCGCGACACGCTGTCGGGCAACCGGATCCCGCGGGTCGCCCTGCCGCGGTACGCCGAATCCGGTGAGCTGCTTTCGTTCCTGCGCCGCGAGCACCTGCCGGGCTACTTCCCGTACACCGCCGGTGTCTTCCCGTTCAAGCGCGACGGCGAGGACCCGGCGCGGATGTTCGCCGGCGAGGGCGACGCGTTCCGCACCAACCGCCGGTTCAAGCTGCTGTCGGCCGACTCGGAGGCCAAGCGGCTCTCCACCGCGTTCGACTCGGTGACGCTCTACGGCCACGACCCCGACACACGTCCCGACATCTACGGCAAGGTCGGCACGTCCGGGGTGTCCATCGCGACGCTCGACGACATGAAGGCCCTCTACGACGGCTTCGACCTCACCGCGCCGAACACGTCGGTGTCGATGACGATCAACGGCCCGGCGCCGACGATCCTCGCCTTCTTCCTCAACACCGCCATCGACCAGAAGCTGACGGCGTTCCGCGACGAGCACGGCCGGGAGCCGTCCGACGCCGAAGCCGCCGAGCTGCGCGAGTGGGTGCTGCGCACCGTCCGCGGCACGGTGCAGGCCGACATCCTCAAGGAGGACCAGGGCCAGAACACCTGCATCTTCTCGACCGAGTTCAGCCTCCGGATGATGGCCGACATCCAGGAGTGGTTCATCGAGCACGGCGTCCGCAACTTCTACTCGGTGTCGATTTCCGGCTACCACATCGCCGAGGCCGGGGCGAACCCGATCTCGCAGCTGGCGTTCACGCTGTCCAACGGGTTCACCTACGTCGAGTCGTACCTGGCCCGCGGGATGGCCATCGACGACTTCGCGCCGAACCTGTCGTTCTTCTTCTCCAACGGCATGGACGCGGAGTACTCGGTGCTCGGCCGGGTGGCGCGGCGGATCTGGGCGGTGGCGATGCGCGAGCGCTACGGCGCGAACGAGCGGTCGCAGAAGCTCAAGTACCACGTGCAGACGTCCGGCCGGTCGCTGCACGCGCAGGAGATGAGCTTCAACGACATCCGCACCACGCTGCAGGCGCTCTGCGCGCTGTACGACAACGCGAACTCCTTGCACACCAACGCCTTCGACGAAGCGATCACGACGCCCTCGGAGTCGTCGGTGCGCCGCGCGATGGCCATCCAGATGATCATCAACAAGGAGTGGGGCCTGTCGAAGAACGAGAACCCGCTGCAGGGTTCGTTCGTCATCGACGAGCTGACCGACCTGGTCGAGGAGGCCGTGCTGGCCGAGTTCGACCGGATCAGCGAGCGCGGCGGCGTCCTCGGCGCGATGGAGACCGGCTACCAGCGCGGCAGGATCCAGGACGAATCGATCCTGTACGAGCGCAAGAAGCACGACGGCTCGCTGCCGATCATCGGCGTCAACACGTTCCGCAACCCGAACGCGGGGGAGGAGGACGTCGAGGTCGAACTGGCCCGCGCGACGGAGGCGGAGAAGCAGTCCCAGCTGGACCGCCTCGCCGACTTCCAGCGCCGCCACCAGGAGGAGGCCCAGCAGGCGCTGAAGGCGCTGCGCGAAGCGGCCACCCGCGGCGGCAACCTGTTCGGGGTGCTGATGGACGCCGCGCGGGTGTGCTCACTCGGCCAGATCACGGAGGCGTTCTTCGAGGTGGGCGGGCAGTACCGCCGCAACGTCTAGCGGCGGACCGCCGTCAGCTGCCAGACCGGGACCAGGACACGGCCGTCCGCGTCGGTGTCCATCCCGGTCAGGGCGGGCGGCTCCGCGCCGAGCACCACCCGGACGCTCTGCTGTAGCTCTTCCGGCGTCATCGACGTCGTGTACACCGTCGGCTCGAGGCGCTCGATCGTCCAGTCCTTGCCGACCGTCTCCCGCAGGTTGGCTTCGCTGATCAGGTACGGCGCCGGGAAACCCGCCGGCACCTCCGGGGAGAAGGCGAACAGGTGCAGCCGCGCGCCCGGCCGCGTCGCCCGGGTCAGTGCCGCCACGTACGCGCGGCGCTCGTCCTCGCCGAGGCAGTGGTACAGCGCGCTGTCGAGGACCGTGTCGAAGCGGCCTTCGTAGCCCGCCAGCTCCGTCGCGTCGGCGACGGCGAACTCGATGTCGAGACCCTTCTCCGCGGCGCGGGCGCGCGCCTGCTCGACCGCCGAAGGTGCGCCGTCGAGGCCGGTGACGTGCAGGCCGCGGGAGGCGAGGAACGCCGAGTTGTCCCCGAGGCCGCAGCCGATGTCGAGGACGTCGCCGCCGAACTCGCCGGCGTCGGCCAGCGCGACGACCGCGGGCTGCGGGGCCCCGAGGTCCCACGGCATCTTGCGGCCCATCGGCGTGGCGCCTCGGTAGAGCTCCTCGAAGTCGACGTCCTGCACGTCCATGACCATCCCCTTATTCAACGTATGATGAGATGACTCCATCCTGCACCCCTCGTCAACCCGGTGGTAGTCCTGGAGGCATGGAATTCGGGATCTCCACATTCGTCACCGACGAGGGCATCCGCCCGGACGTGCTCGGCGCGGCCCTGGAAGAACGCGGCTTCGGGTCGCTGTGGCTGGCCGAGCACTCGCACATCCCGGTGAGCCGGGAAACGCCGTACCCGGGCGGGGGCGAGCTGCCGCGCGTGTACTACCGCACGCTCGACCCGTTCGTGGCGCTCACCGCGGCGGCCACCGCGACGTCGGAGCTGCTGCTCGGCACCGGCATCGCCCTGCTGGTCCAGCGCGACCTGATCCACACGGCCAAGGAGGTCGCGTCCCTGGACCTGATCTCCGACGGGCGCGCGCTGTTCGGCGTGGGCGTCGGCTGGAACCGGGAGGAGATGCGCAACCACGGCACCGACCCGAAGACGCGCGGCGCGCTGATGGACGAGCAGCTGGCGGCGCTGAAGGAGATCTGGACCTCGGAGCAGGCGGAGTTCCACGGTGCGCACATCGACCTGGACCCGATCTTCAGCTGGCCGAAGCCGGTGCAGCAGCCGCACGTCCCGATCTACATCGGCGGCGAGAGCGAAGCGGCCCTGAACCGGCTGGTCAAGTACGGCGACGGCTGGCTGCTCCGCGGCCACACGAAGTACCAGGAGGCGCAGCGGGTCCGCCGCTGGCTGGCCGACCAGGGCCGCGAAGACGTGCAGTTCGCGGTCTTCGGCGGCCCGACGGCGCCGAAGGTGGTCGACGGCTTCCGCGAGGCCGGCGTCGAGCGGTACACGTTCCTGCTGGACACCCTGCCGGAAGCGGAGACCCTCAAGGCGCTCGACGAGCTGGCGGAGGTGGCCGCCGCCCACCGCTGACCCGCTTGCTACTTGTCCAGCAGCAGGTGCACCGACAGTTCGAGGCGGTTCGCGACGTCGGCGGCGGAGGCGCGGCGGGTCACCCAGGCGACCAGGTTCGCCATCCAGACGTCCGCGACCACGTGGAAGATGTCGCGGTCCGCCTCGCTCGGCTCGGCGATGCCCATCGCCTTGGCGAACATGTTCTCCATCAGCCGCCCGACCTGCTCGACCTCGGCCGCGGCGGAGGTGTCGGCGAACATGAACGCGCGCACCATCGCCTCGGTCAGGTGGGGGTCGCGCTGCATCAGGCGCGTGTTGCGGCCGAGCACGAACATCAGCCGCTCGGCCGGCGTGTCGCCCGGGATGGCCTGGCGTTCCAGCTTCTCCTGCGCGCGCTCGAACTCGCGGGCCAGCCCGGAGACGAGCAGGTGGATCTTCGAGGGGAAGTACCGGTACAGCGTGCCGAGGGCGACGTCGGCCTTCTCGGCGACCGCGCGCATCTGGACCGCGTCGTAGCCGCCCTTCGAGGCCAGGGCGAGGGTGGCGTCGATGATCCGGCGGCGGCGGTCGCGCTGGGCGGCCGAGCCGAGCTCGTCCGCGCCGATCGCGCCCAGGCCGTTGCCGCGGGCCTTGGTCTTGCCTGGCATCGGCATTCCCCCGTCCTTCGGAACTTGTTCCAGTTCAGGACGTAGATTACCTGTCCTGGCGAACCTCGCGACAATCGGCCCACTGGCCGAAAAACTGTAACACGTTCTATACTGGCGAGTAGTGTCACGCTCGCGAGGAGGCCCGATGGCGGTCGCGCTCACCGAGGAACAGGCCGCGCTGGCCGAGGCGATCCGCGCCTGGGCCGCCGCGCACCACCCGCGGGAGGCGGTGCGCGCGGCGGAGACCGGGGCGGGTCTGCCGCCCGGCTTCGCCGCGCTCGGCCTCTTCGGCGTCGCCCTGCCCGCGGCGGCCGGTGGCGCCGACGGCAGCGTCGCCGACCTCGCCGCCGGGCTCGCCGCGGCGGCGGAAGAACTCGTTCCCGGCCCGGTGCTCGGCACCGCGCTCGCCGGCCTCCTGCTCGCCGAAGTCCCCGAAGCGAAGGAGCTGCTCCCGGCCCTGGCCGAGGGGGAGGCCACCGCCGCGGTGCTGCTGGACGTCGTGTCCCTCGAGGACGGCCTCAGCGGGCCGGTGCCCGGGGCGCATCCGGGCGCCTGGCTGCTCGTGCCGGTCGACGGCGGCCACGTGCTGCTCGAGCCCGGCACACCCGGCGTGACCGTCGAGCCCCT
Organism: Amycolatopsis sp. cmx-4-61; assembly: GCF_046548775.1. Taxonomy (NCBI): domain Bacteria; kingdom Bacillati; phylum Actinomycetota; class Actinomycetes; order Pseudonocardiales; family Pseudonocardiaceae; genus Amycolatopsis; species Amycolatopsis sp. cmx-4-61. Next base: position 58,866 of record NZ_JAEBEI010000005.1, on the reverse strand, counting down.
GGACCCGTTCGACTTCTCGCGCCCGCTGGCGCGCGTCCGGTTCGCGGGCGCCCGCGGAGACCTGCTCACCGTGGCGCCGGTGTCCCCGCCGGCCGCGACGCTGGCCGCGGCCGAAGCGGCGGGCGTGGCCCGGCGGTGCCTGACCATCGCCGTCGAGTACGCCAAGGTCCGCGAGCAGTTCGGCAAGCCGATCGGGGCCTTCCAGGCGGTCAAGCACCTGTGCGCCGAGATGCTGTGCCGCGCCGAAGCCGCCGAAGCGCTGGCCTGGGACGCGGCTTCCGGGCAGCACCCGCTCTCGGTGGCGAGCGCGGCCGTCGTCGCCCTCGACGCCGCCGTCGCCAACGCCAAGGACTGCGTCCAGGTCCTCGGCGGGATCGGCTTCACCTGGGAGCACGACGCGCACCTGTACCTGCGCCGGGCCGTGGCCCTGCGGCAGTGGCTGGGCGGGGCGTGGCGGCGGCGGGCGGCTTCGCTGGCGCTGTCCGGGACCGACCGGACGCTGGGGGTCGACGTCGGTGAGGATCCGTCGCTGCGCGACGAGATCGCGCGGATCGCCGAACTGCCCGTGGCTGACCAGCGGGCCGCCCTGGCCGACGCGGGGTTGCTGACGCCGCACTGGCCGGCGCCGTACGGCCGGGGCGCCGATGCCGCCGAGCAGCTGCGGATCGACGCCGCGTTGAGCGCCGCGGGCGTCCGGCGCCCGGACCTCGTGATCGGGGCGTGGGCGGTGCCGACGATCCTCGAACACGGCAGCGACGAGCAGCGCGCCCGGTTCGCCCGGCCCACCCTCCGGGGCGAGATCACGTGGTGCCAGCTGTTCAGCGAGCCCGGCGCCGGGTCCGACCTGGCGGCGCTGCGGACGGCGGCCCGGCGCGTCGACGGCGGCTGGCGGCTGTCCGGGCAGAAGGTCTGGACGTCGCTGGCCCGCGAAGCCGACTGGGGCATCTGCCTGGCCCGTACCGACCCGGACGTCCCCAAGCACAAGGGCATCACGTACTTCCTGGTCGACATGCGCGCTCCCGGCATCACGACGCGGCCGTTGCGGGAGATCACCGGCGAGGCGGTGTTCAACGAGGTGTTCCTCGACGACGTGTTCGTGCCGGACGCCGACGTCGTCGGCGCACCGGGCGGCGGCTGGCGGCTGGCGCGCACGACCCTGGCCAACGAGCGGGTGGCCATCGGGAGTGGTTCGGCGGTCGGGGAGAGCGTGCGGACGCTGGTGTCCACACTGGACGCCGCGGTGCTGGACGACGTCGCGCTGGACCGGCTCGGCGCGCTGGTCGCCGACGGGGTGGCCGGGTCCGTCCTCGACCTGCGGGCGGCCCTGCGCCGGCTGGAGGGCCAGGACCCGGGCGCGGAGTCGAGCGTCCGGAAGCTGCTCGGCGTGCGGCACCGCCAGGACGTGGCGGAGTTCGCGCTGGAGCTGGCCGGCTCGGGCGCGTTGCCCGCCGACGGCCCGGCCCAGCACGAATTCCTCCTGACGCGCTGCCTGTCCATCGCGGGCGGCACGACGCAGGTCCTGCGGTCCCTCACGGCCGAACGCCTCCTGGGCCTGCCCCGCGGCTGATGCCCCAATGGTCACGCGTGCTGCCGTTCGGCGCACGGGTGGGTTGCGTCGTGCCACGGTGCGAACGGACCGTTCGCGCCGCCGAGGGCAAAACTGTCGGGGTCGTGTTCTAGCGTTGCGGTCGTGGAGTTCAGCGCAGACACCCAGGCCACTTACCTCCCCGCGGATCCCCCGCGGGACGGGGTGCTGGCCCTGTGGGGCGACGACGTGGCCGGCGGGACCACGATCGAGCTCGTGCTGCCCCGGGGCGCCAAGTTCGCGCGGACGAAGGTCGAGGCCGAGCTGGTGCCCCTGGAGCGGGCGCTGCCCCGGCTCCTGGCGGTGGGCGAGGAGGCCAGCCCGGCGGTGGCGGCGTGGTCGGCGGCCGTCAACGCGGGGGTGAACCTCGTCGCGCGGGGGCGGCTGCGCCCGGCCGCCTCGCCGGCCGGGGCGGCGGCCTGGCGGATCGGCCCGCTGGACGCCGCCGACGAGGAACTGCTGCGGGGGCTGGCCGGCGCCCTGCCGCCGGAGGCGTACGCGCTGCCGCTGACCGGGCTGAAACGCATCCGCCTGCACTCGCCGGACTCCCTGGTCCGCGCGCTCTGGGACGCGACGGCCGACCTGCTGGTGCGCAGCCCGGCGGCGGCCGTCGGCGCGGGCGATCCGGCGTTCGCGGCGCGCGAACCGGCGTTGCTGGGTCCGGACGGCGCCGCGTGGCTCGCGGAGCTGGAGGCGCGCGAACCCCGTGGGGTGCAGGTGCTCCTGCGGGTCGAGGGCCGGGAGGACGACTCGTTCGCGGGGGTGCCGGCGGTCCGCAGCGTGGCGGAGCCGAGCCTGGTGGTGGAGGCGGCAACGCTGTGGGACGCGCCGGACGCGGTGCTGAACCGCCTCGGCGACCAGGTGGAGACCCAGCTGCTGCTCGGCCTGCGCCGCGGTGCGCGGGCCTGGGCACCGCTGGGCCGGGTGCTGACCCAGGCGACCCCCGCTTCGCTGGCGTTGTCCGACGACGAGGTCGTCGACCTGCTCACCGACGGTGCCCGCGAACTCGGCGGCGCCGGCATCGAGGTGCTCTGGTCGAAGGGCTTGTTCGCCGCCGAGGTGAAGGCGAAGGCGAGCGCGACCCAGGCGCCGGCGAGCGTGACGGACGCGGAGTTCGCCCTGCGGAGCCTGCTGGAGTTCCGCTGGCAGCTCAGCCTGGGCGGCGAGCAGCTGACCGAGGCGGAAGTGGCGGCGCTGGCCGAAGCCAAGCGCCCGCTCGTCCGCCTGCGCGGTCAGTGGGTCCGGGTCGACCCGCAGCTGCTGGCCCGGGTGCGGAGCCGGACCCGCAGGCTGGACGCGGGCGAGGCACTGGCGGCGGCGTTGACGGGCGAGCTCGAGGTGGACGGCGAACGCGTCGAGTTCGCGGCGCCGCCGGCCCTGGGCGGGCTGGCTTCGCGCATCCGCGACCGGGCGGAGGCCACGGTGGCGCCGCCCCCGGGGCTGCAGGCGACGCTGCGGCCGTACCAGCAGGCGGGGCTGTCCTGGCTGGCGACGATGACGGGCTTGGGGCTGGGCGCGTGCCTGGCGGACGACATGGGGCTGGGCAAGACGATCCAGCTGATCGCCCTCCACCTGCACCGGCGAGAGCTGGCGAGGAGGGGGGCGCTTCCCGGCCCGGTGCAGCGCGCCGAGGTCGATGGGGATACGGCCGGGCAGTCCGGCGGGGCCGGTGGGGAGACAGCCGAGTGGCCACCGGTGCCGGGCGAGGCCGGTGAGGTGGCGGCGGAGCCGCAGTCCGGCGTGGTTGCGGCGGAGCCGCAGGCAGGTCTGCTTGGTGAGGCCGCGGGCGGCAGCGAGCCCCCACGAACCACCGGCGGCCCGACCCTCGTCCTCTGTCCCACCTCCCTGCTCGGCAACTGGGAGCGCGAGTTCGCCCGCTTCGCCCCCGGAATCCCCGTCCGGCGGTTCCACGGCGGCGGCCGCCACCTCGACGACCTCGCGCCCGACGAGGTCGTCCTCGCCACCTACGGCGTCCTCCGGCGGGACCGCGAGACCCTGTCCGAAGTGGACTGGGGGCTCGTCGCGGCCGATGAGGCGCAGCACGTCAAGAACCCGCTCTCCGCCACCGCCAAGGAACTGCGCAAGGTGCCCGCGCGAGCCAAGGTCGCCCTCACCGGCACCCCGGTCGAAAACCGCCTCACCGAGCTGTGGTCCATTGTGGACTGGACGACCCCGGGCCTGCTCGGGCCGCTCGACCGCTTCCGCCGCACCGTGGCGCGGCCGATCGAACGCGACCGCGACCGGGCGGTCACCGAACGGCTGGCCGCCACCGTCCGGCCGTTCCTGCTGCGGCGGCGCAAGTCCGACCCCGACATCGCCCCGGAGCTGCCGCGCAAGACCGAGACCGACCGGTTCGTCCCGCTCACCGCCGAGCAGACCACGCTCTACGAGGCCGTCGTCCGCGAAAACCTCGCCGAAATCCGGGAAACACGGGGGATCAAGCGGCGCGGGCAGGTGCTGCAGCTGCTCACCGAACTCAAGCAGATCTGCAACCACCCCGCGCAGTTCCTCAAGGAACCGCACGGCGCGCTCACCGGGCGCTCCGGCAAGCTCGCGGCGTTCGAAGAACTCCTCGACGTCATCCTCGACGAGGGCGAGAGCGTGCTCGTGTTCAGCCAGTACGTCCGGCTCTGCCGGTTGCTCGAACGGCGCCTGAAGGAACGCGGCCTGCCCACCGAACTGCTCTCGGGCGAGAGTTCGCCGGCGAAACGGCAGGACATGGTCGACCGGTTCCAGGCCGGCGAGATCCCGGTGTTCCTGCTCTCGCTCAAGGCGGGCGGTGTCGGCCTCAACCTGACCCGGGCCACCCACGTGATCCACTACGACCGCTGGTGGAACCCCGCGGTCGAGGACCAGGCCACCGACCGCGCCTACCGGATCGGGCAGGACCGGCCCGTCCAGGTGCACCGGCTGATCGCCGAGGGCACGCTCGAAGAGCGGATCGCGCAGGTGCTGGAAAAGAAGCGCGGCCTCGCCGAGTCGATCGTCGGGGCCGGGGAGGACTGGATCACCGAACTGTCCGACGACGAGCTCGCCGACCTCGTCCGGCTCGGGGGCGGGTGATGCCTCCGAGGCGGAACTTCGGCACGACGTGGTGGGGCCGCGCCTGGGTCGAGGCGCTGGAGCAGCGCGCGAAACTCGACCCGAACCGGCTGCCCCGCGGGCGGACGTACGCGCGGAAAGGCACGGTCAGCGAGCTGGCCGTCGGCGCGGGCGTGGTGAGCGCCCGGGTGCGGGGCAGCCGGCCGGAGCCCTACAAGGTCACCATCACCATGCGCACCTTCACCGACGGCGAGTGGGACACGCTGCTCGGCGTGGTCGGCACCCAGCTCGGCCACGCGGCCGCACTGCTCGACGGCGAGCTCCCGGGCGCGCTCACCGAACAGGCGCGCGAAGCGGGGGTCGACCTGCTGCCGGGCCCGGGCGACCTGCGGCCGCGGTGCTCGTGCCCGGACTCGGCGAACCCGTGCAAGCACGTCGCCGCGGTGTACTACCTGGTCGCCGACGAGGTCGACCGCGACCCGTTCACGCTCTTCCTGCTGCGCGGACGCCCGCGCGCGGACGTGCTGGCCGAACTCCGCGCCCGCCGGTCGCCGGCCCGCGGCGAGAAACCGAAGCTGCCCCAGCCCGTCGACGAGGGCCTGACCCCGCGGGCCGCCTACGCCCGGCGGCCGGGCGCGCTCCCCACCCTGCCGCCACCCCCGCGGGTCGCGGGGGCCCCGGCGGTCCTGGACCTCGACCCCCCACCGGGCACCGGCTGGACGGCGGCGGCGCTGGCGGCCCTCGCGGCGGACGCGGCGGGCCTCGCCCGCGACCTCCTGACCAGCGGCCCGGCCGCGGCGGAGCTGACGTTCGAGGAAGACCTCGCCCGCCGTGCGGCCGGCCGCACGGCTCCGGAGATCACGGCACTGGCCACCGCGGCCCGGGTCCCGCCCCGCGACTTGACCCGCTGGGCCGAGGCCTGGCGCGAAGCAGGCCGCGGTGGGTTGACCGCGCTGCGCGAGAGCTGGCAGCCGGGCCCGGGCCCGCTCGCCGAAGCACAGGCGGTCCTGGCCGAGACCGGGATCCCCGGCCCGGCGAAAACCTGGCGCAACCGTGTGTCGCAAGGAGAACTGCAACTGCGCTACGGCCGCGACGCGCGCTGGTACCGCTTCGTCCGCGAAGGAACGGAGTGGTGCCTCGACGGCCCGCCGTCGGCGAGTCCCGTGGATCTCGTCTACTGATGAAATAACGGAGGACGTGCAATGGAAATCCTGCGCTACACGGCGTTCAGTTCGGTGCGGTCGGGCGGGAATCCCGCCGGCGTCGTGCTGGACGCCACGGGGCTCGATGACGCCGTGATGCTGGAAACCGCCGCCGAGATCGGCTTTTCCGAGACCGCGTTCGCGGTTCCCCAGCCGGACGGGTCGCTCGCCGTGCGGTACTTCAGTCCCGGCGCCGAGGTGCCGTTCTGCGGGCACGCCACGATCGCGACCGCGGTCGCCTACGCCCATCGGCACGGGACCGGGTTGCTGCGGTTCCACACGAAGGCGGGGGAAGTGCCGGTCACCACCAGCCGGTCGGCGGACGGTTCGATCGTCGCGACCCTGGTCAGCGTGCGGCCGCGAACCGCCGACATTTCACCGGACGACGCCGCGGAGCTGCTGGGCGCGCTGGGCTGGTCCGCGGATGACCTGGACTCGGAGCTGCCGTTGCGGGCGGCCTTCGCGGGCGCCTGGCACCCGGTGGTCGCGGCGTCGTCCCGGGAACGTCTGGCCCGGCTCGACTACGACTTCCCGCGGCTCGCCGCGCTCATGCTTCGCAAGGACTGGACCACCGTCGATCTGATCTGGTGCGAGTCGCCGACGGTCTACCACGCCAGGAACCCGTTCCCGCCGGGCGGGATCGTCGAAGACCCTGCCACCGGGGCCGCCGCGGCGGCGCTGGGTGGCTACCTGCGCGAGCTGGACCGGATTCCGCCGGGCCGCACGTTCACGGTGTGGCAGGGAAGCGATCTGGGGCGGCCGGGCCGGATCGAGGTTTCCGTTCCGGTCGAGCCGGACAGCGGTGTTTCCGTCACCGGTACCGCAGTCGGGCTCTGACCGGTGTGACGCCTTATCGGTGCTCGGCCTTCCAGGCGTGGTAGGTGAAGTCCAGGAACCGCGCCACGCCGCGGACCACGTGGGCCGAGCGCACCGACGTGAACACGTCGAACGCGTGCTGCGCCCCCGCCAGTTCCGCGTACGCCACCGGGTGCCGGGACTTCTCCCGCAGCCGCGAGACGAACTCGCGGGCCTCCCGCACCGGGACCAGCGAATCGTCCCGGCCGTGGATCACGAAGAACGGCGGGGCCTCCGAGGTGATCCGGTCCAGCGGCGACGCCGCGATGTAGTCGTCCAGATGGGACACCGGGTCGCGGTCCGGGGCGAACACGCGGCGGGCGAGCAGGCTCTCCAGGCGGTACTTGCTCGCCGGTGCGCCGGACGTCGCCGCGAAGTCGTACACCCCGTAGTGGGGGACGCAGGCCTGGATGCTCGTGTCCGCGTCCTCGAAGCCCGGCTGCAACGCCGGGTCGTTCTGGGACAACGCCAGCAACGCCGACAGGTGACCGCCCGCCGAACCGCCCGTCACCGCCACGAACCGCGGGTCGCCGCCGTAGGCGGTGATCGAACCGCGGATCCACGCCAGGGCCTGCTTCGCCGCGATGATGTGGGCCGGCCAGCGGTGGGCCGGTGCCAGCGGGTAGTTGATCGCGACGCACACCCAGCCCCGGCGGGCCAGGTAGCGCATCAGCGGCCGGCCCTGCTCCTCCTTGTTGCCGATCACCCACGCGCCGCCGTGGACCTGCAGCAGCACCGGGGCGCCCGAAACCGGCGACGACGGGCGGTAGACGTCCAGCAGGAACCGCTTGCCGCCCGGGGCGTAGGCGATGTTGCGGTCGACGCGCACGTCGGGGGCGCCCATCCGGAACGGCAGCGCCAGCTCGCCCCACGGCAGGCCCAGGTCCGACCGGCCCAGCTCCTGCGCGTAGTCCTCGCCCAGCGCCGAGGTCAGCGCCTTCTCGATCTCTTCGCGCGCGCCGTGGCCGGTCCGGATCAGCGCGGCGAGCCCGGCGGCGGACGCGGCCGCCATCGCCAGCCCCGCTTTCGTCGACCGGTCGCCGGTGCCGTGGCGGGCCACGTGGACCAGGGAATCCGCCGCGGTCAGGGCCAGCAGCTGCGGCGCCAGCTCGCCGGTCAGCCACCCGGCGAAGAACACCGGGATCGTGGTGGACCGGGCCCGCAGCGGGCGGAGGGCGTTGGCGGTGAGCCCGAGCTGGACCGCGCGACGGATCAGGAAGTTCGGCTGCACCACCGCGATGATACCGGCGAGTAGGGTGACGCGCCGCTCACCGGACGTGTCTTACCCTGGGCGCCATGCAGAGATTGAGCGGCCTCGACGCGAGCTTCCTCTACCTCGAGACGTCGTCACAGGTCCTGCACGTCTGCGGGCTGCTCATCCTCGACGGTTCGACCGTCCCCGGCGGCTACACGTTCGCGGAACTGCACGAAAAGCTCGAGGAACGCGTCCGGATGATCCCGGCGTTCCGCCGCAAACTGCACAACCCGCTCTGGAACCTCAGCCATCCCGTGTGGGTGGAGGACGAGGAGTTCGACCTCGACCACCACGTGCACCGCATCGGCGTGCCCGCCCCCGGCGACCGCGAAGAGCTGGCCGGGCTGTGCGCGCACATCGCCGGGCAGCAGCTCGACCGGGCGCACCCGCTGTGGCAGCTCTACGTCATCGAAGGGCTGGCCGACGGCCGGCTCGCCGTGCTGCTGAAGATGCACCACGCGAGCGTCGACGGCGTGAGCGGCGCCAGCCTGATCAGCTACCTGGCCGCGCTCGAGCCGGACGGGCCGATGCCCGAGGTCGAGGAGCACCGGAACGCCGCGATGCCGTCGCCGCTGGACCTGATCCGCTCCGGGGTCGAGAGCGTCGTGAAGCGGCCCGCCGAGGCCGCGCGGCTGCTGCCCGACCTGCTCGGGCTGATGCCGCGGTGGGTCGGGCGGGCGTTGCGCGGCAAGGGGATGCCGGTCCCGTTCACCGCGCCGAGGACATCCCTGAACGGCACGATCACCGGGCACCGCAGTGTCGCCTTCGCCCAGCTCGACCTGGCCGACGTCAAGGACGTGAAAAACGCCTTCGGGGTCACGGTGAACGACGTCGTGCTCGCGCTCGTCGCCGGCGCGCTGCGGGACTTCCTCGCCGGACGCGGTGAGCTGCCCGAGGACCCGCTGGTCGCCACCGTCCCGGTGTCGGTGCACGACCGGACCGAACGCGAGCAGGGCAGCAACAAGGTTTCGGCGTTCTTCGCCTCCCTGCCGACGCACCTGGCCGACCCGGCCGCGCGGGTGTTCTTCCTCGCCGAGGCCAACCGGCGCTCGAAGGACCACCACCACGACATCGACGCCGACATGCTGCAGGACTGGGCGCAGTTCTCGGTCGCCTCGGCGTTCGGGCTCGCCGTGCGGGCGTACTCGGCGCTGCGCCTGGCCGAGAAGCACCCGGTGGTGCACAACCTGGTCGTCTCGAACGTGCCCGGGCCGCCGATGCCGCTGTACTTCCTGGGCGCGCGGATCACCGGCTTCTACCCGCTCGGGCCGGTCTTCCACGGCGCCGGGCTGAACGTCACGGTCCTGTCCAACGCGGGGAAGGTGCACGTCGGCCTGCTCGGCGCGCGGGAACTGGTCAAGGACCTGTGGCCGCTCGCCGACGCGCTCCCGGACGCCCTGGACGAGCTGCTCAAAGCCGCGGGCTGAGCACCACGACGGGGATCTCGCGCTCGGTCCAGGCCTGGTACTTCGCAAAGTCCGCATAGAGCTCGACCAGCCGTGGCCACAGGTGCGCGCGTTCCTCAAGCCCGGCGACCCGGGCGGTCACCGGGACGCCACGACGGCCCTTGAGGTGCACGCGGGTGTCGGGGCGGGCCAGCAGGTTGAAGTACCACTGCGGGTGCCGCGGCAGCCCGCCCTGCGACCCGACGACGACGAAGTCGCCGCCCGAGCGCAGGTAGAGCAGCGGGGTGGTGAACAGCCGCCCCGACTTGCGGCCCCGGTGCTCCAGCAGCAGCGTCGGCACCGGCCGGCGGAACCCGGCGCCGATCCGCCACGTGCTGCCGACGCGGCCGCCGGTCCACCGGAAGACCGCCACCTGCGCCTTCGCCGCGTACTTCATGACCTTCGCCGTCACCGGCGAGTCGAGGCCGCCCGGCTTGGAGTCGGGCAGGCTGAAGCGTCCCATCAGGGCTTCCTTCCTCGGGGGGAGCAGACCACGGCGAGCCGGGCGGACACCCGGCGGCCGGCATGCGGGCGGCGACCTCGTCGGGTGTCGAGTCGAACGGCCGATCTCGTCGACGGCGACCGCGCTCGCCCAGGGCGTGGTCGAGCGGAACTCCCGCAGGCGGGCAGCGCGCCGGCGGCGAAGGAGCCCACGGTCGAGTGCCGCACCTGTTCGGTAACGCGTTCTTGTTCGGCGGGCGGCGAGCTGCGCGACGAACCCGCCCGTCGAGTACCCGGCGACGGCGAACCGGCCGGCGTCGAGCGCGTCACCGGCGGCACGGTGAGCAGCCACGTCCGCGCCATTCCGCCACCCCCGGGGGTTGCCGTGCCCACCCTTTCCGGTTAAGACTAGAACAGGTTTCACTATTGCGCCCGATCCGGAGGACAGGCGTGGACTTCGCCCTTGACGATACGCAGACCGAAATCGCCGCCCTCGCCGCGAAAGTGCTCGGCTCGCCCGACGATCCCTGGCGCGCGCTCGCCTCGGCGGGCCTGCTCGCCCTGGCGCTGCCCCCGGAGCTGGAAGGCGACGGCCTGGGGGCCGCGGAGGTCGCCCAGGTCCTGACCGAGGTGGGCCGGGCGGCGGTCCCGGTGCCCGCGTACGCCGCGCTCGCCCTCGGAGTCCTGCCGATCGAGGCGCTCGGCACCCCGGCCCAGCGCGCGGAGTTCCTGCCGCCGGTCGCGGCCGGGGACGCGCTGCTCACCGCGGCGCTGAACGAACCGTCCGCGCCACTGGCCGCCGAGCCCGCCGCGACCGCGCGGGCCGGGGACGGGAAATGGCTGGTCAGCGGCGTGAAAACGGCGGTGCCGTACGCCGCCGAAGCCGCCCGGATCCTCACGCCGGTCAGCACCGGGCACGGGAGCGCCGTCTACCTCGTCGACCCGCGCGCCGAGGGCGTCACGCTCGTTCCGACACCCACCTCCGCCGGGGCGCCCGAGTACACCGTCCGGCTCGACGACGTCGCCGTCGAGGAGAGCGACCTCCTGTTCGACCGGGGTGCGGTCGCGGCGCTGCACCGGTTCGCGCTGGCCGGCGCCCTGTCCCTCGGCGACGGCCTGCTGGCCGGAGCGCTGGCGCTCACCGTGAAGCACGTCGGCGAGCGCACCCAGTTCGGCCGGCCGCTCGCCGCCTTCCAGGCGGTGGCGGGCCAGATCGCCGACGTCTACGTGGCCGCCCGGACCGTGCACCTCGCCGTGACGTCGGCGGTGTGGCGGCTGGCTTCGGGTCTCGACGCGGACGCCGAACTGGACGTCGCCGCCTACTGGTTCGCCACGCAGGCCCCGGCGGCGCTGGCCACCTGCCACCACCTGCACGGCGGGATCGGTGTCGACGAAACCTATCCGCTGCACCGGTATTCGTCGGCGGTCAAGGACCTCGGCCGGGCGCTCGGCGGGGCCGCGCACCGGCTCGGCCGGCTCGGCGAACGAGTGGCGGGGTGAGCGGATGCACGTCGAACTGACCGGCGCGCAACGCCGGCTGCGCGCCGAACTGCGCGACTACTTCGCCGGGCTGGTCAGCCCCGAGGAGCGCCGGGCGATGCGGCGGGAGCGGCACGGGCCGGTGTTCCGCGACATCGTCCGCCGGATGGGCCGCGACGGCCGGCTCGGCGTCGGCTGGCCGGTCGAACACGGCGGCCAGGGCTTCGGCGGGATCGAACAGCACCTGTTCGTCGACGAGGCCGCGCGTGCCGACGTCCAGCTGCCGTCGGTGACGCTGCAGACGGTCGGGCCGACCCTGCAGGAGTTCGGCACCGACGAGCAGAAGTCCTTCTTCCTGCCGAAGATCCTGGCCGGCGAAATCCACTTCGCGATCGGGTACAGCGAACCGGAAGCGGGCACCGATCTGGCGTCCCTGCGGACTTCGGCGGTGCGCGACGGCGACGAATACGTCGTCAACGGCCAGAAGATCTTCACCACCGGCGGGCACGACGCCGACTACGTCTGGCTCGCCGTGCGGACCGCGCCGGACGCGCCGAAGCACCAGGGCATCTCGATCCTCATCGTCGACACGAGCGACCCCGGCTACTCGTGGACGCCGATCATCACCTGCGACGGCGCCCACCACGTCAACGCGACGTACTATTCGGACGTCCGGGTGCCGGCGAACCGCTTGGTGGGGCCGGAAAACGCGGGTTGGCGGCTGATCACGACGCAGCTCAACCACGAGCGCGTCATGCTGGGGCCGGCCGGGCGGATCGGCGGGCTGTACGACCGGGTGCGCGCCTGGGCGAGCGCGCACGGCCTGCTCGACCTCGCGGACGTGCGGGCCGTCCTCGCCGAGGCGCTGGCCGTCACCCGGGTGAACGAGCTGCTGAACTGGCAGGTCGCGGTGTCCTCGGCCAGTGCGCCGGTGGGCGTGGCCGACGCGTCGGCGACCAAGGTGTTCAGCTCCGAGGCCGTCCAGCGGATCGGCCGGAACGTCGAGGAAGTCGTCGCGCGCCACGGCGACCTGGCCGATCCGGACACCGCCGAGCTCGCCGAATGGCTCGATCTCACCGCGAAGCGCAACATCGTGCTGACCTTCGGCGGGGGCGTCAGCGAAATCCAACGGGAGCTGATCGCCTCGATCGGCCTGGGCCTGCCGAGGGTGCCGCGATGAACATCGAAGAGGCCGCCGCGGAGATCGCCGCGCGCGGGGAATGCGCCCCGCGCCTGGCGCGCGACCCGGTCAACCAGGCCATGGTGAACAACTGGGTCGAAGCGATCGGGGACCGCAACCCGGTCTACACCGACCCCGGGTACGCCGCTCGGAGTGTCCACAAGGGACTGGTCTCGCCGCCCGCGATGGCCCAGGTGTGGACGATGGGCGGCCTGAACGTCCCGCGCGGCTCCGACGACCCCCTGGGGTCGATGATGGAACTCCTGGACGAAGCCGGGTTCACCTCCGTCGTCGCGACGAACTCCGAGCAGACCTACCACCGTTACCTGCGTCACGGCGAGCAGGTCGAGGCGCGGACGCGGCTGGAGGGCGTCGTCGGTCCCAAGAGGACCGCCCTCGGCGAGGGGTGGTTCGTCACCACGCGGATGACCTGGTACGTCGGGGACGAAGCCGTCGCCGAGATGATGTTCCGGGTCCTGAAGTTCCGGCCGCCCGCCCCGGAGCCGCCGCCGTCACCGGTGCTGCGGCCGGTGATCAGCCGGGACACCGAGTTCTTCTGGGACGGCCTCCGCGAGGCCGAGTTGCGGATCCAGCGCTGGGGCGAAACGCTGCGGCACCCGCCGGGGCCGATGCCACCCGACGGCTCACTGGACACCAAGCCCGACTACGTCGTCGCCAGTGGCCGGGGGACCGTGTTCTCCTACGTCGTGCACCACCACCCGCCGGTGCCGGGCAAGGACCTCCCGTTCGTGGTGGCCCTGGTCGAGCTGGAAGAGGGCGTGCGGGTGATGGCCGAGCTGCTGGACGCCGCCCCGGACGAGGTCCACATCGGACTTCCGGTGGTGGCGGCGTTCGTCCGCGTCGACGAGGACCTGACCCTGCCCGCGTGGAAGGTGGCCCGATGACCGTCGTCGCCGAAGGGACCGAGCTGCCGCCGTTGACGATCGAGGCGACACCGACGTTCGTCGTCAGCACGGCGCTGGCCACCCGGGACTTCCAGGACGTCCACCACGACCGCGACTCGGCCGTGGCCCGCGGCTCGAAGGACATCTTCCTCAACATCCTCACCGATACCGGCCTGGTCCAGCGGTTCGTCTCGGAGTGGGCCGGGCCGGAGGCGCTGATCCGGTCGATCAGGATCCGGCTCGGCGTGCCCTGCTACGCCTACGACACGCTGACGTTCACCGGCCGCGTGGTCTCGGCTTCGGGGCGCGACGTCGTGGTCTCGGTGTCCGGAGTGGACAGTCTCGGTGAACACGTCGCCGGTACCGTGGAGGTGACCCTGCCGTGACGCTTCCGGGCAAGGCGGCGATCGCCGGGATCGGCGCGACGGAGTTCTCCAAGGACTCCGGGCGCAGCGAACTGCGGCTGGCGGCCGAATGCATCTCCCACGCACTGGCCGACGCGGGTCTCACACCATCCGATGTGGACGGACTGGTGTCGTTCACGATGGACGGCAACGCGGAGATCGCGGTCGCGCGGGAGCTCGGGATCCCCGAACTGAAGTTCTTCAGCCGCGTCCACTACGGCGGCGGTGCCGCGGCGGCAACCGTGCAGCAGGCCGCGATGGCGGTGGCGACCGGCGTCGCGGACGTCGTCGTCGCCTACCGGGCGTTCAACGAGCGGTCCGGGCACCGCTTCGGCCAGGTGTCGGCCGCGGCGGCCGGGCAGGTCAACTCCTCGGGGGTGGACAATGCGTTCCACTACCCTATGGGCATCGCGACCCCGGCGGCGACGGTGGCCATGGTGGCCCGGCGCTACCTGCACGACTACGGCGCGACGAGCGAGGACTTCGGCCGGGTGGCGGTGCTCGACCGCAAGCACGCGGCGACCAACCCGGACGCGTGGTTCCACGGGCGGCCCATCACCCTGGAAGAGCACCAGGCGTCGCGCTGGGTGGCCGAGCCGCTGCACCTGCTCGACTGCTGCCAGGAGAGCGACGGCGGGGTGGCGCTCGTGGTCACCAGCGTCTCGCGGGCGCGTGACCTGGCTCGCCCGCCGGCGGTCATCGCGGCGGCGGCGCAGGGGAGCGGGCCGGACCAGTACGTGATGACCAGCTACTACCGCGACGACCTGGCCGCGCTGCCGGAAATGGGCGTCGTCGGCCGGCAGCTGTGGGGCCGGTCCGGGCTGGGACCGTCCGATGTGGACGTAGCCGTGCTGTACGACCACTTCACGCCGTACGTGCTGATGCAACTGGAGGAGCTGGGGTTCTGCGGTCGCGGTGAAGCGAAGGACTTCATCGCCGACGGCGCGCTGGAGCTCGACGGTGCGTTGCCGCTCAACCCGCACGGCGGTCAGCTCGGCGAGGCGTACATCCACGGCATGAACGGCATCGCCGAGGGCGTCCGCCAGATCCGCGGCACGGCGGTCAACCAGGTCGCGGCCGCGGCCCGGGTGCTGGTCACGGCGGGTACCGGCGTGCCGACGAGCGGGCTCATCCTGACGGGTGACTGAGTGTCACCTCAATGACGGCTGGTGCGCGGCCGGCGTGGGTGTCACGGTGGAGACACCACCCACGACGGAGAGTGAGGCCGATGGCGGTCGACTGGGCGCTCACCGCGGTGTTCGCGGCGCTGGTGCTGCCGTGCGTCCTGCGCCTGACCCGCCTCGACTACGCGCGGCTGGGCCACGGCGTCCGCCACGGCGACCTGGCGGAGCTGCTGCTGGTGGTGGCGATGGTGGCGATGTTCTCGCCGGTCGGCGGCCCGATCCCGGCGGCGGGCTGGCAGGCGGTGCTGGTGCTGACGACGGGCTGGTTCGCGGTGGCCTGGTGGCGCGACCGGACGTGCGCCCACCACGCGCTCTCGGCGGCGGCGATGCTGTACACGGTGACGGCGATGCCGCACGCCGGGATGGACCACGGACCGTGGCTGACGATGTCCACAATGGACGCCCGGCTGGCGTTGCCGCTGATAGCGGTGGTGGCGGCGGGGTATTTCGTGGTCGACGCGGCATGGTCGGGCGTGCTGGTGCTCCGGGGCGCGGCGGCCACCGGTCCGGCCTCCGGCTCGGTCGCCGCTTCGGGGCAGGCGTCGCGCGCGGTGTGCCGGACGGTGATGGGCGCCGGGATGGGCTACATGCTGCTGGCCTCGGCTCTGTGAACAGGCCTCTGTGAGCAGGGCTCTGTGAGCAGGGCTCTGTGAGCAGGGCTCTGTGAGGACGGCCCGGTGAGCACGGCCACGAGAGGTCCCCGGCCTGGGGGACCCCCGGATTTCACGTTACCGGAGGCCACCGACAGTTTCCGGCGGTGCGGCGGCCTCGATCGGCTCCCGAGCTGGGGGTTCGCCGCGAACGGTGGATTCCGGCCGCGCCCAGCCTCAGCCCGCGACCCGCCGCACCTCGCCCGGCCCGCTTTCCCCCGGCTCCGGGAGCGAGGCAGCCGGGTGCTCCGCCGTCCACTGGCCGGCCACCGCGATGTCGTTCTTCAACGCCGTGATCAGGTCCTCCGCCGAGTCGTACTTCTGCTGCGCTCGCAGGCGCGACCCGAGCCACACCACCAGCGTCTCGCCGTAGAGGTTGCCGCTGAAGTCCAGGACGTGGGCCTCCAGCAGGCGGTAGCCGTCCGCGCCGTAGTACGTCGGGCGGCGGCCCACCGAGATCGCCGCCGGCAGGCGGGTGCCGTCCGGGCGGCCGATCCAGCCCGCCCACACCCCGTCGCCCAGGAAGCCGTCCTGGTCGCGCAGGGCGATGTTCGCCGTGGGGAAGCCCAGCTCGCGGCCGCGCTTGTCGCCCGGTTCGACCGTTCCCCGCACCACGAAGTATTCCGGCATTCGTCCTCCCGAGGTCTCCCTCCCACGGTAGCGGGCCCGGAGCGCGGCGTTCAGGAAGTGGACGACACCAGCACCGTGTCCGCCAGCACCGGCGCGTCGTCCCGCTCCGGCGCCGACGTCGTCACCAGCAGCCGGTCGCCGGAGCGCCACACCCGGATCCGCAGCGTCTCGCCCGGGAACACCACCCCGGCGAACTTCGCCGCGAACGACGCCACCCGTGCCGGGTCGCCGTCCAGGAACTCGTTCACCAGCACCCGCGCCACGATCCCGTACGTGCACAGCCCGTGCAGGATCGGCCGGTCGAACCCCGCCGTTCGGGCGAACGCCGGGTCCGCGTGCAGCGGGTTGCGGTCGCCGCAGAGGCGGTACAGCAGCGCCTGCTGCGGGAGGGTCGGCGTCTCCACGACGAAATCGGGCGCACGCGTCGGCCACTCGATCCGGTCCGACGGCCCCCGTGAGCCACCGAAGCCGCCCTCGCCACGGGCGAAGATGCTCGACCGGGCCGTCCACAGTGGATCGCCGGCCGACGACGTGACGGCGACCTCCTGGACCACGACCGCCGCCTTGCCCTTGTCGAAGACGTCGGCGATCCGCGACCGCGCCACCGCCTTGCCCTCGACCGGGATCGGCTGGTGCAGCGTGATCTCCTGCTTGCCGTGCAGCACCTTCGCCAGGTCGATCTCCACCCCGGGGAACGACACCGCCGGCGGGTCGAACACGCGGAGGTTGGCCGCGACCGTCGCGAAGGTCGGCAGCACCACGAGGTCCCGCTCGTAGGTGAACCGCAGCTCGTCCGGGCCCGCGCCGAGCGCCAGGTGGTAGAGCAGCACGTCCGACGACGTCCAGGCGAAGCTCACCTCGCCGATCTCGGCACCGATGGCGGCCGCGGGGTCGATGGGCACGCGGGACCTCCTATTCGTAGCTGATCGAGACCTCGTCGGTGACCGGCAGCGACTGGCAGGCCAGCACGATGCCGTCCGCCATGTCTTCGGCGTCGAGGACCTCGTTGTGCAGCATCTTCACCTCACCGGACACGACCCGGCAAGCGCAGGCGCTGCACTGCCCTTCGCGGCACGAGTACGGCGCGTCCATGCCGTCTTCCAGCAGCCGGTCCAGCAGCTTCCGCTGCCGGGGCCACGCCATCGACCGCGTCTGCCCGTCGAGGGTCACCGTCAGCGACGCCGGTGCCGCATCGGAAGGCTCTTCCTCGACGACGACGTCCTCGAACGGATTCCCGGTCAGCGACGTGAACTTCTCGACGTGCACCCGCTCCCGCGGCACGCCGAGCTGCCCGAGCGCCTCCCGCACGGCCGCCATGAACGGCGCCGGCCCGCACAGGAACGCCTCGTGCGACGTATGGGCCGAAGCCAGCCCGCGCAGCTGCGGGACGTCCGGCAGGCCCTGGACGCTTTCCAGCCAGTGGACGACGACCAGCCGATCGCCGTACCGCTTCGCCAAGGACGCCAGCTCGCCCGCGAAGATCACCGAGCGTTCGTCGCGGTTCGCGTAGACCAGCACGACCCGCCCCGACCCCTGCTCCAGCGCCGTCTTGAGGATCGCCATCACCGGCGTGATGCCGCTGCCCGCGGCGAACAGCAGGAAGTCCTCGTCCGCCGACGCCGGGGAGAACACCCCGGCCGGTGCCAGCACGTCGAGCTGCATGCCCGGCCGCAGGGACGAGCAGATCCAGCCGGACCCGTACCCGCCGTCGGTCCGCTTGACCGTGACCTGCACGCGGTTCTCGTGCGGCGCGCTCGAGAGCGAGTAGCACCGCGCCACCGAACCGGTCCGCTCGCTCGGGATCTTCAACGTCAGGAACTGCCCGGCGGAATAGCGGAACGCTTCGGTGTGCTCCGGAGGGATCTCGAAGACCACCGACCGCGCGTCCGGCGTTTCGACGACGACGTCGGCGACGGTCAGCGTGTAGACCCGCTCAGCCATCGGCCACCGCCAGCGTGCCCTCGCGCACGGCGTCGCCGATGCTGTCGGCCAGCTTCGGGCAGGTGTCGAGCAACGCCGAGGGGCCGTCGGCGTCCGCGAAGACCGGGCAGGTGTCGGCGGGCCGGGAGGTCCACTGGATGCTGGTGTGCTGGATGCTGTTCTTCTTCACCAGCACGCACGTTCCGCAGCTGCGGCACTCGTGTGGCCGCAGCCCGCCCGACAGGAACTCGGTCTGCTCGGCGGTCGTCACACTTCCGCCTCGGTCTTCTGCCGCGCCAGGTTCTCCGCGACCTCCGCCGCCCACGCCTCGTTCGCCTTCGTGGTGTCCACTTCGAACTCGAACCGCCGGGTCATCTCCTCGGTGACGTCGGCGGCGTCGACGTAGAACTGCTGGTACCACCGGCGGAGCTGGTAGACGGGACCGTCCTCTTCGCACAGCAGCGGGTTGTCGATCTGCGTCTTGTGCTTCCAGATCTCGACGTCCTGCAGGAACCCGGCGCCGATCCCGCGGGCCAGCTTCGCGGCGATCTTGTCCGCGTGCTCGTCGGAGATCCCCGGCAGCTTCTTCACCTTCATGCCGTACTGCAGCACGAACGACGTCGGCGTCACCGGGTAGTGGCAGTTGATGAGGACGCTCTCGATTTCGTAGCCCTGGAACGAGTTCACCAGCTTGTTGATCATGTAGGACGGCCCGAAGTACGACGCTTCCGACCGCAGCAGGTTGTCCTCGCCGCCGTAGTTCGAAGCCATGCCCATGTCCGGGCGGCCCTTGGTGTTGAGGTACTGCGTGGCGATGTGACCCTCGAACACGTTCTTGAAGTACGTCGGGTAGGCGTAGTGGATGTAGAAGAAGTGGGCCATGTCCACGACGTTGTCGATGATCTCCCGGCAGTTCGAGCCGTCGATGAAGATCTCGTCCCAGGTCCAGTTGCTCCACTCGTCGCTGTAGGCGGCTTCGATCCGGGGGATGGCCACCTCTTCGGGCGGCGGGTTGCCCTCCGGGTCGTGCCACACCAGCAGCTGGCCGTTCTGCTCCTCCGACGTCCACGACCGCGTCCGCGCGCGCAGCGGAACCCGTTTGGCGTAGGGGATCGAGACGCACTTGCCCGTGCCGTTCCAGCGCCAGTCGTGGAACGGGCAGGCCACCTCGTCGCCCTTGACGCTGCCCTGGGTCAGGTCGCCGCCCATGTGGCGGCAGTAGCCGTCGAGCACGTGCAGCCGCCCGGCCGAGTCCGCCCACACCACGAGTTTCGTTCCGAACGCCGTCACCGCGTGCGGTTTCCCGTCGCGGAAGTTCTCCGCCAGGCCCAGGCAGTGCCAGCCGCGGGCGAACCGGGTCGGCGGCTCACCGGCGTAGATGGTGCGTACCGAGTCCTGCGTCATCGCTGCCCTCCCGTGGTCCCCTGATCCTGGTTCGCCAGCCGCGCCGCCGCAAGGTAGCCGAACACCATGGCCGGGCCGATGGTCGCGCCCGGTCCGGCGTAGGTCCGGCCCATCACGGCTCCGCTGGCGTTGCCCGCGGCGAACAGGCCCGGCACGGCCGAGCCGTCTTCGCGCAGCACCTGCGCGTGCTCGTCGGTGCGCAGCCCGCCCTTGGTGCCCAGGTCGCCCGGGACGATCTTCACCGCGTAGAACGGCGCTTCGTCCAGGGGGCCGAGGCTGGGGTGGGGTTTGTTGCGCGGATCGCCGTAGTAGTGGTCGTACTTGCTGACCCCGCGGTGGAAGTCCTCGTCGACGCCGTTGCGGGCGAAGCCGTTGAAACGCTCGATGGTCGCTTCCAACGCGGCTGCCGGGACGGCGATCTTGGCCGCCAGCCCGGCGATCGAAGACGACTTCGCCGCGATCCCGGCCTTGAACCAGCGGCCGGGCAGCGGCTGGCGCGGCCCGATGCCGGTGAACATGTACCGGTCCTTGTAGCGCTGGTCGAACAGGAGCCAGGTCGGGATGTGCTCGCCGGGGCCGTCCCCGGAGCCGTACATCGCGTGCACGGCCTCGACGTACGGCGCCGACTCGTTGACGAACCGCTCGCCGCGCGCGTCGACCATGATGCTGCGCGGCCGCGAGCGCTCGGCGAGGGCGAACCACGGCCCGCCGGTGAGCGGCAGCGTGGGCCCCCACCAGGCGTCGTCCATGAGGTCGATGGCGGCGCCCAGCTTGAGGCCGGCGGTGATGCCGTCACCGGTGTTGGCGGCCGCGCCGACGGTCCAGTCGACGCCGATCGGGGCGCGCTGGTACTTCTCGCGCATCTCGAGGTTCCGCTCGAAGCCGCCGCTGGCGAGGAGCACGCCCCGTCGCGCGCCGACGACACCTTGCGGCGTGACGACGCCGGTGACGCGGTCGCCGTCGACCCGCAGGTCCACCAGCGGCGTGTTCAGCCGGACCTCGACGCCGGCCCGGGCCAGGCCCACCCGCAGGCCGGCCGCCAGTGCCTGGCCCATGCTCAGCAGCCGCTGCCCGCGGAGTTTCCCGACCAGCCACTGGCGGCCGAGCGACAGCAGCCGCAGCGCCCCGCGCGGGTGCCGGGCGAGCAGGCTCAGCCAGCGGTAGTCGGCCTGGGTGATCGGGACGCCGAGCGGGGGAGCGCTGTACGGCGGTTCGAGGTGGGCCAGCTCGGCACCGAGGAGCTTGCCGTCGAGGGCGGCCGGCTCGACCGACCGGCCGCCGGGGCGTCCGCCGGGGGCTTCGGGGTGGTAGTCGCTGTAGTCGCGGACCCAGCGGAACTCCAGGGGCGTGTGGTCGCAGACGAACCGCAGCACCTCGGGGCCGTGCGCGAGGAACGTGTCGCGCCGGACGGCCGGGACGACGTCCCCGACGATCGAGGCCAGGTACTCGCGCGCCCGTTCGGGGGGTTCCTCGATCCCGGCGGCGCGCAGGGCGTGGTTGCCGGGCAGCCAGACGCCGCCGCCGGAGCGGGCGGTCGAGCCGCCGAAGCAGGCGGCCTTCTCCAGGACGACGACGCTCAGGCCGTGGTGGGCCGCAGCCAGCGCGGCGGTCATCCCGGCGGCGCCGCTGCCGACCACGACGACGTCGAACTGCTCCGTCATGCCACCTCACCTGTAACGTGTTCCATCGAATAAGTATCCAGTTGGGAGCCGCTTTCGGTCACGATAGACGAGAACGTGTTGCAGTTCTAGGGTAGCGACCATGGACGCACTCGTCGCGGACGTGGTCATCGTGGGGTTCGGGGCGGCGGGCGCCTGCGCCGCGCTCGAAGCGGCCGACGCGGGCGCCGACGTCGTCATCGTCGAGCGCTTCGCCGGCGGAGGGGCCAGCGCGGTCAGCGGTGGCGTCGTCTACGCCGGCGGCGGGACCGGCCAGCAGCTCGACGCCGGTGTCGACGACTCGGTCGAGGCGATGTACGCCTACCTGCGGATGGAGACCGGCGACGTCGTCTCGGAGCGGACGCTGCGGCGGTTCTGCGAGGGCAGCCGCGAGATGATCGCCTGGCTGGAGGGCAACGGCGTGCCGTTCGAGGGCAGCCTGTGCCCGTACAAGACGTCGTACCCGAGCGACGCCCACTACCTGTACTACTCCGGCAGCGAGGCCGCCGGCGGGTTCCGCGACGCCGCGAAACCGGCGCCGCGCGGCCACCGGGTCAAGGGGCCCGGGACCTCGGGGAAGCTGCTGATGGCGCGGCTCGAAGCGGCCGTGCGCGCCCGCGGCATCCGGGTGCTGACCCAGACGACCGCGCGCAGCCTGATCCGCGACGACGCCGGCCGCGTCACCGGGCTCGTCGCCGACACCCTGGGTGCTGCCCCGGCGTCGATCAAGGCGGGGCACCAGCGCTTCGCGCGGTACGCCGCCAAGCCCGGGATCTACGTGCCGTCCCTGCGCAGGTCGCTGCACCGGCGTGTCGAGCGGTTCGAACGCGCGCACGGCCGTGAGCTGCGGATTTCCGCCCGGCGCGGGGTGGTGCTGGCGGCGGGCGGGTTCATCGCGAACCGGGAGATGGTCCGCGAGCACGCCCCGGCGTACCGCGGCGGGCTCCCGCTCGGCACCTCCGCCGACGACGGTTCGGGCATCCGGCTGGGTGTCGAGGCCGGCGGCGCGACCGGCGAGCTCGGCCGGATCTCCGCGTGGCGGTTCATCACGCCGCCGAGCGCGTTCCTCGGCGGCATCATCGTCGACGCCACGGGCCGGCGGGTCATCGACGAGTCCCGGTACGGCGCCGCGGTGGGCGAGAAGCTCATCGAGGAGCACGGGAGCCAGGGCTGGCTGCTCGTCGACGCGCCGATCGTCGCCGAGGCGCGGCGGGACACGAAGGCGCAGAGCCAGTGGTTCCAGGGGCTGCAGCTGCGGTACCTGCTGCGGCGCGGCCGCGTCACCGGGGCGACGGTCGAAGAGGTGGCGCGCAAGGCCGGCGTCGACCCGCAGGGGCTGCGCGCGAGCGTCGAGGCCTACCACGGCGACCGGGACCCGCTGGGCAAGCCCGCCGAGTTCGCGCGGCGGCTGGACCACCCGCCGTACTCGCTCATCGACATCTCGGTGCGGCCGAACCTCGGGTACCCGACGCCGATGCTGACCCTCGGCGGCCTGGTCGTCGACGAGGACACCGGCGCGGTGCGGAGCGCGGCGGGGGCGCCGATCCCCGGGCTGTACGCCGCCGGCCGCACCGCCGTGGGAATCTGTTCCAGGTCCTACGTGAGTGGCCTGTCCCTGGCCGACTGCGTGTTTTCCGGCCGCAGAGCGGGGATCAACAGTGCCCTGGCGCAGGGCGTTCTCGACAAAAACGAGAACGTGTTCTAGTCTTGCGGCAGCGAGCGAAGGAGTACGCATGAGCGAGCAGGTGATCGCCGGGGTCCGGGACCTCCTGCCGGTCCTGCGGGAACGGGCCCAGGACGCCGAGGACGCGCGCCGCGTTCCCGAGGAGTCCGTCAAGGCCCTGCAGGAAACCGGGTTCTTCAAGCTGCTGCAGCCGAAACTCCACGGGGGCTTCGAGGCCGACCCGGTGAGCTTCTACACCGCGGTCAAGCTGATCGCGAGCGCGTGCGGGTCCACCGGCTGGGTCGCCTCCATCCTCGGCGTCCACCCGTGGCACGTGGCGCTATTCGACGCGCAGGCGCAGCAGGAGGTCTGGGGCGAGGACCAGGACGTGCGGATCTCCTCGTCGTACGCGCCGATGGGCAAGGCCGAGGTCGTCGACGGCGGCTACCGGCTCTCGGGCCGGTGGAGCTTCTCCTCCGGGTCCGACCACTGCACGTGGGTGCTGCTCGGCGGGCCCGCGTTCGCCGGTGGCAAGCCGGTCGACTTCTGCACCTACCTGCTGCCGATCGCCGACTACTCCATCGTGGACGTCTGGGACACGATCGGCCTGCGCGGCACCGGCTCGAACGACATCGTCGTCGAGGACGTCTTCGTGCCGCAGCACCGGGCGCTGAGCTTCATCGCGACGTCGAAGTGCAAGGTGCCGGGCCAGGCCGTCAACCCCGGGCCGCTGTACCGCCTCCCGTACGGTTCGGTGCACCCGACCACGATCACCGCGCCGATCATCGGCATGGCCCAGGGCGCGTACGACGCGCACGTCGAGCACCAGCGCAAGCGCGTCCGGGCGGCGTACGCGGGCGAGCAGTCCAAAGAGGACCCGTTCGCCAAGGTGCGGATCGCCGAGGCGGCCAGCGAGATCGACGCCGCCTGGCTGCAGCTGACCCGCAACATCGAGGAGCTGTACGAACTCGCCAAGCGCGGGGAACGGCTGCCCGCGGACCTGCGGCTGCGCGTCCGGCGCGACCAGGTGCGCGGCACGGAACGCGCGATCGCGGCGATCGACCGGCTCTTCGAGAACTCCGGCGGCCGCGCGATCCAGCGCGGGACGCCGATCCAGCGCTTCTGGCGCGACGCGCACGCGGGCCGCGTCCACGCGGCCAACGACGCCGAGCGCGCGTACGTCATGTACGGCACCGGGGCCTTCGGGCTCCCCGTCGAGAACGCGATGTACTGATGGCCGCACCCGAAGGCAAGTACGTCCAGGCCGGTCCGCTGAAGCTGCACTACCACGAGGCCGGCGCCGAACACGCCGAAACGGTCGTCCTCCTGCACGGCGGCGGGCCCGGCGCCTCGGCGTGGAGCAACTTCGGCCGCAACCTGCCGGAATTCGCCAAGCACTACCGGACGATCGCCGTCGACCAGCCCGGCTTCGGGCGGTCGGACAAGCCGACCGAGCACCCGCAGTACTTCCGGCACAGCGCCGACGCCGTAATCGGCCTGATGGACGCCCTCGACATCGAAACCGCCCACTTCGTCGGCAATTCGCTCGGCGGGGGCGCGGCCGTGCGGCTCGCGCTGAACCACGGCAAGCGGGCCGGGCGGCTGGTGCTGATGGGGCCGGGCGGGCTGAGCGTCAACCTGTTCGCGCCGGACCCGACCGAAGGCGTCAAGAACCTCGGGCGGTTCGCGGGCAAGCCGTCGCGCGAGCGGATGGAAGCCTTCCTGCGGATCATGGTGCACGACCAGAGCCTGGTCACCGACGAGCTGATCGACGACCGGTTCGCCGCCGCGAACACCCCGGAGTCGCTGGCCGCGATGCGCGCGATGGGGATGTCGTTCGCGCAGCCGGACACCTACGAAGAAGGCATGCTCTGGCGCGAAGCCCACCGCTTGCGCCAGCGCGTGCTGCTGATCTGGGGCCGCGAGGACCGCGTCAACCCCCTGGACGGCGCGCTCGTGGCTCTCAAGACGATTCCGCGCGCGCAGCTGCACGTGTTCGGCGGCTGCGGGCACTGGGCCCAGCTGGAGAAGTTCGACGAGTTCAACCGGCTGGCCCTCGACTTCCTCGGGAGTTCCTGATGGGCATCCGGTCACTGGGCTACCTCCGCATCGAAGCCACCGACATGGCCGCGTGGCGCGAATACGGGCTCAAGGTGCTCGGCATGGTCGAAGGCAGCGGCACCGACCCGGACGCGCTCTACCTGCGCATGGACGACTTCCCGGCGCGGCTGGTCATCTCGCCCGGCGACGCGGACCGGCTGGCCGTCACCGGCTGGGAGGTCGCGCACGCCGGCGAGCTCGCCGAGCTGCGGTCGCGATTGGACAGTGCGTCGGTGCCGTACAAGGAGGGCACGCCGGACGAGCTGGCCGACCGCCGCGTCGACGAGCTGATCAGCTTCGACGACCCGTCCGGCAACACCCAGGAGGTGTTCCACGGCGTCGCGCTGCAGCACCGCCGCGTGGTCAGCCCGTACGGCCACAGGTTCGTCACCGGTGAACAGGGTCTCGGCCACGTCGTTTTGTCTACAAAGGATGACGAGGCGTCGCTGCGGTTCTACCGGGACGTCCTCGGCTTCCGGCTGCGCGACTCGATGCGCCTGCCGCCGCAGCTGGTCGGCCGCCCCGCCGACGGCCCGCCCGCGTGGCTGCGGTTCTTCGGCTGCAACCCGCGCCACCACAGCCTCGCGTTCCTGCCGATGCCGACGCCGTCCGGGATCGTGCACCTGATGGTCGAGGTGGAGAACACCGACGACGTCGGGCTGTGCCTCGACCGCGCGATCCGGCGCAAGGTGCCGATGTCGGCCACCCTCGGCCGGCACGTGAACGACCTGATGCTGTCGTTCTACATGAAGACCCCGGGCGGCTTCGACGTCGAGTTCGGCTGCGAAGGCCGCCAGGTCGACGACGACAACTGGATCGCCCGCGAGAGCACCGCGGTGTCGCTGTGGGGCCACGACTTCTCGGTCGGCGCGCGGCCCCCGGGCGCATGACCTCCGTGGCGGTCGACCGGACCGGGTTCCGCAGCGTGCTCGGGCACTTCTGCACGGGCGTCACGGTGGTCACCGGCCGGGACGGCGACACGCTCGCCGGGTTCGCCTGCCAGTCGTTCGCCGCGCTGTCGCTGGACCCGCCGCTGGTGCTGTTCTGCCCGGCCCGCACCTCGCGGACGTGGCCGGTGCTGGCCGCGGCGGGCCGGTTCGCGGTCAACGTGCTGGCCGAGGACCAGCAGGAAGTCAGCGCGGTGTTCGGCGCCCGCGGCGAAGACAAGTTCGCCCGGTTCGGCTGGACGCCCGCGCCGTCCGGTGCACCCCTGCTCGACGGCGCCCTGACGTGGATCGACTGCGCACTGGAAGCGGTGCACGAAGCCGGCGACCACTACGTCGTCATCGGCCGGGTGACCGCGCTCGGCGCGCCGTCGGACGCGCGCCCGCTGCTGTTCCACCGCGGCCGCTACTCGGTCACCGAACCGGTCCGGGACGCGTTTTCGGCGCTGATGCCCTGGCCCCGCCCCGACGACTGGCTGTGACCGGTTCCCACGAGCGGGTGGTTGTGCACCGGTTCACAGGTGGGCCGCATCCCATTGACGAGAGAAAGCCGAGCCCCGGCGCGCACACTGTTACCGAGAAGACATCTTCCCGGGAGGAGTGAGTCGCGCATGCGTGGGCCCAGCGGACGAATCGCCCGGTTCGGGCGCCGGGTGCGCCCCGGCCGCAACCCGCTGGCCCGAGCGGGCGACCGCGTCGAAGCCTTCCTGCTGCTCCTGGCCATCGCGGGGGCGATCCTCGCGATCCCGTTCGCGGCGGCGTTCGGCTCCGAGACGTACGCGGCCCAGACGGCCCGCGCGGCGGAGGAGCGCACCACCCGCCACCCCGCCACCGCCGTTTCGCTCGCGGCGGCGTCCGGCCAGTCGTACAGCACCGACGGCGCGGGCGCCCCGGCCGACCAGACCACGGTCCCGGCGGCCTGGTTCGACGCGCGCGGCACCCGCCACACCGGCGAGGTCCTCACGGACGCGGGCAGCCCGGCGGGCACCCGCGTGCCGGTGTGGCTGGACCAGCGCGGCGAGCTGACGACCGAACCCCTGACCCCCTCGACGTCGGCCGCGGACGGCGTGTTCGCGGCGATCCTGCTGTGGGCGGCGATCACGGGGGGACTGGTGGGGTTGTACGCCGCCGTACGGTTCGTCCTGTCCCGCCTCCACGCGGCGGCCTGGGACCGCGCGTGGGCGCAGGCCCGCCACGACAGCCGGTTCTGACCCCGCGAGCTTGATTCGCCCGGCCGGCCGGCCCCGGTCGGATAAGGTACCTCTCCGTGACCGCTCCGGAACAATTCCCCCTCAGGGGCCGCCGGGTGGCACCGGCGGCGGTCGGCAGCACTTCCGACAGCTTGGTCGAGGAGCTTCGTGGCAGGCTTCCCGCCTTGGCGGAGCAGGTGCTGGACGAACTCGAACCCCAGCTCGCCCGGGACTTTCCGGCAGCTGATCCCCGCGCTCTTCGTGCCGACGTGGTCAAGCGAGTGGCCGAGGACGGTCTCGCGTTGCTCAGCGACACGAACAATCAGATCGCCCAGTTGAGGCGCGCTCGCAAGGCACTGGCCGCGCAGGACGATCCGACGGTGCCACCGGCCGACGGGCCGGACCGCCGGGACAAGGTCGCTCACGCCGCGCTCGGCGCGGCCATGTGGGTGGGCGTCATCAGCCCGCTCGTCTTCTGGCAACTGCTTCAGCTCCCGTTGAGCTCGGCGGCCCATTTCTGGGTGTCGGTGGCCGTTGTGGTGGGAGGCCTGGTCCTGCTCTGGCCCGCCAAGGTGGCGGTGGCGCGGGCCGGCCGCAGGCTTGGTGGCCGGCTGGCCCGAGGCGGCGCAGGCTGGCCGTGGGTCGTCGGGTTCCCGACGGTGTACCTGATGTCGCTCTGGCGGCTCGGGTCCTCTTCCCGAGAAGACGTGGGTACCTTCTGGGCCTACGTGATCTGGATTTCCGCGGCTCTGGTCACCGCCTTCCTGACGGCAATCGCGTACTTCGCGACCACCACCCCCGAGCCGGGCGAAACGGAGGGGCATCGCATCCCCCGCTCGGTCGTCGGCCGGGAGTGGGTCGTCACCCTGGCCGCCTTCGCCGTCTTCGCGCCGTTACTCACCGGCGTGGTGCCTGTCCCGGGGCCGGAATGGGTGGCGTGGCTGGCCGCCGATGTCCTGTCGCTGTTGGTGATGGTCCTCGGAGGGCCGTTGGCCCTCGGCTGGGCGGTGCCTGCCCGGTTCTCGCGGGACGAGACCCGTCGCGGCAGCCGTGGGTGGACCCAGCAGCGGGCCCGGCTGTCCGGCGAGCTTGCCGCGGCGGAGCACGCGTGGCGGGAAGCGGCCGAGGAGCCCGTTCGGCAGTGGGTCCTCCAGCACATCAACGCGATGCGCAATCCACCTTTCGGCACCAGACTGCCCGCCTACGACCGAGCCGCACTCGGCCAGATGCGGGCCGGTGACCGGATCGTCAAGAACACCGCGGCGGGCAAGCGGCTGGAGTCGGTGCTGGCGGGCATAAGCGGCGGCGCGATCGGGGTGGCCGGTCCGCGGGGTGCGGGTAAGTCCACGTGGCTCGAGGCTTATCGAGATCGCCGGCTCCTCGACGTGGACAGTGCACACATCGCGTTGCTTGAGAGCGTGCCGGTGCGCTACGACGTGCGTGAGTTCGTTTTGTACTTGTACGCACGGATGTGCAGCGCCGTTGTCGCTTTTTGCGACGAACGCGGCGTCGACACCGCCGAACGGCCGGACCCGTGGCCCGGGTGGCGCGCCCGGCTCCGCCGCTGGTGGCCGTCCGTGGCGATCGTGGCGGCGTGGCTGGTCCTCGGAATCGCGGGTTCGGCGTGGTTGCGCGACCCGAAGGCCGACATCAGGGCGTGGCTTTCCTCCTTGTGGTGGCCCCTGGTCTCGCTGCTCACGGTCGGGGGTCTCCTCGCGGTCGCAGTACGCCACCGGCCCGCCACCCCGTCCGCGGCTCCGCCGGCCTGGCAGGTGAAGCAGGGAAGGCCGCGGGTGGACGGCCTGCCCGCCTTGCGCCGCCTCGCGGTGGATCGGCTCGAGGCAATCGAGTTCCAGCAGAAACACACCGCGGGCTGGTCGGGGAAGGTCGGCGTGCTGGTTGGTGGCGAAGTGGGGCTCAGCGGCTCCCGCGAACTGACCAGGCAACCACGCACCTACCCGCAGATAGTCCGCGATTTCAGCGACTTCCTCGATGCGACGATCGACTGCGTGGCGCGGGAGCCCAATGTTGCCACCCCGTCGGTGGTGATCATCCTCGACGAGCTCGACAAGATCGCGTCACCGGAGGCCGCCCAGGACTTCGTGAACGAGGTCAAGGCGCTTTTCGACCTCGACGTTCCGGGGTTCCTGTTGCTCGTCTCGGTGTCCGAGGACGCCCTCGCGTCGTTCGAGCGGCGGGGTCTGCCGGTACGGGACGCCTTCGACAGTGCCTTCGACATCATTTTCCGGCTGGAGTACCTGACCCTCGACGACGCGCGGCAAGTGCTGAACAATCGCATTGTTGCGCTGCCCGAACCGTTCGTGTGTCTTTGCCACTGCCTGGCGGGCGGCTTGCCCCGAGAGCTGATTCGCGTGGCCCGGCAGATGATCAGCGACAGTGGCTCGCTTCGGGCTGTCTCACGCCGTTTGGTCGGCGACGACCTGCGCGACAAACGTGGTGCGCTGCGCACGGTCGTCGCGCGCGGTGCGTACGACGACGTCCTGGTGAGTGAGCTGGTCCGCCACGTCGACGCACACATCGTCGCCGACGCGGAGGTGTTGCTGCACGCGGTCCGGCGACCACCGATCACCGTAGGCCTCGCGGCCGAGCCGGACCCACTGTCCCGGCTGCAGCTGGAAACCCTCGGGTACCTCTACTACCTGGGAACCGTGCTGGAAGTGTTCGACGACGGGTTCAGCCCGGCGGATCTCGAACGCGGCCATACCGAGGGTGACGCGTCGTTCGACACGCTCAGCTCGGTACGCCAGCTGTTTCCCGTCAATGCCCGTCTCGCTTGGCTGACGGTGAGCGCCTTCAGGCAGGCGTGGAAACTCGAAACCGTCCCGCCGCCCGGCACGGCCGAGGGGCAGCGCGTCGATGGCCGGGCGACCTGACGGTGCCCGGCCGGAAGCGGCAGCCGACTGGATGACCCGCTCCGTCACTTCCAGCGGAAGTGCACGAACACCCGGCCGAAGTTGTCCTTGTCCTTCTCGACCCGGTGGTAGAGCGCCTTGACGTCCTTGCGCTCGAGGAACCGCAGCACGTGCTTCTTCAGCTGACCCGACCCCTTGCCGGGGATGATCTCGACCAGCGGCGCCTTCTTGGCGACGGCCTCGTCGATGATCGCGCGCAGGGCCCGGTCGATTTCGCCCCCGCGGTTGTAGATGTCGTGCAGGTCCAGTTTCAGCTTCACAGCGCCTGCCACCAGCCGTCCACCGCCGGGGGTGCGGTCGCGTCGATGCGTTCGCCCGGGCGGGGGATGGCCAGCGGGAGGTCCGCCTCCTTCGCTTCGCTCCACACCCGGTCGGCCGGCTCGCCCCACGGGTGCATCGCCAGCTGGAACGTCGCCCAGTGCACCGGGACCAGCAGCTTCGCCCGGACGTCCAGGGCCGCCGCGACGCCCTCTTCCGGCGTCATGTGGATGTCCGGCCAGTGCGGGGCGTACGCGCCGATCTGGATCAGGGCCGCGTCGAACGGGCCCTGCTCGGCGCCGATGGCCGCGAACCCGGCGAAGTACCCCGTGTCACCGCTGTAGAACACCCGGTGCTCCGGGCCCAGCACCGCCCACGACGTCCACAGCGTGTCGTCGTTCGTGATGCCGCGGCCGGAGAAGTGCTGGGCCGGTGTCGCGACGAACCGGACACCCGCCACCGTCGCTTCTTCGTGCCAGTCGAGCTCGATGATCCGGCCGGCCGGGACGTGCCAGCGCTCCAGGTGCGCACCCACCCCGAGCGGCACGAGGAACGGGGCGTCGGAGGAGCCGACGAGCGCGCGGACCGTGGCCAGGTCCAGGTGATCGTAGTGGTCGTGGGAGATCACGACCGCGTCGATCCGGCCGAGGGCCGACAGCGGCACCGGCGGCTCGTGCAGCCGCCGTGGGCCGGCGAACGCCGCGGGGGAGACGCGGTCGCTCCACACCGGGTCGAGCAGCACGCGGGCGCCGTCCAGCTCGACCAGCGCCGACGCGTGGCCGTACCAGGTGAGGTGCAGGCCGTCCGCCGACTCGACCGGCGCGGCCGCGACCAGCGGCACCGCGCCGGCCGGTTTGCGCAGCTCACGGTGCTCGCCGAAGAACATCTCGCGGAAGATGGTCCGCATCGCCGCCGCGGTCATGGGGTGCCGCGGCGCCGCGTTGCGGAACACCTTGCCGTCGAACTGCGGCGAGGAGCGCACCCGCTCGGCCCGCGCGCCGGTGGCCTTCGCGCCGAACGCCGCCGGCAGGTCACGCAGGGCGTCGATCGTCTTCCTCATGCCCCGAGTCTACGAACGGTTCCTGAGAGGCGCCCCAGTTTCGTGCAGGTGGGTGAGGGCCTGCCGGTAGGACTCGACGAGGCTCGTCTGCAGGTACGGGACGCCCAGCTCGGCGCAGTAGGCCTGGACGATCGGCTGCGCCCGCCGCAGGTGCGGCGACGGCATGCTCGGGAACAGGTGGTGCTCGATCTGGTAGTTGAGGCCGCCGAGGGCGACGTCGGTGACGAGGCCGCCGCGCACGTTGCGCGAGGTGAGCACCTGCTTGCGGAGGAAGTCGAGCTCGGGGCGCCCGGTCAGCGTCGGCATGCCCTTGTGGTTGGGCGCGAAGATCGATCCCATGTAGACACCCCACAGTCCCTGGTGGACGGCGAAGAACAGCAGCGCCATGCCGGGGGAGAGGACGGTGAACAGCGCGCCGGAGTAGAGGACGAAGTGCGCGGCCAGCAGCGCGGCCTCGGTCTTGCGGTGGCGCAGCCCCGGCCTGCGGACCGCGCGGACGCCGGACCAGTGCAGGTTCAGGCCTTCGAGGGTGAGCAGCGGGAAGAACAGGAAGGCCTGGTACCGCCCGATGAACCGCGGCACCCCGCGGCTGGCGCGCGCCTGGTCCTTCGACCAGACGAGGATGTCCGGGTCGACGTCGGGATCGAGTTCCTCGTGGTTCGGGTTGGCGTGGTGGCGGGTGTGCTTGTCCATCCACCAGCCGTAGCTCATCCCGATCCCGAGGTCCCCGGCGAGCATCCCGGCGATTTCGGTGGGCCGCCGTCGCCGGAAGACCTGCCTGTGCGCGAGATCGTGCGAGAGCAGGGCGACCTGCCCGAACACGACGGCCATGAAGGCCGCGACGGCGAGCTGCCACCAGGAGTTCCCGAGCAGGGCGAAGGCCACCCACCCGGCGGCGAACAACCCGGCGACAACGGCGATCCGGGCGGTGTAATACCCGGGACGGCGCCTCATCAGGCCGGCGGCGGAGATGCGGTGGCTCAGCCGGGCGAAGTCGCTGCCGACGTGGTTCTCGGTGGTGGTCACGCCCCGAGTCTTCGCGGCGGGAGGCCGCGCCGGAATGCGGTGCGCTCGACGGACTTTCCGGGGGCCAGCCCTACCGGCCGCCCTGGTATACCGCGCCCCAATGTGGCCTTGGGTGCGTCAGACGCACCCAAGGCGGCCTTCGGTGCGTCAGACGCACCCAAGGCCGCCTTGGGGCGCTTGGACTCAGCCCACGTACTCCGCGAGGTGCTTCCCCGTCAAAGTCTTCTTCCGCGCCTTCACCAGCTGCGCCGGCGTGCCCTCGAACACGATCCGGCCGCCGTCGTGGCCGGCTCCCGGGCCGAGGTCGACGATCCAGTCCGCATGGGCCATCACCGCCTGGTGGTGCTCGATCACGATCACCGACTTGCCCGAATCGACCAGCCGGTCCAGCAGGCCCAGCAACTGCTCGACGTCCGCCAGGTGCAGGCCCGCCGTGGGCTCGTCCAGCACGTACACCCCGCCCTGCTCCGCCATGTGCGTCGCCAGCTTGATCCGCTGCCGCTCACCGCCGGAGAGCGTCGTCAAGGGCTGGCCCAGGGTCAGGTAACCGAGGCCGACGTCGGACAGGTGGGTCAGGATCCTGTGCGCCGCCGGGAGCGCCGCGTCGCCGGCCGAGAAGAATTCCAGCGCCGAAGACACCGGCATCGCGAGCACCTCGCTGATGTCCCGGCCGCCGAAGGTGTACTCCAGCACGTCGGCGTTGAACCGCTTGCCCTCGCACACCTCGCACGGCGTCGCGGTGCCCGCCATGATCCCCAGGTCCGTGTACACGACACCGGCGCCGTTGCAGTTCGGGCACGCGCCCTCGGAATTCGCGCTGAACAGCGCCGGCTTCACGCCGTTGGCCTTGGCGAACGCCTTGCGGATCGGCTCCAGCAGGCCGGTGTACGTCGCCGGGTTGCTCCGGCGCGAGCCGCGGATGCCCGTCTGGTCGACCGTCACCACGCCTTCGCCGCCGGACACCGAACCGTGGATCAGCGAGCTCTTGCCCGAGCCCGCCACCCCGGTCACGACCACCAGCACGCCGAGCGGGAGGTCGACGTCGACGTCCTGCAGGTTGTGCGTCGACGCGCCGCGCACCTCGAGGAACCCCGACGGCGTGCGCACCGACGGCTTCAGCGACGCCCGGTCGTCCAGGTGCCGCCCGGTCAGCGTCCTGCTCTTCCGCAGACCGTCCACAGTGCCCTCGAAGACGATCTCGCCGCCCTCGGTGCCGGCGCGCGGGCCGAGGTCGACGACGTGGTCGGCGATCGCGATCGCCTCGGGCTTGTGCTCCACGACCAGCACCGTGTTGCCCTTGTCGCGCAGCTGCAGCAGCAGGTCGTTCATGCGCCGGATGTCGTGCGGGTGCAGGCCGATGGTCGGCTCGTCGAACACGTACGTGACGTCGGTGAGCGACGACCCGAGGTGCCGGATCATCTTGGTGCGCTGGGCTTCCCCGCCCGAGAGTGTCCCGGATGGACGGTCGAGCGAGAGGTAGCCGAGCCCGATCTCGACGAACGAGTCGAGCGTGTGCTTCAGCGCGTCCAGCAGCGGCGCCACCGACGGCTCGGACAGCTTCCCGACCCACGCCGCGAGGTCGCTGATCTGCATCGCGCACGCGTCGGCGATGCTGATCCCGCCGATCTTCGACGACCGCGCTTCGGCCGACAGCCGGGTGCCGTCGCAGTCCGGGCAGGTCTGGAACGTCACCGCCCGCTCGACGAACGCGCGGATGTGCGGCTGCATCGCGTCGACGTCCTTGGACAGGAACGACTTCTGGATCGCCGGGACCAGCCCCGAGTAGGTGAGGTTGATGCCGTCGACTTTGATCTTCGTCGGTTCCTTGTACACCAGGTCGTTGAACTGCTTCTTGGTGAACTTCTTGATCGGCTTGTCCGGGTCGAAGAAGCCGGAGCCGCGGAAGATGCGGCCGTACCAGCCTTCCATGCTGTAGCCCGGGATCGTGATCGCGCCTTCGTTGAGGGACTTGTTCTCGTCGAACAGCGCGGTGAGGTCGATGTCGTTGACCTTGCCGCGGCCCTCGCAGCGCGGGCACATGCCGCCGGTGATGCTGAAGCTGCGGCGTTCCTTGATCTGCCGTCCGCCCTTTTCGACGGTGACCGCGCCCGCGCCGCTGATCGAGGCCACGTTGAACGAAAACGCCTGCGGCGAACCGATGTGCGGGGTGCCGAGCCGGCTGAACAGGATGCGCAGCATCGCGTTCGCGTCGGTCGCCGTGCCGACCGTGGAGTGCGGGTTGGCGCCCATCCGCTCCTGGTCGACGATGATCGCGGTGGTGATCCCGTCGAGGACGTCGACGTCGGGGCGGGCCAGCGTCGGCATGAACCCCTGCACGAAGGTGCTGTAGGTCTCGTTGATCAGCCGCTGCGACTCGGCGGCGATCGTGCTGAACACCAGCGAGCTCTTGCCGGATCCGGAGACCCCGGTGAACACCGTCAGCCGCCGCTTGGGCAGCTCGACGCTGACGTCCTTGAGGTTGTTGACGCGCGCGCCGTGGACGCGGATCAGGTCGTGGCTGTCGGCCACGTGCGCGGTCTTCCTCGTGGGCTTGGTCATCGGTGTGCTCCAGTTTTCGTTCGGGCGGCGCGGTTCACGCTGCTTCCGGCCCGGCGGCCCGGGCTTCTCGATTCCTGACCGCTCCGACGGCCCGCCGGTAGGCGTGCGACGAAAGGCCGTAGGCGTCGCGGAAGCGGCGGACGAACAGCGCGACGGGCAGGTCCACTGTGGCCGCCAGCGCTTCGACGTCCAGTGCGGCGGCGGGCTCGCGGTCGATGCGGTCGCGGACGCGGCGCAGCAGCGCCAGCTCGCGGAGGTGGTGCTGCGCGGCGACCTGCAGGCTCAGGCACATGCCGGGGTCAGCGCAGTTCCTGGATGCGGAGCAGGTTGCCGGCGGGGTCGCGGAAGGAGCAGTCGCGGATGCCGTAGGGCTGCTCGACCGGCTCCTGGACGACTTCGGCGTTGCCGGCCTCGAGCTTGGCGAACAGCGCGTCGAGGTCCTTGGTGGCGAGGTTGACGCCGGCGTAGGTGCCCTTGGCCATCATCTCGTTGATCATGCGGCGCTCGTCGTCGGTCAGGCCGGGCGTCGCGGCCACCGGTGTCAGCACGATCGCGGTGTCCGGCTGGTTCGGCGGCCCGACGGTGATCCACTGCATGTCGCCGTACTTGACGTTCTGGCGGACCTCGAAGCCGAGGAGGTCGCGGTAGAAGGCGAGCGAGGCTTCCGGGTCCGTGTGCGGGAGGAAGCTCGAGTGAATGGTGACGTCCATGGTGGTCACCCTAGGTGGCGGCCGACGGCCGCGCTTCTCGATTCCTGATCGGTCTGGTGACCTGCTTGGCGACGCACGGCGGCATCCCCACGGTGGCCTCGGCCTGCTGCTCGCGGTAGACGCTCGGCGGCATCCCGACCAGCTCGGCGAACCGCGTGCTGAAGGTGCCCAGCGACGAGAAGCCGACCGTGAAGCAGACCTCGGTGACGCTCAGCTCACCCGTGCGCAGCAGGGCCATCGCCCGTTCGATCCGGCGCGTCATCAGGTACGAATACGGTGACTCACCGTAGGCGCGGCGGAACTGACGGCTGAGGTGCCCGGCGGACATGTTGACGCCGCGGGCCAGCGCCTCGACGTCGAGGGGCTGGGCGTACTCCCGGTCGATCCGGTCCCGGACGCGCCGCAGCAGCGCGAGGTCGCGCAGGTACTGAGCCGTCGCGGGCGAGCTGGTCACGGATGAATCGTGCCACAGGGGACGCGGGCGGGAGCCGGTTTCGTCCGGTCGGGCGGGTATCTCGCGTGCTCGGGCGTGGTGCGGCGTGACTGGGGCGCGATTCGGCGTGGTCGGGGGCGGCTCCCGCGTGATTGCACGTGACCGGGGGCGGATCTCGCGTGATTGGAGGGACATCTCGTGTGATTGGGGAGGCATCTCACGTGATTGGAAGGGCATCACGCGTGATTGGGGGGTCGACTCGCCTGCCCGAGAGGTGGCCTGCCTGGGGGTCAGGGGAGGGCGGACTGGAGGGTTTCGCGGAGCCACTGCTGGGCCGGGTCGGCGTCCAGGCGGGCGTGCCAGGACAGGCGGACCTCCAGGTCCGGCAGGTCCGCCGGGACCGGGAACCAGCGGAGGCCGAGCGGGCCGGCGTACTGCTCGGCGAGGCGCCGCGGCAGCAGTCCCACGTACGGGCTCGAAGCGATCACCAGCACGGCCACCGCGGCCGTGGGGACGACGGCGGCGACGTGCCGGTGCAGGCCCGCCGCGGCGAGGACGTCGTCCAGCGGCCCGCGGGCCAGTCCGCGGCGGGACGCCGAGACGTGCGGGTGGCGGCACAGCTGCGCCAAGGTCGGCCGGCGGTGCCGGGCCAGCGGGCTGTCCGCGCGCACGGCGGCCACCAGGCGCTCGCGGTACAGCACGGCGGTGCGGATGTCGGGCGCCGGGTGCCCGCCCACGCCGATGTCCAGGTCGACCGAGCCGTCGCGGAGGGCGTCGGCGCTCTCGCTGCCTTCGGCCACGAACCGCAGGGTGACGCCCGGGGCGGCCTCCGCCGTGGCCTCGGCGGCCGCGGTGGCCAGGGTCGCGGCCACGCCGTCGTTGATGCGGATCGTGAAGGTGCGCTCGAGCGCGGCGAGCGAAAAGTCGGTGCTGACCAGGGCCGCCGCTTCCTCCAGCAGCGAGCGCACCCGCGGGGCCGTGCGCAGCGCGAACGGCGTCGGCGCCAGCCCCCGGCCGGCGCGCACCAGGATCGGGTCGCCCATCGCCCGCCGCAGCCGGCCCAGCGCGCGGCTGGTCGCCGGGATGGACAGGTGGAGGCGCTCGGCCGCCGCCGTCACGCTGCCGTCCCGCAGGAGCGCGTCGAACACGCGCAGGAGGTTCAGGTCGAGCTGCTCGGCCACAGTTGCAGCATACGCAAACTGCCCTTGCCGAAGTTGCGTCGCGCGCAGCAGTCCGTCCTTCCTACCGTCGGCGTCATGACTACTCAGCTTCGCGAACCGATGTCCGGCCGGGCGTCGCAACGCGGTCTCCTCACCCTCATGTGCGCCGCGGTGGTGCTCGTCGTCGGGATGGTCGCCGCGATCAACCTCGCCGTCCCGCTGCTCGCCGGGAGCGCGTTGCGGCCGTCCGCGCCGGCCCTGGTCTGGATCGTCGACACCTACGTGATCGTGTTCGCCTGCCTGGTGATCCCCGCCGGGGCCGCGGGCGACCGGTTCGGCCGCAAGGGCGTCCTGCTGACCGGCCTGGGGCTGTTCGCCGCGGGCACGCTGCTGTCGGCACTGGCCCCGGACGTCGCGGTGCTGCTCGCGGGCCGGGCGCTGACCGGGATCGGCGCGGCGGCGGTGCTGCCCAACTCCCTCGCCGTCCTGCTGCACGCCGTGCCCGCCGCCCGCAAGCCGGCGACCATCGCCACCTGGGCGTCGATGACCGGCATCGGCGGGGTCGCGGGCAACGTCGGCGGCGGCCTGGTGCTGACCGCGGGGTCGTGGCGCTGGCTGTTCGCCGCCGCCGCGGCTGTCTCGCTGGGCCTCGCCGCGCTGGTCGCCCGGTGCGCGCCGGTGTCCTCCCGCCACGACCGGCGGCTCGGGCCGGTGGCCGTGGCGTTGCTGACCGGCGCGTCGGTCACGCTGCTGCTCGCGATCGTCCAAGGTCCGGAGGCGGGCTGGGACAGCGTGGTCGTCGTGTCCGGGTTCGCCGGGGCCGCCGTGCTGTTCGCGGCGTGGGTGTTCGCCGAGCTGCGGTCCGCGCACCCGCTGCTGGACCCCCGGTTGTTCCGCGATCCGCGCCTGCGCAGCGCCTGCCTCGGGCTGACCGCGATCTTCTTCGGCATGTTCGCGCTGTTCTACGTCAACGCGTCGTTCCTTCAGTACGCCAAGGGGTTCGGCGTGCTGGCGACGGGACTCGGAATCGTGCCGCTGACGGTCCCGGTGATCTTGGGCGGACGGCACGCCGGGCGCCTGGCCGGGCGGATCGGCCTGGACGCGACCATCGCGTGCGCGTTCGCGTGCGTCGGCGGCGGCCTGCTCGGACTGTCCACGAGCGACCCGGCGACACCGTACGCCGTCTACGCGGCTTGGCTCGTCGTGACCGGGATCGGCGTGACCCTGGCGTTGCCGACGCTGTCGGGCGTGATCGCGGGTGCGCTGCCGCCGGACCGGGCGGGGGTGGGCACCGGGTTGCAGGCGACCACGCGCGAGTTCGGCAGCGCGCTCGGCGTCGCGGTGATCAGCACGGTGTCCACGGCGAGGTTCGTCGCCGCGCTGCCGCCGGACACCCGCGGGGCGCACACGGTGGCGGAG
This sequence comes from Amycolatopsis sp. cmx-4-61, assembly GCF_046548775.1. Taxonomy (NCBI): domain Bacteria; kingdom Bacillati; phylum Actinomycetota; class Actinomycetes; order Pseudonocardiales; family Pseudonocardiaceae; genus Amycolatopsis; species Amycolatopsis sp. cmx-4-61. The sequence goes on along the minus strand of NZ_JAEBEI010000005.1, from coordinate 20,172 downwards.
GCCCTCGCCCGGGCCCCTCGCGCGTCCGACGTCGTCACGGCGTTCGTGGCGGGGACGGACGCGGGGTTGCGGGTGACCGGGGTGGCGGTGCTGGTCCTCGGCGGTCTCGTGGTGGGGGAGTCGTGGTGGTCGCGGCGCTCGCGGTGAGGTCGCCCCCGGGGATTCCCCCGCCATGTGAGCGGTCGGGGGCCGGTTTCATCCGGTGGAGAGGGAAATCTCGCGTGATTGGGAGGTCGACTCGCGTGATTGGAGGGTCGACTCGCGTGATTAGGGGGTCGACTCGCGTGATTGGGAGGTCGACTCGCGTGATTAGGGGGTCGACTCGTGTGATTGGGGGGTCGACTTGGGTGCCGGGGAGGGCGGGTGGGGTGGGGAGGCCGTCCCGGGGGTTCCCGTGCCCCCGGGACGGCCGTGCACCGGTGCAAGACCGTGGCGTTCCTTCCGGCGGCATACCCGTCCACCGGAACGACCGCCACGGCCCGTGCGCCCCGGCGAGGTGACCCGCCGTGGCGCTCGACCCCGGGCCCCCGCCCGGTGCGCCGGGAGAAGGTCACCCCGGGGGCGTCGGGTTCCCTCGGGATGACCTTCTCCTGGCCCGCCGGGCGCTCGTGCCGTCACGGACGCGAGGCGGGCTGGGGGACGCTGGGGCCGGTCACCACACACCCAGCCGCGGAGGGGGTGTGGTGACCGGCAAGGGACGGAGGGCCGCCGCGCGCAGCCCCGTCCCGGCTTCGCTACCTCCCCATCGGGATGGCCATGGTCGGCAGGGCGGCCCCGGGCTGCGCGGCGAACGCCGTGGTGGGCAGCGCCTGCGCGGGGAACGCCGTCGTCGGGATGTCGTTGGCGAACTCGCTTTCGAACTCGCGCTCGAAGGCCTGGTGGTCGAAGCCGCTGTCGAACTCCGGCGGCACGTCGGCCGCCAGCGCGGCCAGCGACGGCTCGACCACCGGCACCTCCGGGGCGGGCGCGGGCTCCGGCTCCGGCACGTAGTCGGGAGCGGGCAGCCGCCGGTCCAGCTCGGCCATCCAGTCGAGCATCGCCCGCGGCTTGTCCCACGCGGAGATGCCGACCAGGCGCCCGTCGCGGATGAAGCCGGTGATGCCGTCGGCCAGCGACACGGTGTCCTCGGCCAGCGAGGGCATCCCGCACATCTGCAGGCGCGTGTCGTACAGCGTCGACCAGGCGCGGGGCAGCGGGGTGAACGGCCGGGCGCTCGAGTGCCCCATCAGCAGGTTCTCCGCCGCGTGCCGGGCCGACTCGACGGCGTTGATCCAGTGCTCGACCCGCCGCGGGGTCTCGTCGAACCGCAGGTTCGGCCAGCGCGCGATGTCGCCGGCGATGACGACGTCGGACGCGCCCTCGGCGAACAGCTTGGAGTCGCAGAGCACGCCGTCGCTGATGTCCAGGCCGGAGCCGCGCATCCAGTCCACCGACGGGACGCTGCCGATGGCGAGCACGACGACGCTGGCGACCAGCAGCTGGTTGTTCGTCAGGTGCAGCCCGACGGTGTCCTTCGTGCTGATCCAGTGCCGGACTTCACTGCGCATGGCCAGGTTCGCGCGGTGCTCGTGGTGGGCCTCGACGATGCCGCTGGAGACGCGGTCGCCGAAGCGGTGCAGCGGCGCCTTCGCGTGCCCGATCAGGGTGACGTCCCGGCCGATGTGCCGCATGCTCGCGGCGAACTCGTTGCCGATCAGGCCGGCGCCGATCACGACGGCCGGCTTCTTGCTGGCGTTGAGGCAGCGCCGCACCGCCATCGAGTCCTCGACCGTGCGCAGGATCCGCACGCGCGGGTCGTGCCGCGGCGCGCCGGGCAGGTGCCGCGGGTAGACGCCGGTGGCGGCGATCAGGCCGTCGTACCAGAGGGATTCGCCGCCGGGCAGGTGCACGACCCGCTCGGTGGTGTCCAGGTGCGTCACGCGCGCCCCGAGGCGCCAATGCACGTCGAGGTCCGGCAGGTAGTGCGAAAGGCCCACGTCGCTGGGCCGTTCGGTCCCCATCACCAGCGCCTTCGAGACCATCGGGCGGTGGTACGGGCGCCGTGCCTCGTCACCGATGAGCACGATTTCCCCGTCGAAGTTCAGTTCCCGCAAGCGTTCCGCGGCACGCAGCCCGGCGACGCCCGCACCGACGATGACGATCCGGTCGCCGTCAGCCATCGAGGTCCCCTCTCATCACGACCGCCTGCATCGGGCAGCAGCGGGCGGCCATCTTCGCCTGTTCAATGGTGGTTTCGTCCAGCAGCCGCGTGTGGAAGCGCAGGCGGCCGTCCTGGCCGAGGTCGAACACGTCCGGCGCCTCCATGGCGCAGATGCCGTAGAGCTCGCAGCGGTCGTTGTCGACGCTGATCCGGGGGCCACCCCCGGGCAGCCGGAAGGGCATCTCAGGCCACCTGCTCTTCCACGAGTCCGATGCGTTCCAGGGTGCGGGCGGGCATGAACCGCAGCATCGACACCGTCACGGCCGGGACCAGCAGCGTGATGCCGCCCAGCCAGGTCACCGAGAGGTGGCCGTTGGCGATGGCGCCGAACCAGGAGTGGACGGCGATCAGCCCGACCGCCGGGTACGCGCAGCGGTGCAGCCACAGCCAGCGGCGGTAGGAGGTGAAGCGCTGCAGGCCGGCGGTGAGGAAGATGGCGAACATGACCTCGAAGCCGATGATGCCCGCGATGTGGCGCGCTTCCTGGCCGGACCCGAACGGGACGAACATGTAGGCGAAGCTGTACGGGGCCACCGTCAGGTAGGTGAAGCCCAGCGCGTGGACGAGGCCGAAGATGATCGTCGCGGTGGCGAGCACCATGTGGGTGCTGCGCAGGCCCTTCCGGCCGGTGACCGAACGGATCCAGCCGGTCGCGGTGAGCACGCCCCAGGTGAGCGTCAGCATCGTCGCCGCGTAGGACGTCCGGGCGGCGAACGCCGCGAGGCCGCGGGCGGCCGGGTCGGTCTTCGGCTGGAACTGCTGGGTGAGGAAGATCGTTGCGTCGTGCCATGTCTCAACCATGGCTACCCCCGGTTCTCGCGGTGGCCGGCCGGGACGACCTGGCGCGGCCACGGTTGCTCTTGATCTGGCGCAGCACGTAGAACAGCCCGCCACCGACCAGCAGGAACAGCGCCCCCACCACGGCGAGCTGGGACGTGTCGAGACCGAGCTGGATGCCGGTGGGCGCCGCGGTGGTGGAGACGACCGGCGCGGGCAGCGCGGTGTAGTCGACCATCCCGGTGCTTTCCAGCATCGTCATGTGCCGCATCACGGCCTGGTTGCCGACGGTGGCGAAGGCCCGCACGTCGTCGTTGCGGGTGCCGGCGCGCAGCTGCGCGAGGACGGCGAACACCTGGCCGTGCGCCGCCCGCAGCCGGTTGGCGAAGACCCGGTCGAACTCCGGGCCGGGGGCGGCGGCCATCTCTTCGGCGAGCCAGCCGCGCTGTTCGTCGGACGGCTGGTCGGGGACCGGCGAGTTCAGCTTCTGCGAGAGCGCGCGGGTGGCGACGTCGAGGCGGCCGTGGTCCATCATGATCGCGAAGCCGACCTTCTGGACGATCGGGCTGCCCTTCTGCATGGCCATCATGCCCGAGGGCATCTCCCACAGACCGGCCTGGCGGACCTTGGTCAGCAGCACCGCGTCGGTGTCGGACACCGAGTTCACGGCGCCGGTCTGGGCGAGCGAGGTGTAGCCCGGTGCGAGCAGCGTCAGGACCGCGGCCAGCACGAACAGGATCCGGGCCAGCGGCCGGGAGCGTTCGAGGGCCGACGGCGGTTCGAAGTCGAACCCGGCGAGCTCAGACGCCGAACGCATTTTGCCTCCACTCGTCCTGGGTCAGCGTGATCTTCTTGCCGTCCGGGGCGATCGGGTACCACGCCTGGTCGGCGCCCTGTCCGGAGGTGTCGGCCGGCTCGCTGTCGCCGGTGAAGTGGTACAGCGGCCAGCCGGCCAGGGTGAGCTGCTGGGACCCGTCGTCGCGGGTGATTTCGCCGATCAGCGACTGGTCGACGTCGATCGGGGCGAGGTTGCCGCCGGCCTTGACCGGGATCCACTTGTCGGCGCACGCGCCGGTGCAGTTCGACCGCGAGGGCTTGGGGGTGTCCCGGTCGTACCGGTAGATCGTGTACCCGGTCCCGTCGACGAGCATGAGCCCCAGGTCGAACGTCTTGGCCGCCCTGAGCTGGCTCTTCGCCGGGTTGTTGGGGTCGGCGGAGATGCCCTGCGGCATCGGGAGGACGACCTGGCCCTGCTGCATGCCGGGCATCTGCATCCCGGCGCCGCCGGCGGCGTACCCGCCACCCGAGGTGGTGGCCGCGCCGGCGGTACAGGCAGTGAGCAAGGCGAGTGCGGAGAGGCACACGGCGGCGGGGACCACCGGGCGGGGAATGCGGATCACTGCTCCTCCGTGGGGCATGACTACGCGCTGTTGCCGGTAGTGCAACGGAAAAGGGCGCGAAAGATCCACAGTGGACATTCGGTCCGGAGTGGATGCGGAGCGTTGCGGGGGACAACGCCTGGTCGGGGTCTTCGGTAGGGGATACGGACACGGTCCGGAAACGGTTCAAAAAAGTTTTGCACCCGGTTTGGGGTCCGAAGTACTGGACGTAGGCCGTCCGGCCCACCAGGATGTCCCGCGTGGGACGGCACACCCGAGCGCTGAGATCCGTCGGAGAGCACGAGGCCGTCGAGCCCGGTGACGGCTCCGACGATCTGGCGAAGGCGCTCTACCAGGAGTTCGGCGGGTCCCTCATGGCGTTCGCGCTGCGGCTGACCGGCCACGACCGGCAGTGGGCCGAAGACGTCGTGCAGGAGACGCTGATCAAGGCGTGGCGGAACGCCGACAAGCTCGACCGCCAGCCGGAGATGCTGCGTGCCTGGTTGTTCACGGTGGCCCGCCGCACCGTCATCGACGGCTGGCGCAGCCGCAGTGTCCGGCCCCAGGAGCTCGAGGAGATCGAGTCCGACGCGATCGCGGTGTCCGACGAGTCGGACCGGACGCTCGCCGCGATGATCGTTTACGAAGCGCTGCAGGGGCTTTCGCCCGAGCAGCGGGAGGCCATCCAGCAGACCTACCTGCGCGATCGGACCGTGAACGAGGTCGCGGCGACCCTCGGCGTCCCGCCCGGCACGGTCAAGTCCCGCATCCACCACGCCGTCCGCGCGCTGCGCCGGGCCTTGCGGGAGCGGGGGTGAACTGAGCGTGGCCGGATCCGCACACACCGACGTCGCCGCCTACGTGCTCGGCGTCCTCAGCGAGGCCGAGAACAGCCAGTTCGAAGCCCACCTGATGAACTGCCCGCACTGCCAGCTCGACCTGATCGAGCTGTACCAGCTGCCGGACGTGCTCGACCTGGTGAAGCGCAGCTGGCCGGAGCCGCCGATGCCGGCGCCCGGCCCGCGCACCCTGTCACCCGGTCCCCGGGTGCTGCGCGGCCTCATGGAAGAGGCCGCCGTCAAGCGCCGCCGCCGTCGCCGGATCGGCATCCTCGCCGGGGCCGCGGCCGCGGCGGCGGTGATCGCCGGCCCGCTGGTGACCCTCGCGGTCCGGCCGGCCGACGCCGTTCCGCCCGCTTCGCTCGCCGCCCCGGCCGGCAAGCAGCCGCCGCCGGCCACGAGCGTCCCGGCGACGTCCACCCCGCCGCCCGGCGGGGCCCAGGGCCAGCCCGGTGGCGGCCAGACCTACGGCCGCGGCAGCGGCGGGTCCGCCGTCAGCGCGCTCGTCACCGTTTCGCCGGTGGAGTGGGGCAGCCGCGTCGAGCTCGAACTGCGCGGGATCGTGGGGCCGGTGAAGTGCCAGCTGGTCGCCGTCCCGGCCACCGGGGCCGAGCGCGTCGTCTCGAGCTGGTCGGTGCCGCCCAAGGGGTTCGGCATCCCCGGCTCGCCCGAACCGTTGCGGCTGCAGGGTTCGGTGTCGCTCGCGATGGACCAGATCAGCCGGTTCGAGGTCCGCGGCGAGGACGGCACCGTCCTCGTGGTCGTCCAGCGCTGAATCTCTTTCTTTTCGACGGAATGCCGTGACCTGGGTGAATGCTGTCCGGTTGCGTTCCGGTAGATAACGAACAGATAACGGGCCGGTCGCTTTTGAACCTCGGGCCGCTCGGGTCCGTATCCCCCAATGCATCCCCGATGCATCCCGACAGCCGGAACCGCAAGCGTCCCCACCGGGTTCCGCGATCTCGAGCTCAATCAACGGTAGTTCTTGCCCGGGCTGCCGCGCCGCTGGCGCGCGCCCGGAAAAACGAACGAGGTGAACTAGTCTATGGCCCGGAATTCTCGGTCCCCCGTGACGGGCAAGCACCGCGTTGCCCGCCGAACCAAGATCGCGATGGGTGCGATCGGCCTGGCGATCGCCGTCGGCGCACTCGCCGTCGCGGTCACCACGGGCCGCACGGGCGAGGCCAGCGCGGACCCCGCGGACCCGTCGTTCTTCATCGACATCAACAAGGTGCCCGCCGGCAACAACGTCAACGCGGCCTTGAAGAAGAAGGGCGCCCAGGGCTCCTTCACCGTCAACTGTGGAACGAACGCCGACGGCGCGCACCAGAACCCGGACAACTTCATCGCCCAGCCCGGGATCAAGAACGGTGCCCAGCACCTGCACGACTACGTCGGCAACAAGACCACCGACGCCGACTCGAGCCTCAAGAGCCTGCTCGCCGGCGGGACCACCTGCAAGAACGGCGACAAGTCCGCTTACTTCTGGCCCGTCATCCGCATCGACCGCGGTGACAAGGAAGCCGAGCAGCAGAAGAACCAGCAGGCCCAGCAGCAGCAGAAGGGCAAGACGGGCGACGTCCAGCAGGACAAGAGCGCCCAGGACGCCAAGGACGCGCAGGAGCAGCGCAACAGCCAGGGCCAGGGTGGCGGCCGCTCGGGCCGCAGCGCGCAGCAGCAGGGTGACCAGAACCAGAACCCGGACGGCCAGCAGCAGCGTCGCCAGCGCAACCAGGACCAGAACAACCAGCAGCAGGATCAGAACCAGCAGCAGGACAAGCAGGGCCAGAACAAGAACCAGCAGCAGGACCAGAACAACCAGAACCAGGCCAACCAGAACCAGAACCAGGCCAACCAGAACCAGAACCAGGCCAACCAGAACCAGGGCCAGCAGCAGGACGAGCTCGGTGGTGTCCAGGGCGCGAACAAGGAAGTCGGCGACAACGACGGCACGATCATCGAGCCGGAGTCGGCGACGCTGAAGTTCATCGGCGGCGGTGCGCGGGACGTCGTCGCGATGCCGCTCGGCCTGCGGATCCTCTACGGTGACGCCAAGCAGAGCACCAACGGCCCGAAGAACGCCCGGCCGAGCTGGACCTGCACCGGGTTCGAGGACCGGCTGACCGACCTGTACCCGATCTGCCCGGCGGGCAGCAAGGTGGAGCGGATCCACGCCTTCCCGAACTGCTGGGACGGCAAGAACACCGACAGCAAGGACCACCGCAGCCACATTGTGTTCGCCGACCAGCAGGGCAAGTGCCCGCAGGGGTTCAAGAACGTGCCGCAGCTGCAGGTGACGCTGGTCTACAACGTCCCGCAGGACGTCCAGCAGAACGGCGAGTACAAAGTGGACGCCTTCGCCCAGGAGAAGCACAACCCGCGTTCCGACCACGACGACTTCGCGAACGTGATGAGCCGGCAGATCATGGGCCGCCTGGTCAACTGCATCAACTCCGGCCGGGCCTGCGCCGAATAGCAGTTCCGGTTGCTTCGACTGCCGGGAAGGAGAACTTCCGATGAACCGTGCTCGCCCGGCCGTTGCCGCGCCGCTCACCGTTGCCGGACGCGCGCTGGTCGCGGCCTGCGGGACCAACCCGTACGCCGCTGGTGCTCGGGGCGCAGCAGCAGCCGGCGAGCGCGGTTCCGGGAAGTCCACCTGCGACGGGGCGTGCGCGCGGAAGTGGCCGTCGCTGCTCGCGGACGGCGCGGGCGGCACGTGGCACGCGCCGGAACCCAACGGCGGCAAGGCGGACCCGGCCCGCCGCCCCACGATCCAACAGGCTTCGGCCCGATCCCCCAGCGGGCACTGACCCGCACCCAGACCCCGGCCCGGCGGACACTTCCCTCCACCTCACCCCCCCGAAGTCCGCCGGGCCGGTCGCTCCACCGCAAACCGCGGGACCCCTCCCGCACCAACCGCGGGACCCCCTCCCGCACCCGAGCCCCGGCCCGGTGGACGCTTCCCCTCCACCTCACCCCCAAGTCCACCGGGCCGGGATTCCTCACCCCACCGATCCGGTGCAGCCGGATCAGCGAAGGAGGAGAAGGCGGGAGTCGCTCCCGCCCGCGAGTTCCGGCCGGTGGACGCTTCCCTCCACCTCACCCCCCATCCACCGCGCCGGAACCCCCTTCCCACCCACCGACCCTCCAGCCCCAACCCGCCAGGCACGCGAGTCGACCCTTCAATCACGCGAGTCGACCCTTCAATCACGCGAGTCGACTTCCCAATCACGTGTGATGCCTCTCCAATCACGGGAGATGCCCCGCCAATCACGCGCAAGACCCGTTCCTGCATCCGAGCTCAGTACCGAAATCACGTGAGACCCGGGCCCGATCACGCGAGATCCGTCCCGAATCACGCAACTTCCAGCCTCGATCACGCGACTTTCGTCCCGGTCCACACCAGACCCGAACCGCACCGAACCAGCCCCGAAAGCCCGGCCCGCCGACCGCCCTTCGGTCACCCGGCCCCACGAACCCCGGTCCCGGGGGATGCTTCCCTCCACCTCACCCCCCTCATCCCCCGGACCGGTGAACGCTGCGGTCCCCGTGCTCCGGCACGGGGACCGCGGCCCAGAAGTCCAGCGGCACCCGGCCCGCTCCCCGCCCCGCCGGGTCGAGCAACCGGCCCATCAGCTTGACGCTCCGCAGCGTCACCGCCCGGCCCGTGATCTCCAGCCACGGCAGTTTCGCCGCCAGTTGCGCCTCCACCGCGACCACCTCGTGCTGCGCGGGCAGCCACAGCACCAGCATCAGGTTCGCGTCGCCGGTCAACGCCGCGCACATCCGGACCTCCGGCACCATCGCCAGCGACCGGGCCGTCGTCTCGAGCTTGTCCGGTGGCACGCGCAGCCACAGCGTCACCGTCACCGGTGCCGGGGACAGCGAACGCGCGATCTCGCACCGGACGCGGACCGCGCCGCGGCCCAGCAGGGCGTCCAGCCGGCGGCGCACCGTCGTCGCCCCGACGCCCAGTGAGCCCGCCAGCGCCGCCGCCGATGCCCGGGCGTCCGCGCCCAGGGCCAGGACCAGGGCCCGGTCCGCCGCGTCGAACCGCAGCGGGGCGCGGTGGCGTGGCGGCTTCGGCGACAGCGCCTCCCGCTGGCCCGGCGAGATCGCCCGGACCCGCCAGCGGCTGCCCTCGGTGAACATCCGCGGGGACAGCGCCGTGCGCACCCGCGCCACGCCGGGCACCGCCGCCACCCGGCCCGCCACGTGCGCCCCGAGGTCCCGCAGCGACGGCGTGACGACGTGGACCAGCAGGTCGCAGGGCCCGGCCACGTACTCGACCGTGGCCACGTGGACGTCCGCGGCCAGTGCGGCCGCGACGGAGAACACCGCCCCCGGCTCGCAGTCGATCGCCACGAAGGCCAGCGCCAGCTGCGAGAGCAGCTCGCCGCCGGCGTACGCTGTGAGCCAGGCGTCCCCGCGCTCCACCAGCGCCTCCCAGCGGCGGGCCACCGTCACCGCGCTCAGGCCGAGCGCGTCCCCGAGCGTCGACCACGACGCCCGCGGCGCCGCCTGGAGCGCGTCGGCCAGTTTGAGGTCCTGCTCGGCCAGCATGGCGGATTCTTCGCTCATAAGCCCTCGAAACGGTGGTTCCGGCCGTTTTCCCCGGCCATTGTGCTCGACTCTCGCATGATCGGCGGATGACCCTGCGCTCCGATGCCGCCGCCCTGCTCGACGAGCTGGTCGCCCTGCGCCGCGACCTGCACCGGATCCCCGAGATCGGCCTGCACCTGCCCCGGACCCAGGAGCGGGTGCTCGGCGCCCTCGACGGCCTGCCGCTCGAACTCACCCTCGGCAAGAACCTGTCGTCGATCACCGCCGTCCTGCGCGGCGGCAAACCCGGCGGCGAACCCGGCGGCAAACCCGGCGGCACCGTTCTCCTGCGCGGCGACATGGACGCGCTCCCGGTCACCGAGGCCAGTGGCGAGGAGTTCACCTCGACCCTCGACGGCGCCATGCACGCCTGCGGGCACGACCTCCACACCGCGGGCCTGGTCGGCGCGGCCCGGCTGCTCGCCGCCCGCAAAGAAGACCTGCCCGGCGACGTCGTCTTCATGTTCCAGCCCGGCGAAGAAGGCTGGGACGGCGCCGGCCGCATGATCGACGAAGGCGTGCTGACGGCGTCCGGCCGGCCCGTCGACGCCGCCTACGGCCTGCACGTCTCGGCCGCGAGCTACGCCAAGGGCCACTTCGTCGCCCGCCCGGGCACGCTGATGGCGGCCTCCGGCGCCCTCGAAGTCCGGGTCAAGGGCGACGGCGGCCACGGCTCGTCCCCGCACGACGCCCGCGACCCCATTCCGGCGGCCTGCGAGATGGTGACCGCCCTGCAGACGATGGTCACGCGCACCTTCGACGTCTTCGACCCGGTCGTGGTCACCGTCGGCTCGTTCCACGCCGGCACGCGGCGCAACATCATCCCGGACGACGCGGTGTTCGAGGCGACGCTGCGGTCGTTCTCGCCGGAAGTCGCCGCGCGGGTGGGGGAGCGGGCGGTGCGCGTCTGCCGCGGCATCGCCCAGGCGCACGGCCTCGACATCGACGTCACCTACGAACCCGAGTACCCGGCGACGGTCAACGACGCCGAGGCGTACGGCTTCGTCGCCGACACGATCCGCGACGTCTTCGGCGAGGAACGCTTCACCGAGATGGCCGATCCGATCACCGGTTCGGAGGACTTCTCCCGGGTCCTCGAGCGGGTGCCCGGCGCGTACCTCTTCCTCGGCGCGTGCCCGACGGACCCGGCGACCGCCCCGGACAACCACTCGCCGCGCGCCCGCTTCGACGACAGCGTGCTCGGCGACGGCGCCGCGCTGCTGGCCGAACTCGCCGTCCGCCGGCTCGGGCTGCTGGCCGGGTGACGCCGTGCGCAGCTACCACTGGCCCCCGCTGCTGCCCGTGCTCGCCCTGGTGCTGATGCCGTTCCTGCCGTTCGTCAACACCACCGGCCTGTGGCTCGGCCTGCCGCGGATGATCGTGTGGGGCGCGTTCTGGTGCCTCATGTTCACCCCGGCGCTGCTGCTGTCGGAACGCCTGATGCGCGCGGAGGAGGACGACGGATGATCCTCGCCTTCACCCTCGCGGGCATCGTGCTGATCGGCGTCCTCGGGTTCGTCGGTCGGCGCACGCCCGTCGCCGACCTCGCGGAATGGACCGTCGGCGGCCGCCGGTTCGGCGCGGTGACGATGTGGTTCCTGCAGGCGGGGGAGGTGTTCACCACCTTCACCTTCCTCGGCATGGCGGGCCTCGCCTTCTCCGGCGGCGTCGCCGCGATGTACGCCCTGCCGTACGTCCCGATCGCCTACGTCGTGCTGTTCTTCCTCGCGAAACGGCTGTGGACGATGGGGAAGGAGCGCGGCTACCTCACCCAGGGCGACTTCCTCGAGGACCGCTACGCCAGCCGGACGCTCGGCACGCTGTCCGCGGTGCTCGGCGTCGTCTTCGTGCTGCCGTACCTGCAGTTGCAGATCACCGGCCTGGGGCTGATCGTCCGGCTGGTCACCGGCGACACCGCGTCCGGGACGCTGAGCATGGTGACCGGCAGCGTGCTGGTCGTCGCGTTCGTGCTGTGGGCCGGCTTGCGCGGCGTCGCGGCGACGTCCTACTTCAAGGACGGCATCATGCTGGTCGCGCTGGTCGTCCTGATCATCGCGGTGCCGACGCACTTCGCGGGCGGCATCCCGGCGGTGTTCCACAAGGTCGAACAGCTGCACCCCGAGAAGCTCATCGTCCACAGTGGAGCAAACGACCACGTCTGGTTCGTGACGAGCATGCTGGTCAGCGCGATCGGCGTCGGGCTGATGACGCTGCCGCACTCGTGGCCGGCGCTGATGTCGGCGCGCGACCCGAAGGTGCTGCGGCGCAACTACGCCTGGATGCCCGTGTACGAGCTGAGCCTGCTGCTGCCGATGGTGATCGGCTTCGCGGCGATCCTCGTGGTGCCGAAGGGCAGTGACCCGAACGGCGTATTGCTGACGCTGTCGAAGGACGCCTTGCCCGGCTGGGTGACCGGGATCGTCGTGGTCGCCGCGACGGCCACCGCGATGGTCCCGGCGGCCGGGATCCTGATCGGGATTTCGTCGCTGGTGGCGCGCAACATCGTGCGCGTCCGCAGCGGCCGCCGCCAGTTCTGGATCAACCACGGCACGGTTGTCCTCGCGAGTACGCTGGCCCTCGTGCTCGGCATCTTCCGGCCGGATCTGCTGGCCAACCTGCTGTTGCTCACCTATTCGGGGTCGGTGCAGCTCGCCCCGGCCAACCTGCTGGCGTTCCTGCGGCGCGTGCCGGTCGGCAAGGGCCCGGTGCTGGCCGGGCTGGTCGCGGGCGAGCTCGTGGTGCTCTGGCTGACCTTTGTGGACACCCACCTCGTCGGCACGGTCAACGTCGGCCTGGTCGGCCTCGGCGCGAATGTCGTCGTGCTCGCGGCGGCCGCGGTGGCGGCACCGCGGCGGAAATCTCTTGTGGAGGCAGCGTGACGCGCACGGTGTTCACCGGCGGTTCGGTCTTCGACGGCACCGGCGCGGACCCGGCCCCGGCCGACGTCGTCGTCGAGCACGGCCGGATCGTCGACGTCGGCACGGACCTCGACGGCGACGAGGGCGTCGACTGCACCGGCACGGTGCTGCTGCCCGGGCTCTTCGACTGCCACGTGCACGTGACGATCTCCGACATCGGGCTGCTGTCCCGGGTGCAGAAGCCGTTCTCCTACCAGTTCTACGAAGCCGCGTGGAACCTGTGGGCGACGCTGGGCCTGGGCATCACGACCGTCCGCGACGCGGCGGGCGCGGACCTCGGCATCAAGCAGGCGGTGGACGACGGGCTGATCCCGGGCCCGCGGCTGCAGATCTCGGTCGGGCTGATCAGCGCGACCGGCGGTCACGGCGACGCGTGGCACCCGTCGGGGCTGTGCGTGCCGCTGATGGTCCCGCACCCGGGCCGGCCGGACGCGACCGCCGACGGGCCCGACGAGATGCGCCGGGTGGCCCGGACGATGCTGCGCGCGGGCGCGGACGTGCTCAAGGTGTGCACGACCGGCGGGGTGCTGTCCCCGCGCGACGACCCGCGGCACTCGCAGTTCACGCCGGAGGAACTGGACATCCTGGTGACGGAGGCGGCGATGCAGGGCCGCCCGGTGATGGCCCACGCCCAGGGCGCGGCGGGCATCAAGAACGCGGTCCGCGCCGGCGTGCGGTCGATCGAGCACGGGATCTACCTGGACGACGAGGCGATCGAGCTGATGCTCGGCCACGGGACCTGGCTGGTTCCCACCCTGATCGCGCCGGTCAACGTCGTCCGCGCGGCCGACGCGGGCGTCGACCTGCCCTCGGCGGTGGTGGCGAAGGCGCGCGAAGTGGTGGAGGTCCACCGCGACTCGGTCCGCCGCGCGTATGCGGCGGGGGTCCGGATCGCGATGGGCACGGACAGCGGCGTGGGCCCGCACGGCACGAACCTCGAGGAACTGGCCCTGATGGCGGCGTGCGGCATGACACCGGGCGACGTCCTGGAGGCGACGACGTCCTCGGCGGCCCGGTTGATGGGCCTGGACGGCGAACTGGGCCGGCTGGAGCCGGGCTTGCGCGCGGACGTCGTGGTGGTGGCGGGGGACCCGTACGACTTCCCGGCGCTGGCGTCGAACGTCCGGGAGGTCTGGAAGGACGGCATCCGGGTGGTCTGACCCCGTGCCGTCCGTCAGGACTCCGGGGTCAGCAGCTCCTTCAGCGCCGCGGCGAACTTCGCCGGGTTCCGCTGCGGCGCCAGGTGCGATCCCGGTACCTCCGTGAACGGCAACCCCAGCTCCAGCGCCAGGATCTTCGCCGGCTGGTAGTGGTAGCGGCCGCGGCTGCCCTCGCCCGCCACCGGGAAGATCTCCGTGCTCGCCTTCCGCAGCGCGCGCAGGTCCGGGAGGTAGTCGAAGAACTCCGTCAGCTCGCGGTCGAACAGCCGGAGCCAGTCGGCCTCGTGCGGCAGCCGGAGGTTCGGCAGGTTCGGCAGCGCCGCGCCCGCGATCGCGTCCGCGAACCGCGTCACCGCGGCCATCAGCTCACCCGAACGGGCCAGCCGGACCTGTTCCGCCGCCGCTTCGAGCCAGCCGCCCGCGTCCGGCATCAGGTGGACCGCCGGGGGTTCGTGCGCGACCAGCGTCGTGACGCGGTCCGGGTGCCGGGCGACGAGGTCGAGGCCGATCAGCGCGCCCGCGCTCGAGCCGAACACCCGGGCCGGGCCGTCGGCGGCGGCGTGGTCCAGGACCGACAGTGCGTCGTCCGCCTGCAGCGAAACCGGGACCGGGCCCGTCGTCGTGTCCGTGCTGCCGAAGTGGCCGCGCCGGTCGTAGGTGATCACGGTGTAATCCGCGTACAGCTGCTTCGCCAGCGCGCGGTAGGCGTCGCCCGATCCGGTGCCGCCCGCGATCAGCAGCAGTGCCGGGCCCTCGCCGCCGCGGCGGACGAGGAGCTCACCGTCCTCCACCGGGCAGCGGCTCTCCGAGATCATGCATCGAAGTGAAGCACAAGGGCCGCAAGCTAATGTGCGCGGTATGACGGAACGGCGAGCGATCCTCAGCGGGTCCACCTTCGAGGAACGGATCGGCTACGCCCGCGCCGTGGTGCACGGCGATCGCGTGTACGTCTCGGGCACGACCGGCTTCGACTACGCGGCGATGACCATCTCCGACGACGTCGTCGAGCAGGCGGCCCAGTGCCTGCGCAACATCGAGGCGGCACTGGCCGAGGCGGGCTGCACGTTCGCGGACGTGGTCCGCGTCCGCTACCTGCTGCCTTCGCGCGCGGACTTCGAGCCGTGCTGGCCGGTGCTGCGCAAGGCGTTCGCCGACGTCCGCCCGGCCGCGACGATGCTGGAATGCGGCCTGGCGGACCCGCGGATGAAGATCGAAATCGAGGTGGACGCCCACCGGCCGGGCTAGAGCCGTTCGATGATCGACGCCGTGGCCAGCGCCCCGCCCGCGCACATCGTCACCAGGGCCGTCGAGGCGTCCCGGCGCTCCAGCTCGTGCAACGCCGTCGTCAGCAGCCGGGCTCCCGTGCTGCCCACCGGGTGACCGAGGGCGATCGCGCCGCCGTTGACGTTCACCCGGGCCGGGTCCGGCGCCACCACCTGCTGCCACGACAGCGCCACCGAGGCGAACGCTTCGTTGACCTCGAACAGGTCGACGTCGGCCACGCTCATCCCGGCCCGGGACAGCACGCGCTCCGTCGCGCGGATCGGGCCGTCCAGGTGGTAGTACGGCTCGGCGCCGACCAGCGCCTGCGCCACGATCCGGGCCCGCGGACGCAGGCCCAGCGCCGCTGCCCGGTCCGCGTCCAGCAGGAGCAACGCTGCCGCGCCGTCGGAGATCTGGGAGGACGTGCCCGCCGTGTGGATGCCGTCCTCGACCACCGGCTTGAGCCGGGCGAGGCCCTCCACCGTCGTTTCGCGCAGGCCCTGGTCGCGCGCGACCAAGCGCGTCTCGCCCGTCGGAGCGCCATCCGGCGAAAGGACCGGCGCCTTCACCGGCACCACCTCGCGGTCGAAGTGGCCCGCCGCCCAGGCGGCCGCGGCCTTCCGCTGGGACGCCGCACCGAACCGGTCGACGTCCTCCCGCGTCAGCCCGCGGCGGACCGCGATGCGTTCGGCCGCACCGTACTGGTTCGGCAGGTCGATCGACCACGACGACGGCCGCGGGGACGCGCCGGCGCGGTTCGTGCCGAGCGGCACCCGGCTCATCGCCTCGACGCCGCACGCGACTCCCGCCTCGATCGCGTCCGCCGCGATCAGGCCGGCGATCAGGTGGGTGGCCTGCTGCGCCGAGCCGCACTGGGCGTCGATCGTCGTCGCGCCCGCCGTCTCGGGCAGGCCCGCGTGCAGCCACGCCGTGCGCGTGACGTTGTTCGACTGCTCGCCCGCCTGCGTGACGCAGCCGCCGATGAGCTGCTCGACCAGCGCGGGGTCGATCCCGGCGCGGTCGAGCAGGGCGAGCTGCGCGGCGCCCAGCAGTTCGGCCGCGTGCAGGCCGGCCAGCAGGCCGTTCCGCTTGCCGATCGGCGTCCGCACGGCTTCGACGATGACCGGCACGCCCATGTCGTCCCCTTCGTCGGGAAACACTGTTCACCACCGCAGAAACTAGAATAAGTTATTGTTTTGTGCAAGTCCGCGCAGGTTCGACCCCTTCTTGATCTTCCGACGGTGAGCGCACGCTCACCTGGCCTCATCGGTTTAGTAAACGGGTTTCACTCACGGTCTTCCGTTGGTTAACGCCGTATGCTTCAATCCAAGCTAGAACGTGTTCCAAGCCGAACCGTGGGAGGCAACGTGGCCGCTCCGCTCATCCCCGCCGGGTTCGACTTCACCGATCCGGACCTCTTGGCGGAGCGACTTCCCGTCGCCGAGTTCGCCGAGTTGCGGCGGACCGCCCCGGTGTGGTGGAACCCCCAGAAGCACAACGCCGCCGGCTACCGCGACGACGGCTACTGGGTCGTCTCGCGCCACGCGGACGTCAAGGAGGTCTCGCGCGACAGCACGCTGTACTCGTCGCGGGAGAAGACCGCCATCATCCGCTTCGACGAAAACATGACCGAGGACAACCTCGAGGCGAACCGCCTGGTGCTGCTCAACATGGACGCCCCGCAGCACACGAAGCTGCGGCGGATCGTGTCGAAGGGCTTCACCCCGCGGTCCATCGCCAAGCTCGAGGACACGCTGCGCGACCGCGCCGAGCGCATCGCTTCGGAAGCGCGCAAGAAGGGGTCGGGTGACTTCGTCACCGATGTCGCGTGCGAGCTGCCGCTGCAGGCGATCGCCGAGCTGATCGGCATCCCGCAGCAGGACCGGCTCAAGATCTTCGAGTGGTCCAACCAGATGGTCGCCTACGACGACCCCGAGTACGAGGTCGCGCCGCTGGAGGCGTCGGCGCAGCTCATCGGCTACGCGTGGAACATGGCCGAGGACCGCCGCAAGTGCCCGATGGACGACATCGTCACGAAGCTGATCCAGGCCGACGTCGACGGTGAGGCCCTCGGCTCCGACGAGTTCGGTTTCTTCGTCATCCTGCTCGCGGTGGCCGGCAACGAAACCACCCGCAACGCCATCACCCACGGCATGAAGGCGTTCCTAGACCACCCGGAGCAGTGGGAGCTGTTCAAGGAGCAGCGGCCGAAGACCGCGCCGGACGAGATCGTCCGCTGGGGCACCCCGGTGGTCGCGTTCCAGCGCACGGCCACCCGCGACACCGAACTCGGCGGCGCGCACATCCGCAGGGGCGACCGCGTCGGCATGTTCTACAGTTCGGCCAACTTCGACCACGAAGTCTTCGAGAACCCGGAGAAGTTCGACATCTTCCGCGAGGACAACCCGCACGTGGGCTTCGGCGGAACGGGCTCGCACTACTGCATCGGCGCGAACCTGGCGCGGCTGGAGATCGACCTGATCTTCAACGCGATCGCGGACGTGCTGCCGGGCATCTCCGAGGCGGCGCCGCCGGTGCGGCTGCGGTCGAGCTGGCTGAACGGGATCAAGCACTACCCGGTGCACTACGGCTGAGTCCGCCGGTCCCGCGGGACTCAGCCGGACCTCGATGCGGGCGGTGGTCGATCGTCGCCCGGAGTTCGTGGGCCGGGCGACGGCCGGCTACCCGAAATCCGAAAGGAACGCGGCAACGCGGTCCCAGGTGAGCTCCGCCGCGGCGGCGTTGTACTCCGGACCCGCCGCGTCGGTGTAGAAGTGGCCGATGCCCGGGTAGGTGTACACCCGGGCGTCGGCACCCGACTTCGCCGCTGCTTCGCGCCAGGCCGCCACCTGCGCCGGAGGGGCGATCGGGTCGGGATCGGCGACGTGGACCTGCACCGGCAGACCCGCGCGGGCCGGCAGGGCCCCGAGGGCGTGGAGGAACAGGACGCCGGCCGCGGCGGGCCGGTGTGGCAGCACGGTCTCGACCACCCCCGCGCCCATCGACACGCCCACCAGCACGGTCTTCGCCGGGAGGTCGCGCACCGCGTCGTGGGCCCGCCGCGTGATGGTCTCCCAGCCGACGGCGTCTTTCAGCGCGAAGCCGTCGTCGAGCGTCGATGCCGTCCGGCCGTCGAAGAGGTCCGGGGTGGTGACGCGGTGCCCCGCCGCCCGCAGCCGGTCGGCGAAGCCGAGTTCGACGGGGCGCAGTCCGAGCACGGAGTGGAACACCACGATGTCGGTCACCCGGCGATTCTGCCAGCCGGTGGCATCCTGGGGCGATGGCCGCGCGAGCGACCGTCGACGTCGAGTTCGGCCACGGGACCCGCGCCGAGGTCTTCGACCTGCCGACCGGCGAGCACCGCGTCACCTGCCACGCCGAACGCGCGCTGACCGAGCCCGAACCCGGCCGAGCCGGTACTGCCCGTCCGACCGCGTCGCCGGGCTCGTGCCGCGAGAACTCGTCAAGCTCCGGAACCCGCGCAGGCAGGTCGAAGCCGTCGTCCGGCACGTCCACGAGCGACTGTCCTATGTGGTCGGTCCCGCCGCCGACGCCGTCGACACCCTGCTCGCCGGCGAAGGCGTCTGCCGCGACTTCGCGCACGTCTGCATCACCCTGTCCCGGTTCCTCGACATCCCCGCGCGCTACGCCGCCGTCTACGCGCCCGGCCTCCCCCCCGCGGCAGACCCTGCTCCGCATCTCGACCGGCCGCGACACCGCCGACACCGCCTTCCTCGCCACGCTCGGCGGCGAACTCGGCTTCCTGGGCAGCACCGTCTTCGCCACGACGGAGGCCGCGCTGCCCGCCGACGACGGGTCCGGTCCGGTGGTTCTCGGCTGATCTGCGTGTTGCCTGCGCAAAGACGGCTCCGGCTGGGTAGACAGTCTTCGTGAACAGTTCCCCCAAGGCCCCGAGCCCCTGGGCCCGGGCTCGCGCCCGGTACCGGTGGCTGGACCACATCGCCCGCGCGACCAACCGCTACATCGACTCCGGCGGTTACCACTACGTCGCTTCGATCACCTACTTCAGCCTGCTGTCGCTGGTGCCGCTGCTGATGGTCGCCTCGTCGGTCGCCGGGTTCGTGCTGGCCACGCAGCCGCACCTGCTCGACACGCTGGTGCACGCGATCGTCAGCACGCTGCCGGGCGGGCTCGGTGACAAGGCCACCGAACTGCTCACCGGCTTCGTCGAGCAGCGGACCAGCGTCGGCGTGCTCGGCCTGGCCATCGGCCTCTACTCCGGCTGGAACTGGATGAACGCGCTGCGGGACTCGCTGACGGCCCTGTGGGGGCAGAACCGGTCGGACCAGTCGCTGCCGCGGCTGATCCTCGTCGACCTGCTCGCGCTGCTCGGCCTGACCGCGGCGCTGCTCGTGTCGTTCACGCTCACCATCTCCGGCACCGCGCTCGGCAGCTACCTGCTCCGGCTGGCCGGCCTCGACGACACGAGCTGGGGCCACCAGCTCGTGTCGGCGTCCTCGGTGCCGCTGTCGCTGGCCGCCGACTGGCTGGTGTTCCTGTGGGTGCTGACCCGGCTGCCGCGGCAGAAGGTCGGCGTGCGCAGCGCGGTCCGCGGCGCGGTCGCCCTCGCCATCGGGTTCGAGGTGCTGAAGCTGGCCGGCGGGTTCTACCTGCGGCTCATCGGCGACTCGCCGACCGGCATCGCGTTCGGCTCGGTGATCGGCCTGATCTTCTTCATCTCGCTCGTCGCCCGGCTGCTCGTGTTCGTCACGGCGTGGACGGCGACCGGCTCGGACGCGCCCCCGAAGCCGGTCCAGCCGCCGGCGCCGGTGGTGCTGGAGCCGGTGGTCGTGGTGGACCCGCCGATGGCCGTGCCCGCGACGGTCGGCGTGGTCACCGGCGTCCTCGGCACCCTGCTGGCCCTCCGCCTGCGCCGCTCCCGCCGCTAGGGCGTGTCCTCAAAGCCAGAGGAGCAGGGTGGCCAGGTCGATCAACCCTCGGTAGGAGGTAGCGGTCTTGTCGAAACGGGTGGCGATGGCACGGAACTGTTTGAGGCGGTTGAAGCAGCGTTCG